>DASQNF010000158.1:0-6250 GCA_035645115.1 Thermoleophilaceae bacterium | reverse complement strand
CCGTAGGCGCATTGCCGCGCGGCGCGGAGTCCTCCTCCAACCATCGGCCTCGGTTTGGTCGATCCACGGGATCGTCGGCGGCCGACAAGTTCTCCTCGGGAGAACGCTCGGCAGCCGCCACCTCGTCCCTCTACTCCTCTCCTCTGCTCTCCTCCGAGCTGGTAGCGAAACGGCTACCAGCGCGTAAGGCCTGTGCGAGCGGAAGCTCTCTGTCGCGAGCCTAGGAAGTCGGAACGCCGAGGTGCTCGCCTGTAGCGCCGTGGTTGTGGCCGAATGGCCTGGGTAATCGCACGCCCTAATGAGCGAGGCGGGCGAGCGCGAGCGCCAGGAAATCGAACGAATGATGCGTCGGGCTGAGGCGTCGGGCGAAGACCCGCAGCGTGTCGCCACAGCGCTCGGGTACGCTGCTCGCGAGCCGATGGAACGCCAATCCGTGGCGAGAGTAAAGCGCCAATCCTGGCTGCGGCGAGTTGTGGCTGTCCGGTCCCGCGCCAGGTCGCGTTCTGGTGAGTAGGGCTATCCGAGCACGGGTGCGGTTCTAATTCAGTCTAGAACCGGCGGCCGCCCCGCACGACGGCCGCCATATCCAGTCCTTCGGAGGGTCAGTCGAGGTTCGCGGCACATGGAGGGAGGCGCGCACCCCCGAAGACTCAACACTGGTGGTGTCGCCGCTTCTTGGGAAGTCTTGAGCAGCCAGCTGATCGCTGGTCACGACGCGCAGCTTCGCCGGTTCTGTTCCCGCTTCCAGGATCGCGCCTGCCACTTCCCGGCCAAGTCGTCGAAGGCCTTGGCCTCGAGAAGCGCCTCGTGGAAGATCGCTCATCTCGCACATCGGCGGGTAGCCGACCACCTTCTCGACGCGGCGGCTGAGCTCCACGCTCGCCATCAATGGAGACCCGTAACCGCGTCCCCGCAGCCCGCCACGGCAAAGAGACACCGCTTACTGCGCGCGAGGATGCGCGCGGGGAGCCGGGCCGCGGCTCGGGTTCGAGCGGTTGGTCATGCGGGCCTGGAGTTCGCCGAGGTCGATGTCGCCGCGGAGGAAGCCTTCGCCTGCGTAGAGCAGGCCGGCGAAGACGGCGGCGCCGATAAGGCACAGTATGGCTTCGCCGAATCCGAATCCGATCCACGCGGCGATGAAGAGGAAGCCGAGGAGGGCGGCGAATTGTCTGGGGGTCATGTCAGTTGAGCTCCCTCTTGCTTGAGTTGTCATAGCTGGTCAGGGTCACGTTGACGGGGACGGGGGGTAGCCCGTGGCGCTCGAGGCCGCTGCGAACGCTGTGCTGGACGCTGCGCAGCGTGTCCGGCAGGTCGCGAGCGCGGCGCACCTCGAGCAGTACCGCGAGGTCGTCGGTTTCGAAGCGCCCGGAGGCGCTTGACACGGCGGGGTGCTGGAGCGCGATGCCCTCGGCCAGGCGCTCCACCGCGCGCGGCTCCACGGTGACCGTGCCGCGCTCGCCGGCCTCGAGCTCGAGGTCCTGGCGGGCGAGGTAGGGGCGCGGCAGCCGCTTGAGGGCGACGGTGAGCAGGACCACCAAGGCGACCATGCCGGCGATGCCGGCGATCAGTCGCGCGCTGTCCGAGGCCCGTCCCGCCAGCAGGTCGGCGGCGAAGTCGTAGGCGGTGCGGTAGCCGCTGTAGGTGTCGGCGCTGCCGCGGCCGATCACGTCGAGGGCGAGGCCGGCGAGGATGAGGCCATACCAGATCAGCGCCAATGCGAGCGCGAACTCGAGCAGCCGCTGTATGAAGGCGAGCGGCGAGGTCCGCGTGCGCAGGCGCTGGCGCAGCATCACTGCACCCGCCGGCCGCGGCGCCCCAGCGGGGCTTGGACCCGGGTCTTGAGGCCGAAGGCGTCCGCCAGCTCACCGACGTCGGACCGGACAGCCTCGCGGACGGCGGTGCTCTCCGCCGTGCGAGGGCGCTCTGCTCGCAGCACCAGCCGTCCGTGGCCTGCTCGCCGGCCGAGGCGCAGCTTCGCCTTGGCGTGCGTGACCCC
Source organism: Thermoleophilaceae bacterium (assembly GCA_035645115.1). Classification (GTDB taxonomy): domain Bacteria; phylum Actinomycetota; class Thermoleophilia; order Solirubrobacterales; family Thermoleophilaceae; genus JACVRW01. The sequence continues at coordinate 4,254 of DASQNF010000158.1, read as the reverse complement.
ACGGGTGCGTTCGGCGAGTGCCGTGAACATCTGCGCCAGCGGGCGCCGGCGGGCGTCGAGCGTGCCATGCCCGCCCTGCTCGAGCACGGCGCGGCGCTCGCGGCGCGGCGCCAGCGCCCCGATCAACAGCAGCAGCCCGAGCAGAACCATGCCGCCGCCAATAATGGCCTCGAGGACCTGGCTGTCTTTGCCTTCCAGCCGCTCGAGCCAGCGACTGACTGCCGAGCCCTCAAGCTGCACCCCGAGCTCGTCACCGAGCAACGCCGCCAACGCGAAGCCGAGACCGACGAGCGCGAGCGCGACAATCAGCAGAAACCCGAGCAGTCGCACCACCGCGCGCAGCACCAGAATCATGGGCGCGCCTCCCCTTGCGCCCGGACGTCCTCTACCGCGACATCCACCGGACCGAGCCGGTCGGCCAGGCCCGCGTTGGCGACGTCGCGTTCGACGCGCGCCCGCACGGCGTCGGCCAACGGGCGCAGCGCGACCATCGCAGCAACGAGATGAACGGACAGCTGGTAGCGCCCGTCGGGCAGTGCCGCGCAGACCACCCCGTCGACGCGCAGGCCCCCGCTGGCCGTCATGCGCATACCGGCCCGCCCAGCGTCGAGCCCGAGAACTCCGCGAGTGGCGAGCGCGGCTGCACGAGCAACGGCCGCCAGACGGAGGCGCACCGACGCCGAGGCCGGGACCTCGGCGGGCGAGGAGACCGGGATCGCCCTTGCACCGGCTCTCGGAACGGCAGAGGACACGGCCGCGCTCTGACCTGGCTACTCGACGCGCTCCGGCTCGGCCGCCTCGTCGCCCTCGAAGTACAGGTCGTTGACGGCGATGTTGACCTCGGTGACCTTTAGGCCGGTCATGCCCTCGATGCGACGGGTGATGTTCTCGCGCAGGGCGCTGGCGATCCGCGGTATCGACTCGCCGTACTCGACCACCACCGTAAGGTCGACCGCCGCCTCGCGCTCGCCGACCTCCACCCCCACGCCCTGCATGCGCTCATCAACCCCGATCCCACCGATCCCAACGCTACGCGTCACCCCTCCGATCGCCCGCGCCGCTCCACCGCCCAGGTCATGCACCCCACTCACTTCCCGCGCGGCCACGCTCGCGATCTTGGTGACGACGGCGTCGGCGATGGTGGTAGAGCCAAGCTCGGAGCTCAGCGGCCCACTGCCGTGCTCCGACTTCGAGGAGGCCTCGGCCGGCTCGCTGGCCCCTCCGGATCTGGTGGCGGTGCGGGGGGACTGGCTTTGGCTCATCAACTGCCTCCTTGAGGTGGTCCCGCCGATCGCGGGAACGTTCGTGGTAGGCAGCCTAGACCCAATCAGGGCAACCGCCACAGCTGGGTGCTTCGCGCGTCTGCCCAGAGGGGACGATGTGGTCTAGCTCGCCGCTGATCCCCGGTCTTAGACCCATCAGGCAGCCCCCCTCAGCTTGGCAAGCTGGTATTTCTCCAACGCCACCTGCACTTTTCCGAGCAGAAGCGCCCGGTACCGCGCTGCGGCCTGAACAACTGGTCACACAGCTGGCAGGGCCGTGGCTCGTGTACCACCCGCTTACGAGCATTGACGGCGGCCGCCGCCTCCGGGTTCTGCTGACGCCAACGCCGGCCAGCGGCGGTCGGTGCGGCGCACTCGGCGCAGAACGCCGAGGACGACCATGAGGGTTCGGTCAAACGGGTTTCTACACGCCTCAAATGGCTTTTCTTTGGCGGGCAACCCGTTTTTTTCCCGCGAGGTGGCGGGTGACGGCGGGTGCGGGCCTCATGTCCTATCTATCCCCTGCCCCGCGCAGCGCGGCAGCAGATTGTCCCGTAGTCCTGCTGGCGAAGAACCCGAATCGGGTCTACGGTCGGAGTACCCGCCCGACGCCGCGCTCGAATGAGTACCAGAGCACTCTCCTTCACCGTCGCCGCCATCCTGCTCGTACTTGCTGTGGCGCCGCAGGCGGACGCCTACGTGCTCGTCAGTGCCGGCAAGACGGGCCGGAGCTCGTCCGCGTCGGGCACGTGCAAGTACGGCGTGTTCGGCCCAAGCGGCGTGCTCACGGTCGGCGTCAACCAGCCCTGGGTCACCGGCGCCAACACGCGCCGCTGGACGAGCAGCGAGATGACCTGGGTGCGCTACCGGGTGGACGTCACCGCCGCCTCGAACTACGCAACCGTCCTGGAGTCGGGTTGGAGCGGGTGGTTCGCCGTGCGGCAGCGCCAGTCGCGTTACCTGCCACCATCCGCCTTCCAGATGGACTGGCGGGGCTATTACGGCGCCGATGTGCTCATCGAGTGGTGGACTCGGTACCGCAGAGTTGGATACCGCTGGCACCGGCTGGAGTCGTTTCGCTACATCGACAACTACAACCGGGGCCAGTGGGGACCGTTCCCCAACTGCAACCGCTGGAACTTCCCCTTCAACTGACCGCGGGCAACGGTCGGACCTTCCGACCGGGACGTCCACCCTGTCACCGACCGTAGCCTCTGCAATGTGTCGGAGTTGTGCTAGCGCGCCGCGGTGTCGAACGCGGCGCGGCGGGCGGCCTGGCGCGCGCCCATCTCGCGGGTGGTGAGCGGGGTCGCCCCCATCGCCACGGCCTGCGCGCGAACCTCGCCGGGCAGGTCGTAGTGGTCGTGCCATGGGCGCCCCGGCTTCGATTGGAACCACTGGCGCACGAGTCCGAGCCGGGCCGCGAAGTCGTGCAACTCGCCGGTCTCGTCGGCCGTCAGGTGGCACCAGCGCCGCCCGCGCCACTCCCAGATCGGCTCGTCCACGTACACCGCCACGGCGGGCGAAGAGTACGCGTAGTGACCGACCCGGAGCGAGCGCTACGCTGCAGCGGCGAGCCGCAGAAGCGGCTCGAGCGGCGCCGGACCGGGCGGCGCGACGAGCAACGACGCGCGCGCCCGCGCGAGCTCGGAGTGGACCTGGCCCGCGGGAAGGCGTCCCGCCAGGAAGGACGCGAGCACGCGCTGCTCCGCCGCGCTCAGCCGGTGTGTCACGCAGGCGGGCGTCCTTCCCATCACCGTGCTGGTTCCAGTTCCCACTCGCCGGTCCTGCAGGCTCCGGCGTGTGCAGCCGAAATCTCAACCCCACTTCATAAAGTAAAGTAACGGCCGGTGCGCACCTTCTGGAGACTGCTCGGCTTCCTGCGCCCCTACCGGGGCGGCGTAGCCGTCTCCTTCGTGCTCGCCGCGACCGCGATGGGCGCGGGCGTGCTCGTGCCGTACCTCGTGGGCCGCACCGTCGACGAGATTCGCAACGGCGGCGCGAGCCTCTGGCCGCTAGCCGCCGCCGTCGCTACGGCCGGCCTGCTGCGGATGGCGTTCAGCGTCTCGCGCCGGGTGGTGGCCGGCCGCGTCTCGCTGGGGGTCGAGTACGACCTGCGCAACCGCATGTACGCGCACCTGCACTCGCTCGAGCTCGAGTTCTTCGACGGGCAGCAGACGGGACAGCTGATGTCGCGCGCCACCGTCGACCTGCAGGCCGTGCGCTTCTTCCTCGGTTATGGCCTGATCTTCATCCTGCAGTCGGCGCTCACGATCCTGATAGCCGCCGGTGTGATGCTGGCGGTGGACCCGCGGCTCGCGGCGGTCTCGCTCGCGCCGATGCCGTTCGTGATCTGGATCGCCTTCCGCTACGGGCGCCGCAACCGGCCCGCCACCCAGGAGGTGCAGCAGCGGATCGCGGAGCTCACGGCGGAGGCCGAGGAGAACGTGTCCGGCGTGCGCGTGGTCAAGGCGTTCGCGCAGGAGGAGCGCCAGCTGCGGCGCTTCAGCCGCGCTGTCGCGCGCGTGTTCGACCAGTCGATGATCTCCACGCGGCTGCGCGCCTTCTACTCCCCGTTCATCGGCTTCCTGCCGCAGCTCGGGCTCGCGGCGGTGCTGTTCGTGGGCGGGCGTCAGGCGATCCAGGGCGAGATCAGCGTCGGCGAGTTCGTGGCGTTCTACGGCTACGTGCTGATGCTGACCTCGCCGATGCGGATGCTCGGGATGGCGCTCGGCATGGCCCAGCGCGCCGTGGCGAGCGGCGCGCGCGTGTTCGAGCTCCTGGACCGCGCCCCCCAGCTCACCGCCCCGGCCGACGCTCCGCCGCTGCCCGCCGGCGGCGGCAGGGTGGAGCTGCGCGGCGTGAGCTTCGGCTACGGCGAGAGCGAGCCTGTGCTGCGCGACGTGGACCTGACGGTCGAACCCGGCAAGACCGTGGCGCTCGTCGGCCCGACCGGCTCGGGCAAGACCACGCTCGTGATGCTGATCCCACG
>DASQNF010000157.1:0-6043 GCA_035645115.1 Thermoleophilaceae bacterium | reverse complement strand
ATCGACCGCGGTGCCGGACTCGTGGGAGGAACTGCCGGGCGGGTTGGCCGGGGCGCCGAACCCGGCGAGAAACGCCTCGTAGAGCTCAGCCTGCTGTTCGTATGTGCGGAACGCGGAGAGCGGGCCGCCCGGGTAGATGTCGAGCCCGTAGCTGCTCAAAACCTCCGCTCGCATCGCGTTCCACGCGTCCGCCGCGGCAGGGAGGAGGTGCAGCTCACCGTACGGGGACGGGACGTGTCCCATCCCGGGGGCCGGCGCGATCGTCGTCGTCGACGCGGCGCTGGCGGACACGCCCGTCCCGGTCGCCGGCCCCGCGCCCAGCGCCGCGGCGCCCTCCTCAACCGTGGGCACATACACCGTCGTCCCTGCGACGAGCTGAGCGTCCTCGGGGAGACCGTTGTAGACGGCCACCGTGCGAGTCGTCAGGTTGTTCGCGGCGGCAATTGACCACAAGGTTTCCCCTGCCAGCACGGTGTGAGGCGCCTCCGCAAGCGCCGCTGAGCTCGCCACCAACACGCCAATCAAACACGCGAGCGACGTGCCGACCGCCCTTCGCAGCATCACATATCCCCTCTCGGTCTCGGTGAGTTCGCTCCTCCCTTCGCGCGCCCCCGGCGCTGTCCCTTCGGGAGCTCGGGCCCTGCAACCGCTCGCCCAGGCAGCGCACCGAAAGATGGTCGGCGGCGGTGCAAGCCATGTCGCCGCAGGCCGAGCTAAGCCGGGGTCGCTTAGTCGCGGACGCGACCGAACGTCTTGACGATCTTCGCGCCGACCGAACAGTCGCCCTCGGCGAACTGGTGCGCGTCAATCTCGCCGCTGGAGGCAAGGCGACTGATGTTCACTCGCTTACGCCTCCCCACCTTTAGGCGCACCCTGCGTTCTTCGAGAATCCGATCGCTGCCGAGTTGCTGCCAGCGCGCCCGCACCCTGATTACGATGCCGATGTTGCCGGTGTTCTCGACCGTCCCGCCGGCTACGAACTTGAAGCCCTGCTCGGTCCCCTCGGTGAAGTCGCCGAGCAGGTAGTCGCAGTTGAAGTTGTATCTCCCGTCCGGGTTCGGGGCTGCAGGACCTTCGGACTCCTCCGCGTCCTCGGACACGTCGGGAGCCTGCTGATCGGGGGTGTCCGTCGAGCAGGCCGTGTCGTCCTGCTGCCATCAGAGCAACGGCTATCAGGACGAGCGCGAGGCGGACGGCCCACTTCGACAGGGCCCGCAAGGCTTACCACCGCAGGAGGACACCGCAAGCGCCCGGAGCGGTAGAAGAGGCGGTCCCGGTCCGCCAGTCCCGAAAGTCCCCGGCAAGGGATTGGTCCGGGCGAACGGTCCCGCCCAGGGGCGATCTATACCCGGGGCATTCCAGCGGAACCTCCTCTGAGCACCGTTTCACAGAGCGAAGTGCGTGTATCGCGGATGTAGCGGCAGGGGTCGCCCGTTACTCGAGTGCAGCCATGGAGCGTCATCCCTCCATGGTTCGGCCCTTCGGCGGCGGCTCGTCACGCTCCGGAGGGCCGCTTTCGTGTTCAGCCGGACTATTGCCGCCCCGGCCGAGCGCCGCTGTAAGTGTTCGAACCTTCGACGAACGTCGAATAGTTGCCTGGAAGGCGTCAAAAGGCTTCCCATGAGCGGATATGCCATGTCTCGCTCAGATTCGTTCGCCTGCCATCCCCCCACGAGGGGTACGGTGAAGGGCGGTGGAGAGCGACGACGAAATCCGAGAGGCATTGAGGCCCCTAGCCCGAGAGTCGTCCGCGCTGCACGAGGGCGAGCTGCTCATTTGGGAGTCTGAGGCAAAGGGGGCCGGCCTCAGCCCGGCGGCCGTCACGTCCTACGTGGTGAGGCATGGGGGGCGGCTTGTGGATACGCCCCCGCACATCAGCCGCCTGTTGGGCGGGATTCAGCTCGGAGGCAGGCGCAAGCCCTCTCAGCGCTTGTACGTGCTCCCTCGAGAACAGCTTGAGGGCTAGCCCAGCGAGTTCCCCGCGCGGTCGTTGCCTGCGCAACCAACCGATGCACATCGGCAGTCGTGCGTCGGTTCGTGCATCGGTTTTCTACCTCGCAGGCCCCCGCATCGCCCCGCTTCCGCCTAGTGGTTCTGCGGTCTGCGGGGCTTTGCGAAGCGATGCGGGGTACTTCCGGCGATCGGGCTGACTGGATTTGAACCAGCGACCTCTCCGACCCGAACGGAGCGCGCTACCAAGCTGCGCCACAGCCCGACGCCGGCAAGACTAGCGCGCCGATCAGGCCGCAGGACGTTGCCATACTGAGGCTGCGTGAGCGCCCGCCGGCCTGTGGTCTTCTCGCTCGTGCTGTGCCTGCTTGCGCTGGGCGCCTGCGCCGGGGACGACGAGGAGCGCGCCGCTCCACAGGGGACCTCAAAACCGGCCGCGGACGCGGCGGCGGACGGGACGGCCAAGGAGGTCCCCGCCGGTGGCGCCGGCAGGCCGGTGCGCCTGCTCAAGCTCGGCGACTTCGAGCAGCCCACCTACCTGGCCGCTCCGCGCGGCGATCGGCGCCGCTTCGTGGTCGAGCGCGAGGGGCGCATCAGGGTCGTGAAGCGCGGGCGCACGCTCGGCCGGCCGTTCCTCGACATTGCCGACGAGGTCTCGACCGGCGGCGAGAGCGGGATGCTCTCGTTGGCCTTCGCGCCCGACTACTCGAGCTCGGGTCGCTTCTTCGTCTACTACACGGATCTCCAGGGCTTCCTCACGATCGCCCAGTTCAGGCGCTCGCAGGCCAACCCCGACCGCGCCGCGCCGGGCTCGCGGCGAACCGTGATGCGGGTGCCGCACCCGCGCCCCAACCACAAGGGCGGGCAGCTCCAGTTCGGCCCTGACGGCCTCCTCTACGCGGCATTCGGCGACGGCGGCGGGGGCGGCGACCCCGACGAGAACGCGCAGAGCCTCGGCCGCATCCTCGGCAAGGTGGTCCGGATCGACCCGCGTCCCGGAGGCGGCTACTCGATCCCGGCCGGCAACCCGTTCCGCCGCCGCGCCGGAGCGCGCGGTGAGATCTACGCCTACGGGCTGCGCAATCCCTATCGCTTCTCGTTCGACCGGCGCACCGGGGCGCTCACGATCGGCGACGTGGGCCAGAGCGCGGTGGAGGAGATCGACTACGTGCCGAGCCCGGGCGGAGGGCGCCCGCCGCGCGGCGGGTACAACTTCGGCTGGGACGTGTTCGAGGGGCGCCAGAGCTACGAGGGCGGCTCGGCGCCCGGTCACGTGCCACCGGTGATCGCCCACTCGCAAGGCGCCGGGTTCTGCTCGATCATCGGCGGCTACGTGATCCGCGACCGCTCGCTCGGCCGCGGCTGGAGCGGCCGCTACGTGTACGGCGACTTCTGCAACTCCGCTCTGCGACTGGCCGCGCTGCGCCGCGGAAGCGCCCCCACGCGCCGATCGGGCCTGCAGGTGCGCGGCCTCGTCTCGTTCGGGGAGGACGGGCAGGGTCGCGTGTACGCCGTCTCGCTGAACGGGCCGGTCTTTCGCATCGGCCGCCGCTGACCCGGCCGTGCCAAGCTAGAGGTCCCAAACGAGGAGGTCCGGCTCTATGTGGTTCGAAGGCGTGATTCCGGCTGTTATGACACCGTTCGGCGAGGACGACGCGATCGACACCGGCGCGCTCGCCCGCAACGCCGAGTGGCTGCTCGAGAACGGCGCCACCGGGCTCGTGGGCACGGGCACGATGGGCGAGGCGCAGAGCCTGAGCGCGGCGGAGCGCAGGCTCGTGATCGAGACGCTCGTGGCCGCCGCGGACGGGCGCGTCACGGTCACGGCGGGCGTGTCGAGCGAGACGCCGGCGAGGTCGCTCGGCCTCGCCGCGGACGCCGCCGCGGCCGGCGCGGGCGCTCTCATGCTGCTGCCCTCGCTGGGCTACGAGGGCGACGCCCGCGAGATCGAGGCCTTCTATTGCGCGGTGGCCCAGTCCACGGACCTGCCGATCATGGTCTACAACAACCCGAAGGCGAGTGGCACGGACATGCGTCCCGCGCTGGTGGCGCGCCTCGCGGAGCTCGACGGCGTGGTGGCCGTCAAGGAGTGCTCGGGTGACGCCCGCCGCATCCCCGAGATCCTGAACGCCACCGCCGGCAGCGGCCTCGAAGTGCTCGTGGGCGGCGACGACTGGGCGCTCGAGGGGTTCTGCGCGGGCGCGAGCGGCTGGATCTCCGGGGTCATGAACGTGGCGCCGCGCGAGTGCGTGGAGCTGTTCCAGCTCTGCGGCGAGGGCAAGCTCGAGGAGGCGCGCGTGGTCTACGCTCGCCTGCTCCCGCTCGCCCGGCTCGACATGCGCCCGAAGCTCGTCCAGTTCTTCAAGGCCGGCATGGACATGGTCGGGCGCGACGGCGGTCCGAGCCGCCCGCCCCGGCTCGGGTTGACGACCGAGGAGCGACGCGAGGTGGAGGAGGCGGTGAACGCGCTCGGCGTGAGGGTCGCCGGGTGATCGCAAGCCGGGTCTTCTCCGCGGTCGACTCCCACACGGAGGGGATGCCGACTCGCGTGATCACCGGCGGCGTCGGCCCGATCCCGGGCGAGACCATGTTGGCCCGCAAGCTGCACTTCGAGCAGCACATGGACGAGTTGCGCCTGCTGCTCATGCGCGAGCCGCGCGGCCACGGCGCCATGTCCGGCGCGATCCTCCAGCCGGCGCTGCGCCACGACGCCGACTGGGGCGTCGTGTTCATCGAGGTGTCCGGCTGCCTGCCGATGTGCGGCCACGGCGCGATCGGCGTGGCCACCGTGCTGGTGGAGACCGGCATGGTCGAGCCGAGCGAGCCGGAGACGGTGGTACGGCTCGACACGCCGGCCGGGCTCGTGGAGGCGCGCGTGCGGGTGGGCGGCGGGCGCGCGCGGGGCGTCACGCTGCGGAACGTGGCCTCCTTCCTGCTGGCTCGCGATCGCAGCGTGCAGGTGAACGGGCGGGCCGTGACCTACGACATGGCGTTCGGCGGCAACTTCTACGCGCTCGTGGCGGCTGAGGAGGCCGGTGTCGCGGTGGACCCCGCCCACGCCGAGGAGCTGATCGAGCGCGGGCTCGAGCTGATGGGCGCCATCGACGCGAGCGAGCGGCCGGTGCACCCGCAGGACGAGCGCATCGCCGGCTGCCGGCACGTGGTGTTCCTCGCGCCGGGCGAGGACGGGCCGCGCTCGCAGCGGAGCGCCACCGCGATCCACCCGGGCTGGCTCGACCGCTCGCCGTGCGGCACCGGCACCTCGGCGCGGCTCGCCCAGCTGCATGCACGCGGCCAGCTCGGCGTGGGCGAGGACTTCGTGAACCGCTCGCTGATCGGGACGCGCTTCGGCGGGCGCATCGTCGCCGAGACCGAGGTGGCGGGGCTGCCCGCCGTGGCGCCGGAGATCAGCGGCCGTGCGTGGATCACCGGCATGGGCCAGTACCTGCTCGACCCCGAGGACCCGTTCCCGGCGGGATTCGCGCTCTGAGCAGCTACGAGGTGGCGGTGCTCGGCGCCGGGATCGTCGGCTGCGCCACCGCGTTCGAACTGACACGCCGGGGCGTGAGCGTCTGCCTGATCGAGCGCGGCCGCGAGGTCTCGTGCGGGAGCACCGGCCTCGGCGAGGGCAACGTGCTCTGCTCGGACAAGGCGCCAGGGCCCGAGCTCGATCTCGCGCAAAGGGGGCTCGCCGCCTACGACGAGATCGAGGAGCTGCTCGGCGCCGAGGCGGGGATCAGGCGCAAGGGCGCACTCGTGGTCCACGCCGACCCGCCCGGCTGGGAAGCGGAGCCGGGGCGGGTCGCGCGCCTGCAGGCCGCCGGGGTGGAGGGCGGCCTGCTCGCGGTCGAGGACGTGCGCGCGGCGGAGCCCGAGCTGCGGGGCGAGATCCTCGGCGGGTCGTGGTTCCCGGACGACCTCCAGTGCGCCCCGCGGGCGATCGCGCGCGGGCTCGCCCGCGAGGCCGAGCGGCTCGGGGCCGCGCTGCTCACCGGGGTGGGCGCGAAGGCGGTCGCGGTGAGCCGGGCCGGGCGGGTCGAGGGAGTTGCTGTGGCGGGCGACGCGGAGACGGTGGCCGCCGACCGGGTGGTGA
>DASQNF010000156.1:0-8520 GCA_035645115.1 Thermoleophilaceae bacterium | reverse complement strand
GCTCGCCGCCGAACTCGGCGACGTGCTCTGGTACTTGGCGCAGCTCGCGAGCGAGGCCGGCCTCGAGCTCGACTCGCTGGCGCGGGAGAACCTCGACAAGCTGCTCTCACGCAGGGAGCGCGGCGTGCTGCACGGGAGCGGCGACTCCCGCTAGCCGTCGCGGCCGTTGCTGGAGAAGCGCTCGAAGCGCGGCGCCGCGGCGGCCGGCACGCGGGCGCGGATCCGCACGCCGTCGGCGGTGTCCTCGCGCTCGAGCTCGCCGGCCAGCTCATGCAGCTCCGAGAGGCTGCCGCCCTCGTCGTAGGGCACGAGCAGCTCCATCGGCTCGAGCGTGGCGAGGAAGCGCGCCTCGATCGCCTCGCGCAGGTCAGCGAGCCCCTCGCCGGTGGCGGCGGACACCTGGGCAGCTTGCGGGAAGCGAAACGACAGCGCGCGCCGGCGCTCGGCGTCGAGGAGGTCGATCTTGTTGAGCGCGAGCAGCCGCGGCCGCTCGGCGGCGCCGATCTCACCGAGAACGTCGTCCACCGCCGCCAACATCTCGTGCAGGTCGCCCTCCGGTGCGGATGCGTCCGCAACGTGCAGCACCAGGTCGGCGCCCATCGCCTCCTCGAGCGTGGCCGAGAACGCGTACACGAGCTGGTGCGGCAGCTTGCGGATGAAGCCGACGGTGTCGGTGAGCAGATAGGTGCGCCCGGAGATCTCGAACGAGCGCGTGGTCGGGTCAAGCGTGTGGAAGAGCCGATCGCGCACGCCCACCTCCGCCCCGGTGAGCGCGTTCAGCAGCGTCGACTTGCCGGCGTTCGTGTAGCCGGCAAGCGCCACGGAGGGCAGGGCCGCCCGATCGCGCTCGCGCCGCATCGTCTCGCGCGTGGCCTTGGTGCCCTGCAGCCGCCTGCGTAGAGCGGAGATGCGGTCGCGCGCGAGGCGCCGGTCGGTCTCGATCTGGCTCTCGCCCGGTCCACGCGTGCCGATGCCGCCGTCGATGCGCCCCGCTCCGAGCCGCTCCAGGTGCGTCCAGAGCCCACGCATGCGGGCGAGGTTGTACTCGAGCTGGGCGAGCTCGACCTGGAGCTTGCCCTCGGCGGAGTGGGCGTGGTCGGCGAAGATGTCGAGAATGATCGCCGTGCGGTCGATCACCGGCATGTCCAGCGCCTCTTCGAGGTTGCGCTCCTGGCGCGGCTTCAACTCGTCGTCACACGCCACGAGATTGGCGTCCGAGCGCTCGATCGCCTGCTTAAGCTCCTCGAGCTTGCCCTTCCCGAGGTAGCGGTCCGGATCCGGCTCGGGGCGGCGCTGGGTGAGCTCGCCCGCCACCGCCACGCCGGCCGTGAGCAGCAGCTCCTTCAGCTCGGCGAGATCGCCGCCGTCCGGGCCCGCCGCGATGCAAAAGGCGCGCTGGCGCGCTCGCCGGGTGCGCTCGTCGCGACCCTGTCCCATTCCCCCAGTCTAGGCGGGCGGCGGCAGCTTCAACCGCTCTACTGCGGGCAGCACGCCGCGCGTGGGCAGCTCGGACGGCACCGAGCTGCCCGGCAGCACGATCAGCGCCTCCTCGGGATCGCCGAGCCAGCAGGCGTGTCCGACGGCGTAGCGGTGGGCGCAGAGCGCGCAGGCGGCGGCGTCGATCTCCTCGCTGCGCCGGTGCCAGAGCTCCCCGCCCTCGTCGGTCACGCGGTCCCCCGAGAGCTCCTCGATCCGCATCTGCATCCCCAGCGGATGGCGCTTGGCCGGCAGGCGCCGGCCCTGGAGGGCGCAGAAGACGGCGTCCGCGTTGGTCTCGAACAGCGGGTGGCGGTGGTAGGCGCCCTCGCCCACCGGGCCCTCGGAGGCGTCGGTCTCGCCGGGGTAAAAGGCGGGCAGCGCGCGCAACCCCTCGGCCAGCGAGCGGGTCTCGCGGCTGGCGGGCACCGGCGCCACTCCCAAGCGCAGCAGCAGGGCGTCGCAGTCGCGTTCCGCGCGTCCCTCGCGGGGCTCCGCGAGCGGCGCCCCCACCGCCACCACCAGCTCGCCGATCGAGCCCAGCTCGTCCGCCACCTGCTCGGCCGAGCCGGGCTCGTAGAAGATCGCGCTCAGGCGGATCGGCGGCTCGGGCGTGCGCACCTCCTCGAGCATGGCCAGCTGGAGCGCGCCCTGTGTCGGCACCACGCCGCAGTAGTGCATCGCTCGCTCAGCCCCCCAGGCTGCCGCGCAGCCGCTCCACGGCCTCTGTCAGGCGCTCGTCGGCGATCGTCAGCGAGATCCGGAAGAAGCCCTCGCCGTTGGGACCGTAGGCGCTCCCGGGCGAGATCACAACGCCCGACTCCTCCAACACGAGCTCGCAGTAGGAAGCGGAGGTATGGCCCCCAGGCACCGGCGCCCAGACGTAGATCGTGCCCTTCGGCGGGGTCACCTCGACGCCGATCTCGCGCAGCGCGCTGCACACGAGGTCGCGCCGGCGCTCGTACAGGGCGGCCATCCCGGCCGGCGGGCCGTCGGCGAGCGCCTTGGCCGCCGCGAGCTGCACCGCTTCGAACGCCCCGGAGTCGATGTTCGTCTTCAGCTTCCAGTAGGTGCGCACGGCGTCCGCGTTGCCCACCACCGCCGCCGTGCGCCAGCCGGTCATGTTCCAGCCCTTCGAGAGCGAGAACACCTCGACCCCGACCTCCTTGGCCCCCGGCGTCTCGAGGAAGCTCGGCGCCACATAGCCCTCGAAGGTGGTCTCCGTGTACGAGGCGTCGTGAACGATCAGCACGTCGTGCTCGCGGGCGAACGCGACGGCCCGCTCGAACAGGCCTTCGGGCGCCACCGCCCCCGTCGGGTTGTTCGGGTAGTTGAGGTAGAGCAGCCGCGCGCGGGCGGCCACGTCGCCGCCGATGGCATCGAGGTCCGGCGCGAACCCGAGCTCGGGCAGGAGCGGCATGAGCACCGCCTCGGCGCCCGCCAGCAGCGGACCGCCCGTGTACACCGGGTAGCCGGGGTCGGCCGCCAGGGCCACGCTGTCCGGGTCGAGGAACGCGAGGTTGAGGTTGAAGACGCACTCCTTTGCGCCGAGCGCCGGGATGATCTCCGTGTCCGGGTCGAGCGCGACGCCGAAGCGGCGCTCGTAGAAGCCCGCGAACGCGTCGCACAGCTCCGGGCGCCCGCGGTTCGAGGGGTAGCGGTGGGTGCCCGGGTCGTTGGCCGCCCGTGCCAGCTCCTCGACGACGGCGGCGGGCGTGGGCGTGTCGGGATCGCCGATCCCGAGGCTGATCACGTCCACGCCGGCGGCCTTCTTGTCGGCGATCTTGCGCTCCAGCTCCGCGAACAGATACGGCGGCAGGCGGTCCAGTCGGCTACTCGGCTGCATTCAGCTCCTCGAGGAACTCATGGCTGAGCTCGGCCACGTACACGCACCGGGCCCAGCCGGTCAGGTTCACCTGCAGGTCCTCCCCCACCTCCACAAGCAGCTCTCCGCCGTCCAGCTCCACCGTCACAGGGCTGCTCACCCCGCGCAGCACCGCGGCCACCGCGGCGCCGCCGGCGCCGGTGCCGGAGGACAGCGTCTCGCCCACACCACGCTCGAAGATGCGTGCGCGGATCGAGGCCTCGCCGCTGCGGCGCCAGAACGACACGTTCGTGCGGTTGGGAAACAGCTCGTGGCGCTCGATCCCCGGCCCGTAGCGCAAGAGCTCGAGCGTCTCGAGCTCCTCGCCCACCTCGATCGAGCACTGGGGGTTGCCCACCTGCACGAACTGGAAGCTGAACTCCCTCCCGCCCGAGCTGAGCGTGCCGGCGCCGTCGCGGTCGCCGTCCGGGTAGTCGTCGACGGCCTGCAGGCGCGCACGCCCCATGTCGAGCGTGCACAGCTCGCCGTCGATGCGGGGCCGGACCTCGCCGGCGGCGGTGCGCACCGCGAACGAGTCCAGGTCGGTCCAGCCCGAGCGGCGCAGGTACATCGCCGCCTCGCGCACCCCGTTGCCGGACAGCTCCGCCTCCGAGCCGTCGGGGTTGTAGATGCGCACCTCCGCCACGAGCGCCGGTTCCTCGGTCTCGCGGAGCAGCAGCACGCCGTCCGAGCCGACCCCGGTGTGCGCGGCGCAAAGCCGCCGTATCCGCGCCGGCGTGAGCGCGAACGCGAGCTCGCGCTCCTCGACGATCGCGTAGTCGTTCCCGAGGGCCTGCCACTTCTCGAAGCGCACGGCCGGTGAGGCTATCTGGCGGCTAGCGGTGCCCGCGGAACTCGATCACCTGCTGGATGCCGCTCGGCCGGTTGGTGTAGCGCATCGTGTAGGGCAGGAGGCCGGGGGCGAACGAGATCCGCTCGCGCGTGGCGTCCGCGCGCCAGGCGGCCGGGTCGGGACCCTGCCCGGCCTCGAGCTCGGTGCCGGCGGCGTCGATCGCGGCCCAGAGCTCGGAACGGCAGACGTTGGCGTCGCCGGCGCCGCAGTAGCGGTTCGCCAGCGGCCCGCGAACCGGCCTGCCGAGCAGCGTGCGCAGGTCCTTCGACATGTACATGTGCCAGCCGCCGAACTGGCCGCCCGGCGGCAGGTCGAAGCGCCGGTGGAGCGTGTTCGAGAGCTGGTCCGCGAGCGGCTTGCCGAGCACCGGCGTCATCGCCGCGTCCGCCAGCCGCGGCCAGGCGGTGTCCATGATCGCGGCGCCGGGGTGGTCGATCCGACCGTCGAGATCTCTGTCGAGGCGGCTGCCGCCCTTCGCCCGCCAGTCCTCGAGCAGCTCGAGCATCCGCATGGCCCGCGCGCTCGGCGCGGGGCCGCCGCGCAGGAAGTCGGCCAGCAGCGGGGTGAACGTGACCGCGCGGACGTCCTGGGTGGCCGCCGCGTTCATGGCCCCCGTGAGCGTGGCGAGCGTGTGCCGGCGGACCTTGGCGGTGTTCCGGTTGAGCAGGTCCACTCGCCCGAGCGGACCGTAGGCCCACTGGTCGTCGGCCGCCGGGAATCCGCGCGCGGGCTTGTTGTTCCAGTTGTTGAGCACACCGCTCGAGAGGATCGCCCGCGGGTGCGCCCGCGCCTTCAGGAAGCCCCTCCACTCGAAGCCGCCCTGACCGTCGGTGGGGAGTCCCGGATCCACCCCTGCAGCCCGCAGCGGCAGCCGCCCGGTGGTGACCTGGGCCACCTGGCGGTGGTCTGCGTAGAAGGTGTTGAACGTCTGCGGGGACACCATCGCCGCCTTTATGAAAGCGCGCGCGTTCTTGATCCTGCCGCGCGTGAGCCGCTGGAAGAGCAGCAGGTCCACCCCGTCGAGCAGGTAGCTCGAGCGCTTGCGCGAGATCGCCACCCGGCGCCCCTCCACGGTCGCGTAGCCCACCACCGGACCGTGGACCGTGCGGTTGAAGTGAACCGGCTGGTCGTCGATCGTGCCCGCGTTGAACGGGGTCATGCTGCGGCACTGGCCCTTGTACATGTACTTCGTGTCGCTGCCCTCGCAGAGCGTCTCGACGAAGATGTCGATGATGTCCGCGCCCGCCGAGGTCAGGGTCCACACGAAGTCCTCGCGGCGGCCGATCAGGATGTAGCCGGGGAACGGCGCCGAGGTGGCGCCCCGCGCGCTCCACCCGGGCCCGTGCAGGTCCATCTCGAGCGTCAGGCCGGGATAGAAGTATCCGATCTGGGGGCCGCCCACGAACAGCGGGTGCCCGGATCTGGAGCGCTTGCCCGCCACCATCAGCACGTTGCTGGCCTGACGGCGCGTCTCGCCCTGTGCGCGCGCGGAGGCGATCGCGCCCGGCACCGGGATCGGCTGGAACGAGCCGTTGTCGAGCACGACGTTGCCGGTGCGGTTGCCCGGCAGCGGGGCGTAGGGGAAGCGACCCGGGATCGAGACGGGCGTCTCCGGGTCCTGGCGCTGGCGCAGGTCGTTCCAGACCGACAGGCCGCGATCGGCGCCGAGCCGGTCCTGCAGGCCGTCGAGCATCTGGGCCGCCTGGACCTCGGCGCCGCCGCCCTCGCCGAACAGCTCGCTCTTCACAGCGTTTAGGGCTATCACGTCGGTGCGCGTCCACTTCGCGTGCGGCCTGTTCTTGGCCCTGTAATAGGCGTTGATGCCCTGCACGTACACGTCGATGTCGTGCAGCAGGCGGCGGCCGGGCCGGCCATAGGCGCGCAGCTTCGCGACCTCCTTGCGCAGCTCGCGCTCGGTCTGGGCGCTCGGCTTGAAGCTCTTGAGGCCGACGATTAGCCCGATCGCGCTGAGCCCCGGCGCGTCCACCACCGCCACGCGGGCGTTGTAGCGGGCCTGCTCGAGCAGCAGCTCGCGGTCGTGTGCGAGCGCCCAGCCGGCTCCCCAGGTCACGTCGTCGTTGGTCCTGCCGTAGATGTGGGGGACGTTGTGGCGGTCGCGGACGATCCGCACCCCCCTGCGCGGGGTGCGCTCGCGCGTCAGCGGTCCCTGGCCCTTCGTCCCCAGCTTGGCCGACTTGAAGTAGCGGGTTAGGTCGCGCTTCGTCACCCTGTCGAAGCGCGACGTCAGGGCGTCGTACATGCGCGCCTGGTCGTCCGCCTTGGGAGGGATCGGGACCGAGCCGTACTGGCCCGAGGGAATGATGTTGAGCGCCGTCGACGAGTAGTCGCGGATGGCTTGGGCCGGGGCGGCGGCGGCGAGGCAGCCAGCCGCTGCGGACAGCAGTACGACGAAGCGCTTCAAGTCTCTTCCTCCTGGGGAAGCGAGGAGCCTAGCTGGCCGGCCAGCCCGCGTGGGTTCGCGGCGCCCGCGTCGAGCAGGCGCACGCCCTCGAGCTTGCGCATCCAGGTGAGCTGCCGGCGGGCGTAGTTGCGCGTGCGCCGCTTCATCGCCTCCACGTCGCCGCGCAGCAGCTCGTCGAAGCCGAGCGCCTTGCGAGCCGTGGCCGACGCGCCGGCGGCATGGGCGCGCCGGACCTCCTCGGCGGCGCCCGCGGCCACAATCGCATCCACGCGGGCGTCGATCTGCGCGTAGAGCCGCTGGCGCTCCATCGTGAGGCCGGCGAGCAGGGTGGGATGGCGCAGGCTCGCGGTCCAGAGGCGCGAGCGTTCGCCCACCGGAGGCGGCTGCGCCCCCATCTCGAGCAGTTCGAGCGAGCGCATCACGCGCGTGCGGTCGGTCGGCTCTATCGCGGCCGCGGCCTGCGGGGCGCGGGCGGCGAGCTCGGCGTGCAGGCACTCGATCCCGCGGGCCTCGGCCGCGGCTGCGATGCGCTCCCGCAAGCCGGGTGGCGGCGCCGGGCGCAGCTCCAGGTCCGTGAGCGCGGCCTGCAGGTAGAGGCCCGTGCCGCCCACGACGATCGGCAGCCGGCCGTCGGCCAGCGCGGCGTCGATCTCCCTGTGTGCGAGCGCGGCGAAGCGACCGGCCGAGAAGCTCTCCGTGACAGGGAGGATCGAGATCAGGCGGTGCTCGAGGCGCGCCCGCTCGGCGGCGCTCGCCGCCCCGGTGAGCGTCTCGAGCCCGCGGTACACCTGGAGGGCGTCCGCCGAGATCGCCACGGGCCGCTCTCCCGCCGCGCGCAGCCGCTCGGCGAGCGCGATTGCGACGGCCGTCTTGCCCACGCCCGTGGGCCCGAAGATCGCGATTACGGGATAGGCGGGCGTCACGATCGCTAGTAATACCGGCCACCGCTCTGCTATCGCGACTTTGGCTCTGTAGGGCGGCTTCGACCGCTGGGGAACCGCTCAAAACCGCCCCCGTGGGGGTACCGACTGCAGCGCAACTGCAGCGCACCGGAGGCGGGCAGCGTTAGCGGAGCGCCGGTCCCGTAGCGAGGCGTTACTGCCGCGACCCCCCGCCCAAGCTCACCGGTTCGGCGCAGCGAAGCCCAGGCGGAGACGCGGCCGTTTCGGTCGTTGCTCTACGGCAACAGGTGGATGGTGTCCTCGGTCCGATCGCGCGGGAGCTCCCTGAAGGTAATGCTGCCGCGAGCGCCCTCATAGGCGCCCGTGCCGCCGACGACCGCGATGCGCGGTACGCCCCTCATGACGGCGCTGATGGCCAGCGTGCCATCACGGAGGTCGTAGGTGCCGTTGCACTGGCCCCTCGCCCGGCCGAAGGTCCCGCCCCGAGTCACGGCGCAGGAGACGTGGATGCTCCCAATCCGCTGTTTGGCCTCGTTGAAAAGCGGGCTCGAATAGACGAAGGCGTCGCCGACCGAGAGCCTCGGGTTGCCAGGGTTCCTCGCCTTCGGCGCGCGGTCGATCAACTTGAAGGTGCCGCCCCGCTCTTCGATGACCTTGAACGTGCGCTCGCCTGGTTCTTGGGCACCGCCGCTTGTCGTCAGGATGCCTGCGACGACCGTCGCCGCCGCCGCAGCGGTGGCGAGTATTGCGAAACGCTTCTTCATGGCGCTCTCCTTTCGTTGGATGCAGCCGAAGGCTCACCCTCTCAGGCCGTGGCCATGTGAAGCAAGGGGTAGGGGATGAGTGCACGGAACAGGAGACCCTGCGCTCCTGCCTGGCGCCGGCGGACGCGCCCATGCTGCGACGCCGGACCCCGACGGCACCAATCCAACGCCGGGGTCTCGACGTTGCTCGCGCGGCCGGAAGGGACGGGCGGCCGCGAGATTGTGAGCCGTTACTACCG
>DASQNF010000155.1:0-14899 GCA_035645115.1 Thermoleophilaceae bacterium | reverse complement strand
CTCGGCGGTCGTCCCGACGTGCTCGAGGCGGACCTTGCCGACCGGGCTGCGGCCGCAGCGCTCGCGGGGCGGGCCGGGACGGTCGACGTCCTCGTCGCGAACGCGGCGCTGCCGGCGAGCGGCTCGCTCGACGACTTCTCGACGGAGCAGATCGATCGCGCGCTCGACGTGAACCTGCGCGCTCCGATCCAGCTCACGCGCGCGCTGCTGCCGGGCATGGTCGAGCGCGGGAGCGGCCATCTGGTCTTCATCAGCTCGCTCTCGGGCAAGATGGCCTCCGCCGGATCGTCGCTCTACTCGGCCACGAAGTTCGGCCTCCGCGGGTTCGCGGCCGGGCTGCGCGAGGACCTGCACGAGAGCGGGGTGGGCGTGACCGTGGTGTTCCCGGGCTTCGTCTCTGGCGAGGGCATGTTCGCGGAGACCGGGGTGAGGCTGCGTCCAGGGGTTGGCACGCGCCGCCCCGAGCAGGTGGCCGCGGCGGTCGTGCGCGGGGTCGAGGCGGGCAAACCGGAGATCGAGGTGGCTCCGCTGCCGCTGCGCGCGGGGGTGCTGGCGGCGAGCGTGGCCCCCAACACCGTGGCGCGGCTGCAGCGCAAGCTCGGCGCGCGCGAGCTCTCCGCCGAGATAGCAGCCGCCCAGCGCGTGAAGCGCTGACCGCCGGCGCTCTCGACGGGCGCCGCCGCGCGGCCGGCGCTCGCCACCGGCGCCGCTCGCCGGGCGTGGCAGCGCCGCCGCGAAGGCGACCTTTACATCCGCGGGCGCTGCGCCGAGGAGTCCGGCTCGAGCCGGTCCTCCTGGAGGTCGAGCGCCACGCGCACGATCCGTGCCTGCTCGCGCTTGTGCGCCGCCGAGTAGCCCTCGCCGGGCGCCGCGCGCAGCTGGCGGCCCACGTAGTCGTAGGACATGTGCTCGGGCAGGATGCCCGCCATGCGCCGGCGCATGAACGCACGCGCACCCATGTTGCGCGGCTCCTCCTGGACCCAGACCACGCGCTCGAGGCTCGGGTAGCTCTCCATCAGCTCCACGATCTCCGCCTCCGGGAAGGGGTAGAGGAGCTCCACGCGCGCGACGGCGATATGCCGCTGGCCGTCGCGCTCCTCGTGCGAGTCGATGTCGTAGAAGACCTTGCCGGAGCAGAGCACCAGCTGCGTGACCCCCTCGCGGCCGCCGTCGGCGAAGCGCGCGTCGTCGATCACGCGCTGGAAGCTGCCCTCGGCCAGCTCGGTGAGCGTGGAGGTGGCGGCGGGCAGCCGCAGGAGGCTCTTGGGGGTCATCAGGATGAGCGGCCGCGGCTTGGACACGAGCGCCTGCCGGCGCAACAGATGGAAGTACTGCGCCGGCGTGGTGCAGTTGGCCACGCGGATGTTGCCCTCCGCTGCCGACTGCAGGAATCGCTCCACTCGGCCGCTCGAGTGCTCGGGGCCCGACCCCTCGTAGCCGTGCGGCAGCAGCAGGGTGAGCCGCGAGGTCTGCCCCCACTTGGCGAGGCCGGAGACCAGGAACTGGTCGACGATCACCTGGGCCGAGTTGACGAAGTCGCCGAACTGCGCCTCCCAGAGCACCAGGGCGTCGGGCGCCTGGACGCTGTAGCCGTACTCGAAGCCCATGCACGCCTGCTCGGAGAGCGGGCTGTTGTGGAGCTCGAAGGGAGCGTTGGCGTCGCGCAGGCGCTGGAGCGCGCACCAGCGCTCGCCGGTCGCTGCGTCGTGCAGCACGGCGTGGCGCTGGCTGAACGTTCCGCGCTCCGTGTCCTGGCCGGTCAGGCGCACGGGCACGCCCAGCGCGAGCAGCGAGGCGAAGGCGAGCGCCTCCGCGTGCGCCCAGTCCACCGGCGCGCCCTCTTCCGAGAACACGGCGTGGCGGCGCTCGAGGAAGGGCTTCAGCTTGCGGTGCACCTGGAAGCCGTCGGGCGCCCGCACCAGCTGCTCGCCGAGCGAGCGCAGCGTGTCCTCGGCCACGGTTGTGCGCGGCTCCCGGCTCATCGTTCGGTCGAGCTCGTGCTGGCCGGTGTCGGGCGGGGCGCCCATCGAGCGCTTGAGCTCCTCGTGCGCCTCGCCCACCCGCGCGTAGGCGGCGGCCGCCACGCCGTCCGCGTCCTCCGCGCTCACGACCCCGTCGCGGTCGAGCTGGTCGGCATAGAGCTTGCGAACCGGCGGGTGGTCCTTGATCAGCTCGTACATCTGGGGCTGGGTGTAGGCGGGCTCGTCGGTCTCGTTGTGGCCGAAGCGGCGGTAGCCGATGAGGTCGATCAGGGAGTCGCGGCCGAAGGTGTCCCTGAACGCGTGCGCGATCCGCACGGCCGCGATGCAGGCCTCCACGTCGTCGGCGTTGACGTGGATGATCGGCATGTCGAAGCCCTTGGCGGGGTCGGAGGCGTAGCGCGTGGAGCGGCTCTCCTCGGGATCGGTGGTGAAGCCGAGCTGGTTGTTCGCGATCACGTGGATCGTGCCGCCGGTGGTGTAGCCCGGGAGCGCCTGCAGGTTGAGTGTCTCCGAGACGATCCCCTGTCCGGGGAACGCCGCATCGCCGTGGATCAGGACCGGCAGCACTGCGGCCGGGTCGTGGACGAGCTCGCTCGCCTTGCGGCTCGTCTGGTCGGCGCGCGCGCGCCCCTCGATCACCGGGTTCACGTACTCGAGGTGGCTCGGGTTGGGGGAGAGCGTGACGGTCACGCTCCGGCCCGAGCCGGTGGAGCGCGTGCCGCTCGCACCGTAGTGGTACTTCACGTCGCCGGTGCCGCCCTCGGGCGCCGCGGTGTCGACGGCCAGTGTCTGCTCGCCCTCGAACTCGGCCAGCACGGTCTCGTACGGGCGCCCGACCGTGTGGGCGAGCACGTTCAGCCGCCCGCGGTGCGCCATCCCGAGCACCACCTCACGCGCCCCGGTGGACGCACCCAGCTCGATGATCTCGTCGAGCATCGGCACGAGCGCATCGAGGCCCTCGATCGAGAACTGCTTCTTCCCGAGGAAAGCCTTGTGCAGGTAGTTCTCGAGCGCCTCCACCTCCGAGAGCCGCTCGAGCAGCGCGCGACGGGTCTCCTCGGGCAGCGGCTTGCGGTATGCGCCGCACTCGATCGCCTGGCGCAGCCACACGCGCTGCTCGTGGTCTGAGATGTGCTCGATCTCGTAGGCGATCGTGCCGGTGTACGTCTCGCGCAGCCCGGGCAGGGCGTCCGCGAAGGTGTCGCCCGGCACCGCCACGCGCAGCACGGAGGCCGGGATACGCCGCATCAGCTCATCGGTCAGGCTGACGGTGGCGGGGTCGAGCGCTGGGTCGCCCACGGGCTCCGATCCGAGCGGGTCGAGCCGTGCGGCGAGATGGCCGTGCATGCGGTGGGCCTTGACCAGGGACGTGGCCGCCTGAACCGCCTGGAGCAGCGCCGGGTCGGCCACCGGCCCAGCCGCCGGAGTGGCGGCGGCCGGCACGGGCTCCGCGGCGGTGACGGCCGCCGGACCCTGGGCGCCCTCCTCCACCGTCCCTGAGCCGAGCGCCTCGAACACGCCTTCGTAGAAGTCGTCCTCGCCCTGCAGCAGCTGATCGATCCGGCGCAGGAAGGCGCCCGACTCAGCTCCCTGGATGACGCGGTGGTCGTAGGTGCTTGTCAGCGTCACAACCTTCTGGACGCCGAGCTCCGCGAGCTTCTCGGGGTCGGCACCGGCCAGGCCGGGCGGGTAGCCGATCGCGCCGGCGGCCACGATCGTGCCCTGGCCCGGCATCAGGCGAGGAACGCTGGCCACGGTGCCGATGCCGCCGGGGTTGGTGAGCGTGATGTTCGCGCCCTGGTAGGCGTCGGGCTGGAGCTTGTTGTCGCGTGCGCCGGCCACGAGCTCGTCGTAGCGCGCGGCAAAGTCCGCGAATCCGATCGCGCTCGCGTCGCGCAGCACCGGCACCACCAGCGAGCGCGTGCCGTCCTTGCGCTCCACGTCGACCGCCAGCCCGAGGCTGATGGCGCCGGGTGCGACCCGCTGCGGCTTGCCGGCGTCCTCGGCGTAGGCGTGCCCCATCACCGGCATCTCGCGCGCCGCTTGCACGATCGCCCAGGCGATCAGGTGCGTGAACGACAGCTTCCTGCCGCTCGCCTTGAGCTCCTTGCGACGGCTGTCGAGCACGTCCACCGGGAAGGTGCGGAAGCTCGTGGCGGTGGGGATCGAGCGACTCTCGTTCATGAACTTGACGAGCGTGGCCGCGGGGCCGCGGATCGGGGTGCGCTCGGCGTCGGCCGGGCCGGGTTGGGCGGCCTGTGTGGCTGGCGCGGCTTGTGCGGGCGGCACGCCGTCGCCGTTCCCCTCGACCGCCGCGAGCACGTCCTCCTTCGTCACGCGCCCGCGCGGGCCCGACCCCGCGATCGAGCTCAGGTCGAGGCCGTGGGCACTCGCCATGCGCGCCGCCACGGGAGTGGCGTTGCCGCCGTTGTCCGCCGGAGTGGAAGCGCCGGCCTCGGCTCCGGCGGCAGCGGCGGGAGCGGCCGGCTTCTCCGGGGCGTCCTTGGCGGCGCCGGCCCCCGCGGCGATGCGGCACAGCACCGTGCCCACCGGCACGGTCTGGTCGGACTCGACGAGCACCTCGGTGACCGTGCCGGCCACCGGCGAGGGCAGCTCCGCGTCCACCTTGTCCGTGGAGAGCTCGACCAGCGGGTCGTCCACCGCCACGGTGTCGCCCGGCTGCACGAGCCACTCGAGGATGGTTCCCTCGGCCACCGAGTCGCCCATCTCGGGGAAGGCCACGTCGACCGTCTCCGTGGGCTCGTCCGCTGCGGGGGCGGGGTCGGCTCCGTCGAGCGCCTCCGCCGTCTCTGCCTCGGGCGCCTCGGCGCCGCCGGTCTCGGGGGCCTCCTCCGCCTTCCCGGCGTCGGGCGCCTCGGCTGTCTCGGGCGCCTCGGCCCCACCAGCCTCGGGCGCCTCGGCCTCACCCGCCTCGGGCGCCTCGGCCCCGCCGCCCTCGGGTCCGTCCGTGGCCGGCGCCGCCAGCTCCCCGTCTCCGCCGTCCAGCTCGAGCTCGCCGAGGGGCGCGCCGACCTTAACCGTCGAGTCCGGCTCGGCGAGGATGCTCACGAGCGTTCCGGCCGCGGGCGAGGGTATCTCCGCGTCCACCTTGTCGGTGGAGATCTCCACGAGCGGCTCGTCGGCCTCCACGCGGTCGCCCACCTGCTTCAACCACTCGAGGACCGTGCCCTCGGTCACGGACTCGCCCATCTGGGGCATGGTTATCTGGACGGTCGTCGCCCGCGTTGCCATCGCGAGGGTCAACTGTAGCCCCCTCGGCGGGCGCCCGCGGAAGGGCTCACCGGCGGCGTGGGCTGTGGTCCGAATCTCCTACGGAAACGCGGCCCCCTCCGGCCGCTGCCCCCGCTAGACCCTCGCCTTCGCCCGCGTCCAGGGGTGCGCCGCGCGCAGCGCCGCCAGGATCGCTCGTGTTGCCGGCGAGCGGTTGAGCGTGTAGAAGTGGATGCCGGGCGCGCCCCGTGCCAGGAGATCGGAGCACTGGAGGGTCGCATAGGCGACCCCGAGCTCCGCAACCGCTTCCGGGTCGTCGGCGCGCCCGTCGAGCTGCGCGGTCAGCTCCTCCGGGATCGTGGCGCCGCACATCTCCGTGAAGCGCCTGATCTGGCCGTAGTTCGTGATCGGCATGATGCCCGGGATGATCGGCGCCTCGATGCCCACCGCGCGCGCGTCATCAACGAAGTCGAAGTAGAGCTCGTTGTCGAAGAAGAGCTGGGTGATCAGGAAGCCGGCGCCGGCCTCGACCTTTGCCTTCGCATAGCGAAGGTCGCTGGCGCGGTCGGGCGCGTCGGGATGGACCTCGGGAAAGCAGGCGGCGCCCACGCAGAAGTCGAAGCGCTCGCGGATCAGCCGGATCAGCTCGACGGAATAGCTGAGGCCGCCCGGATGAGGGCGCCACTCGCTCTCGCCGCGGGGCGGGTCGCCGCGCAGGGCGAGCACGTTCTCGATCCCGGCTGACCGGATCTCCTCGAGCAGCTCGACCAGCCGCTCGGCCGGCTCGCCCACGCATGAGAGGTGCGCCATCGCCTCGATGCCGAGGTCGCGCTTGATCGACTTGGTGATCTCGACCGTGCGGTTGCGGGTGGCGCCGCCGGCGCCGTAGGTCACCGACACATAGTCGGGAGAGTCGGCCCTCAGGACCTCGAGCGTGCCCTCGAGCGTGCGCTGGCCCTCGTCGGTCTTGGGCGGGAAGAACTCGAAGGAGAATACCGGACGCCGCTCCTGGAGCACCTCTGCGATGCGCACCCCGCAAACCCTAACACAGTCGTGTCAAGGTTGGCGGGGCGGGAGCGGAGCTGCAGCGTCAGGGCTGGGCCGGGCTCCGAGCAGGGCTCCAGTGTCGAGGTTGGGCCGGGCGGGAGCAGGGTTCAGTGTCAAGAAGGTTGGCTGGGCGGGCTAGGGCTCCACCGAGGTTGGGGCGGGCGGGCGGGGATGTCAGGGCCGGGCCGAGCGGTCGTGGGGCTTGGCCGGCTCCTCCGGGCCGATGATGTCGAGCCCGGTGGCGATCGTCTCGCGGCCGCCGAGCCGGTAGCGGACGTCCACGGAGTCGTTCTTGCCGTAGTGGCCCCAGAGGCCGAAGAAGATCGCCGCCCAGCGGCCCATGCCGATGCGCTCCTTCTCGAGCGGCCTTGGAAAGTGCAGCTCGCAGTCGTGCACCTCGTAGTCCTCGCCCTCGCGCTGGGGCACGCCGTTCACGAACACCTCGTAGGGCCGCTCGGCGCCGGGCGGCAGCGGCACGCGCCAGACCCTCATCGTGGCGAGAGCGCCCGCCGCAGCGCGTCGTACGCCGACTCGCTAGGGCCTTGCCCGACCAGCCGGCGCCGCAGCATGCCGGTGTAGGCCTCGCTCGAGCCGTCGCCGCGCACGTCCACGCCTGCGCGCAGGCCCCCGGGGCCGGACAGCTCGAGCCGCGCCACCACCTGCTGAACCGGCTCGAGCTTGCGGATGAGCGTCCCACCGCGGGTGGGCGCGTGGGCGCTCTGCTCCAGCTCCGCGCCCCTGGCCTCGATCGCGCCGAGCGCCTGAGAGAGCTCCGCGTAGCGCTCGCGGGTGACCTTGCCACGCTGCCGTATCGTGAGCGTGAACGGCATGGACGGCAGCGTACTTTCAGTGAACGTCGCGCAGATGCGCGAGATCCCGCGGCGCGGGCGGATGGTGAGGACGGGCATCTGGAAGCTCCCCGTCGAGGGCCCGGTGGCGGTGCGTGGCGTGAACCTCGAGGGCGACGAGCAGGGCGATCGCAAGGTCCACGGCGGTCCCGACAAGGCGGTCTACTCGTATGCCCGTGAGGACATCGACTGGTGGGAGCGGGAGCTCGGGCGGGAGCTGCCGGACGGCGCCTTCGGCGAGAACCTGACGCTCGGCGGGATCGACATCCGCGACGCGCTGATCGGCGAGCGCTGGCGGATCGGCACGGTCGTGCTCGAGGTATCGGAGCCGCGCTTCCCGTGCTGGAAGCTGGGCGTGCGCTTCGGCGATCCGAAGATGCTGAAGCGCTTCGCGGCCGCCGCCCGCACGGGCGCCTACCTGCGGATCGTCGAGGAGGGAAAGCTCGCGGCCGGCGAGCCCGTGACCACGATCGGCCGGCCGGCTCACGACCTCACGATCGCGGCCTTCGCGCACGCCTATCTCGAGGATCGCGCGGCGCTGCCGCGGCTGCAGGTGCCCGAGGTGTCGAAGGACTGGCGCGACTGGGCCGCTGAGCACGCGGCCTGAGCGGGTCTCAGCCGCCGATCGCCGACATCGTCCGCGGCGGCTGGCGAAAGCCCGGCTCGCCCACGCGATGCTTGAGCTCCTTGCGCCAGACCGCGTCGCGGACCACCTGCTCGACCTCGGCGTCCGAGGCGTCGGAGCGCAGCACCGCGCGCAGGTCGGTCTCGCCCATCGAGAACAGGCAGGTGCGCAGCTTGCCGTCGGCCGTCAGGCGGATCCGGTTGCAGTCCGAGCAGAATGGCTCGGAGACCGGGTTGATGAAGCCGAGCTCGCCGCGGCGGTCCCTGAAGCGGAACACGCGGGCCGTCGAGTGCGGCTCGCGCGGGCGCTCCTCGAGCGGATGCACGCGGTCCACGATCGCGCGGATCTCCTCGCCCGTGAGCACCTGGTCGCTCGACCAGGCGTGGTCGCCGTCCAGCGGCATGAACTCGATGAAGCGCACCTGGTAGCTCGTCGAGCGCGCGAACTCGGCGAACGGCAGCGCCTCCTCCTCGGTAAACCCGCGCAGGGCCACGGCGTTGACCTTGATCGGCGTGACCGATGGGTGGCGTCCGATGGCCTCGAGCCCGGCCAGCACCTGGGGCAGCGAGTCGCGCCGGGTGAGCTGGAAGAAGCGGTCGCGCTGGAGCGAGTCGATCGAGACGTTCACGCGCTTGATGCCCGCCGCCACGAGGGCATCGGCGTCTCGCTCGAGCAGATAACCGTTGGTGGTGAGCGAGAGGTCCTCGACGCCGGGCACGCGCGCCAGCATCGAGACGAGCCGCGGGAAGTCCCGGCGCACGAGCGGCTCGCCGCCGGTGAGGCGAAGGTCGCTCACGCCCATCCGGGCGAGCAGCCGCACGAGCCGCTCGATCTCCTCGAAGCTCAGTATCTCCTGGCGGTCGAGCCAGGGCAGGCCGTCGGCGGGCATGCAGTACTGGCAGCGGAAGTTGCAGCGGTCGGTGACCGACACCCGCAGGTCCGAGATGCGCCGGCCGTGGCCGTCGAGCAGAGGGTCTAGGGTCACCTGCCCAAGGGTACTTCGTGGACCTGCCCGAGATCGACATTCGCGCGCCGAGTCGCGGCAACCGCCGCCTCGAGCGCCTCTTCGACGCCGCCAACGCCGATGGGCGGCTGCGCGCCTGGTGGTACATGCAGCAGGTGAACGCGGACCGCCGCGACATGTCCGACCACTCGGTGGTGCACGTGCAGATCGTCTGCAACATCGCGTTGCGGCTGTTCCGGCTCCTCAACCGCTCTGGGGTGGAGCCGGCGATGGTCACGACCCACGGGATGCAGGCGCGCGACGCCGAGCTGGTGATCGCCGCCGCGTGCCTCTTCCACGACACCGGCATGTCGATCCACCGCACCGACCACGAGCAGTACAGCCTGTTCCTGGCCTCCGATCGGCTGCCGCTGCTGCTCGAGGGCATCTACGACGAGCCGGAGCAGACCGTGGTGGTCTCCGAGGCGCTGCACGCGGTGATCGGCCACCGCCGGCGGGGCGACCCGATCACGATGGAGGCCGGCATCGTGCGCGTGGCCGACGCCCTCGACATGGCGAGCGGGCGCTCGCGGATCCCGTTCGAGACCCGACGCCCGAACATCCACTCGATCTCGGCGGCGGCAATCGACGCCGTGAAGATCGAGCCCGGCGAGGAGCGGGCCGTGCGCGTCGAGATCGCCATGAACAACTCGTCCGGGCTCTTCCAGGTCGACGAGCTGCTGGCCACCAAGCTGCGCGGCTCAGGAATCGAGGAGCACATCGAGGTCGTGGCCGAGATCGACGCGGAGCACGAGAAGCGACTCGTGCCAGTGTTCAGAATCTGAGAAGAATCTGAGAAGGCCGGCCCGCGCAGGTTCAGCTTCACGCCGGCGGCGGGTAGGACACGGACGTGAGCGAAGTCCCCCTCGTGGAGCTCGTGGACGTGCGCAAGAGCTTCGGCGACAACCTCGTGCTCGATGGGGTGGACCTGACGATCGAGCGTGGCTCGGCCACCGTGATCGCCGGGCCCTCCGGGTCTGGCAAGTCGACCATGCTGCGCTGCATCAACGGGCTCGAGCCGATCGACTCGGGTGAGGTGCGCTTCGAGGGCGAGGTCGTGGACTACTCGGGCAAGGCGCTGAGCCGACTGCGGGCCGAGATCGGCATGGTCTTCCAGCAGTTCAACCTCTTCCCGCACATGACCGTGCTCCAGAACATCACGCTCGGGCCCGTCAAGGCCAAGGACGTGCCGCGCGAGGAGGCCGTCCGGCGGGCGCGCGAGCTGCTGGAGCGGGTCGGGATTCCCGAAAAGGCGGACGACTACCCGGCCGACCTGTCGGGTGGCCAGCAGCAGCGGGTCGCGATCGCGCGAGCGCTCGCGCAGGATCCGAAGCTGATGCTCTTCGACGAGCCCACCTCGGCGCTCGACCCCGAGATGATCCGCGAGGTCCTCGACGTGATGAGGAAGCTCGCGGAGGAGGGCATGACGATGATCGTGGTGACCCACGAGATGGGCTTCGCGCGCGAGGTCTGCGACCGGATCGTCTTCATCGACGCCGGCGAGATCGTGGAGGAGGGACCGCCTGACGAGTTCTTCGCAGCGGCGAAGAGTGCCAGGGCGAAGGAGTTCGTGGACAAGATCATCCACCACTGAGAAAGGATCGCGATGACGACGATGAGGATGTGGCGTGCGCTGGTGGCGCTGGCGCTCGCGCTGGCCGCCCTGGCGCTCGCGGCGTGCGGCGATGACGACGAGGACGAGGGTGGCGGCGGTGGAGGCGGCGATCAGGCCGCGGACGCCAAGGAGTTCCCGGCCGGCACCACGATGGCGAAGATCCAGAAGCGCGGCGAGATCAAGATCGGCGTGAAGTTCGACGTGCCGCCGTTCGGCTTCAAGAACCCCCAGACCGACGAGGTCGAGGGCTTCGACGTGGACATGGGCACGTTCGTGGCCGAGGAGCTCGGCGTGGAGCCGAAGTTCGTCGAGGCGATCTCCGACAACCGGATCCCGTTCCTGCAGCAGGGCGAGGTCGACCTGATCCTGTCGACCATGACCATCAACCAGGAGCGCGACATGGAGATCGAGTTCTCCGAGCCCTACTACATCGCGCGGGGGCGCATCCTGGTGCCGAAGGACTCCGACATCAAGGGCGTGGAGGACCTGGTCGGCGGGACCACGGTGTGCACCGCGCTCGGCTCGACCTACGAGGAGACCCTGCGCAAGGAGGCTCCGGAGGCCGAGCTGAAGCTCGTGGACACCTACTCGGAGTGCCTGGAGCTGCTCCAGAACGGGGCGATCGACGCGATCTCGACCGACGACGTGATCCTGACCGGGATGATCATCCAGGACGACACGCTCCAGATGGTCGGCGATCCGCTCACCACCGAGCCCTACGGCGCCGGCATCAAGGAGGGCGACAAGGAGTTCCAGAAGTTCGTGAGCGACACGCTCGAGGCCGCCCAGGAGGACGGCCGCTGGGCGGAGCGCTACCAGAAGTGGGTCGGCCAGTACACCGGCCAGGAGGCCGAGCCGCCGGACATGACGCTCGAGGAGGCGCTGGCGCTCGGCTAGGTGGCGCTGATGCGGGAGAGGCCGGCCGGTGGCTGAGCTCTGGGAGGTCCTCACCGAGCACTTCCCGGAGCTCAGCTCCGGCTTCTGGGTGACGGTGCGGCTGGTGGCCGTGTCGTTCGTGATCGCGATGGCCGTGGGCACGGCCGTGGCGGCGCTGCGAATCGCCCCGGCCAAGCCTCTCAACTGGGTGGGCGGCGTGTTCGTGGAGCTGTTCCGCAACACGCCCCTGCTCGTGCTGCTGTTCATCTCGTTCGCGGGCCTGCGGCGAGCGGGCCTGCCGGTGAACGCGTGGGCGGCCGGCACCGCCAGCCTCGGCCTCTACACGGCCGCCTACGTGGCCGAGGCGCTGCGCTCCGGGGTGTTCGCGGTGGGCAAGGGACAGATCGAGGCGTCGCTCTCGCTCGGGCTCGACTACCCGCGCACGATGCGCTACGTGATCCTGCCGCAGGCGTTCCGGACGGTGATCCCGCACCTCGGCAGCCTGATCATCGCGATGATCAAGAACTCCGCGATCATCGGGGTCTCCCTGCTGGCGCTGGACGACCTGCTCCACCAGGCCAGGCTCGTCAACTCGCGCACGTTCCAGACCGACGAGACGTTCTTCTGGGCGGCGGTCGGCTACCTGCTGCTGACCGGGCTCACCACCCTGGCGGTGCGACGGCTCGAGGATCGCTACGCGATCCACAGGTGAGCGATGGGCTACCTCTTCGATCCACAGAACTGGGAGTGGGTGACCACCGGGAACAACCTGCGCTTCCTGCTCGAGGGCTTCCTGGTCAACCTCCAGATCGCGGTGATCGCCATCGTCCTCTCGCTGGCGGTGGGACTGCTGCTGGCGCTGGCCCGGCTCTCGAGGCTGAAGCCGCTGAGCCTCGTCGCCGGCGTCTGGGTGGACGTCTGGCGCAACCTGCCCCTGATCTTCATCATCCTCTACCTCGCGCTGGCGCTGCCGGCCCCCTGGAAGGACTTCTACGAGAGCATCGTGCCGAGCTTCTTCCCGGAGGCGCTCCAGTCCGGGCGGGTATTCGCGGGCATCCTCGGGCTCGTGCTCTACAACTCGGCCGTGATCGCCGAGATCATGCGCTCGGGGATCCTGTCGCTCGATCGCGGGCAGGGCGAGGCGGCGGCCTCACTCGGGCTCAGCCGCACCCAGCAGCTGCGCTACGTGATCCTGCCCCAGGGCCTGCGGCGGATGGTGCCCGCCACCGTCTCACAGCTGATCACGCTCAACAAGGACACGACGCTCGTGAGCATCATCGCCATCCAGGAGGTGATGCGCCACGGGCGGATCCTCTCGAGCGGCTTCGGGGCCTTCACCGGCTCGGACGTCGAGACCCCGGTGCTGCAGGTCTTCATCGTGATCGGCCTGCTGTTCGTGCTCACGAACCTCGCGCTGTCGCGGCTCTCGCGCCGGCTCGAGGTGCGCGAGCGCAAGCGCACCGGCGGCACGGCCGGGCCGGTGATGGGGGTCGAGGACCAGACGGCGCTGGCGCTCGAAGCGCGCTAGCGCGCCGGGTCGGCCTTTGACGGGTCGATCAGGTTCGTCTCGGCCACGGGCTTGTCGGTGAGCTGCTCGCGTGCGTCCATCGGCACGTAGTCACGCCCGCGCGCCCCGGTGTAGATCTGGCGCGGCCGGGCGATCTTCGTGGCCTCGTCGGTGACCATCTCGAGCCACTGCGCGACCCAGCCCGAGGTGCGCGGTATGGCGAACATCACCGTGAACATGTCGGTGGGGAGGTTGAGCGCCTCGTAGATCAGTCCCGAGTAGAAGTCGACGTTCGGGTAGAGCTTGCGCTCCACGAAGTACTCGTCGTCGAGCGCGCGCTTCTCGAGCTCGGTGGCGATGTCGAGCTTCGGGTTCTTGCCCGTGACCTCGAACACCTGGTCCACGTGCTCCTTGATGATCTGCGCGCGTGGGTCGTAGTTCTTGTAGACGCGGTGGCCGAAGCCCATCAGCTTCTGGTCGCGGTTCTTCACTCCCTCGAGGAAGTCCGGGATGTTCTCCACCGACTCGATCCGCGTGAGCATGCGCAGCACCTGCTCGTTGGCGCCGCCGTGCAACGGACCGTAGAGCGCGGCCACGCCGGCGGCGACCGCCGAGTAGGGGTCGACCTGCGAGGAGCCCACGCCCCTCACCGCGTTGGTGGAGCAGTTCTGCTCGTGGTCGGCGTGCAGGATCCAGAGCACGTCGAGCGCGCGCTCGAGGCGGGGGTCCGGCTCGTACTTCGTCTCGGTCATCTTGAACATCATCGAGAGGAAGTTGCCGGGGTAGGACAGGTCGTTGTCCGGATACACGTAGGGCAGGCCGAGGTTGTGGCGGTAGGCGAACGCCGCGAGCGTCGGCATCTTGGCGATCATGCGCACCGCCGCCATGTGCCGCTCCTGCTCGTCGTCGATGTTCACGGCGTCCGGGTAGAAGGTCGAGAGCGCGCCGGCCGTGGCGAGCAGCATCCCCATCGGGTGGGCGTCGTAGCGGAAGCCCTCCACGAACTTCTTGATGTTCTCGTGGACGAACGTGTGATGGGTGATCTCGAACACCCACTCGTCGAGCTGCTCCTGGGTGGGGAGCTCTCCGTAGATGAGCAGGTAGGCCACCTCCAGGTAGGTCGACTTCTCGCACAGCTCCGCGATCGGGTAGCCGCGGTACTCGAGCACGCCCGCCTCGCCGTCGATGAAGCAGACCGAGCTGCGGCACGCGGCGGTGTTGGTGAACGCGGGGTCGAAGGTCATGAGCCCGAAGTCGTCCTCCGAGGCCTTCATCTGCCGGAAGTCCATGGCGTTCACGGTCCCGTCCGCGATCTCGAGCTCGTACGTCTCGCCCGTGCGGTTGTCGGTGACGGTGAGCGAGTCCTTCGCAACGGCCACGCCGCCCCCATCCTCGTGCTGTGACTGCTCCTCCGGCATCTCGCTCCTCGACTCTCGCGTGCGTTCGTCTCTCTATGCCCGATTCTGACGGAAGGGAATACCGGGGGTCCTGCGGCCGCCTCAGGGGAGCCGGCGCCGGTAGGTCAGGAGCGGCATGCCGAAGCCCAGGTCGTCCTCGGCCGCGCCGGCCGCGACCCAGCCCTCGCGCTCGTAGAAGCGAGCCGCGCGGCGGTGCGGCGCCGCCGTGAACAGCCGCATGCTCGCGAATCCGCGTGCGCTCGCCTCCTTCAGCGCCGCGGCATGGAGCGCGGCCGCGAGCCCGCCGCCCCAGTGGCGCTCGCGCACGAACAGCTGCCAGAGGTGCGCCACCTCGGGGTCCGGGTCCGGCACCCGGTGGACGCTCGCCGGGAGGAGCGCCACGTGGCCGGCCATGCCGGCGCCGGACTCGGCCACGAGGCACCAGACCTGCGGGTCGGCCAGCCGGGCGCGCAGGTGCTCCTCCTCGGGAGGGGGAGGCGTCCAGCCCTCGGGCGCGAACTCGCGGTAGCTCTCGAAGCCCAGCTGCATGGTGCGGGCGAGCTCGGGCGCGTCCGCGGCGGTCCCCCTTCGCAGCCGGAGCGCGTCCATCGCTACGACGCTACCTCACGGGCGGAACATGGCAGACGGCGCGCCCCGCGGTCGGGCTCAGCGTCTGCGCAACCCGCCGAACAGCTTCTTCACGGCGCCGCCCACGGCTGGGCGCGTCTCGGGTGGGCCGAGCCGCTCGCACTCGGCGGCCGTGATCAT
>DASQNF010000154.1:0-2607 GCA_035645115.1 Thermoleophilaceae bacterium | reverse complement strand
GGACGACTCGATCGAGCTGTTCGAGGGGCAGGGAGCGGAGTAGGCCATGGCGATCAAGAAGCACAAGCCGACCTCGCCGGGACGGCGGTTCGCCACCTGGCTCCAGCACGAGGCGGTCACGAAGACAGAGCCGGAGAAGGCGCTCACCGAGGGGCTGAAGAAGTCCGGTGGCCGCAACGTGCACGGCCGTGTGACCTCGCGCCACCGCGGCGGCGGGGCCAAGCGCCGCTATCGCAAGATCGACTTCAAGCGGAAGAAGGACGACGTGCCGGCCACGGTCGCCGCGATCGAGTACGACCCGAACCGCTCCGCGCACATCGCCCTGCTGCACTACGCGGACGGGGAGAAGCGCTACATCCTCGCGCCCGGCCGGATCAAGGTGGGCGACGTGGTCTCCTCCGGCTCCGGCGCGGACATCGCCCCTGGCAACTGCCTGCCGCTGGCGAATATCCCGACCGGCACCACGGTCCACAACGTGGAGCTGACCCCGGGCCGCGGCGGCCAGCTCGGGCGCTCGGCGGGCACCGCGATCCAGCTCGTCGCCAAGGAGGGCAAGTACGCCACCCTGCGCCTGCCGTCCAGCGAGATGCGCATGGTGCCGGTGGTCTGCCGCGCCACGATCGGCGCGCTCGGCAACGCCGAGCACGAGCTCGTGGAGCTCGGCAAGGCCGGCCGCTCGCGCCACCGCGGCAAGCGCCCGCAGACCCGCGGCGTGGCCATGAACCCGGTGGACCACCCGCATGGCGGCGGCGAGGCCCACAAGACCCCCGGCGGGCATCCCGTGACCCCCTGGGGCGTTCCCACGCTCGGCTACCGCACGCGCAAGAAGCGCAAGGGGTCCGATCAGTTCATCGTCCGCGGCCGCCGGCGCGGCAAGAAGGGCCGGAGGTAGGCCGTGTCACGTTCTTCCAAAAAGGGGCCATACGTCGAAGAGCGCCTGATGCGGCGCATCGAGGCGCTGAACGAGTCGGGCAGCAAGCAGATGATCAAGACCTGGTCGCGCACCTCCACGATCTTCCCGGAGATGGTCGGTCACACGATCGCCGTCCACGACGGTCGCAAGCACGTGCCGGTGTTCGTGTCGGAGTCGATGGTCGGGCACAAGCTGGGCGAGTTCGCGCCCACGCGGATGTTCCGCGGCCACGCCGGCAGCGACAAGGTGAGGATGCGCTAGTGGCCCCGCCGCACCGCATGGCCGAGCCCCCGGAGGGGGGCTGGGAGTCGCTCAAGGTCGAGGAGCTGAAGGACGAGCTCGAGGCCCGCGGGCTCCCGAAAGGCGGCACGAAGGCCGAGCTGGTGGCGCGCCTCGAGGACGACCAGGTGGCCCAGGCGGCCACCGCTCCGAAGAAGGTCCCGGCGGCGGCGACGGAGGAGGCCGTCGCAGCGGAGCAGGCGGCTTCGGAGGAACCGGCGGCGCCGGAAGCCGCGGACGGTGAGGAGGCCGTCGCCGAGGAGGTCATCCCGCCGGAGGAGCCCGCCGAGGAGCCGACCGCCGAGCAGGCGGCCAAGGCGCCCGCGCCGCGCCGCGGCTCCGCCGAGACCACCACGACCCGTCGCAAGGCCGCGCCGCGGCGCCCGGACGGCGCCGTCGTCGTGAGCGCGCGCGCCCGCTACGTGCGCAGCGCTCCGCGCAAGGCCCGCCTCGTGATGGACCACATCCGCGGCAAGGAAGTGGAGGACGCCCAGGCGATCCTGCGCCACGCGCCACGGGCCGTCTCCACCGAGATCCTGAAGCTGCTCAACTCCGCGGTGGCAAACGCCGAGTCCGCCTACGAGCTCGGGGCGGACGAGCTGCGCGTGCGCCGCGCCTTCGTCGACGAGGGCCCGACGATCAAGCGCTTCCGGCCGCGGGCGCTCGGGCGCGCCACCGCCATCAAGAAGCGCACGAGCCACATGACCATCGAACTGACGACCGAAGGCAACGGGAGGTAGCCATGGGACAGAAGGTCCATCCCGAGTCCCTCCGAGTCGGCTACATCCATGACTGGAAGTCGACCTGGTTCAACGAGAAGGAGTTCTCCGAGTACCTGATGGAGGACATCCGGATTCGCGAGCACATCGAGAACAAGCTCGCGCACGCCGGGCTCTCAACGATCACGATCAAGAAGAACAAGAACGAGGTCGAGGTGAACATCCACACGGCCCGGCCGGGGATCGTGATCGGAAAGTCCGGCTCCGAGGTGGACGCCCTGCGCAAGGAGCTCCACAAGATGACCGGCAAGGCCGTGAAGGTGAACATCCTCGAGATCAAGCGGCCCGAGCTGGACTCGCGGCTCGTGGCGCAGTCGATCGCCGAGCAGCTGCAGAACCGGGTGGCCTTCCGGCGGGCGATGAAGCGCGCGCTCACGAGCGCTATGCGCTCGGGCGCGAAGGGCGTGAAGATCCAGGTGTCCGGGCGCCTCGGCGGCGCGGAGATGGCGCGCACGGAGGGCTATTCCGACGGGCGCGTGCCGCTGCACACGCTGCGCGCCGACATCGACTACGGCTTCTACGAGGCCCGCACGACGTTCGGCCGGATCGGCGTGAAGGTCTGGATCAACAAGGGCGAGATCATGCCCAAGGGCTTCGCGCAGGACCTCACGGAGCTCGAGGCGCCCCAGGCCGTGG
>DASQNF010000153.1:0-5627 GCA_035645115.1 Thermoleophilaceae bacterium | reverse complement strand
GCGCGGCGGCGTCGGCTGCCGCGACGCGCGGCACCGAGGACGAGGCCTCCCCAGGACGCCGTGGCCGTTTAGGGAGACCCCGGACCCCGACCCGCTACCGTCCTCGCGCATGAGCGACCTCGTCCCAGGCTCCGGCGGCAGGCTCTCGCGCTCGGAGCGCGAGCAGCGCGCGTACAGGCTCGTGCTCGCCGGGGGCGGCGCAGCGGCCGTGGCCGTCGCGGGCGTGGTGCTCGCGGTGGTGGGCGTGGTCGGCTTCTGGCTTCCGGTGCTCGCGATCGTGGTGGCCGCCATCTGCGGCTTCCTGTTCCGCCGCACGATCGAGTCGTAGGCCGGCACGCCCGCCGGCGCGCGGCGCGCGGCGAAGAGGCGGGCCCGCCCGCCGTGATGAGGCGCGAATGCGCCGGTTCGCCCGGCCGCCCCCGGGTACGCGCCCCGGATGAGAGCACTCACCTGGCACGGCAGGCGGGACGTGCGCGTGGACACGGTCCCGGACCCGAGGATCGAGCAGCCCACCGACGCGATCGTCCGCATCACGAGCAGCGGCATCTGCGGCTCCGACCTGCACCTCTATGAGGTGCTCGGCCCGTTCATGAGCGAGGGCGACATCCTCGGGCACGAGCCGATGGGCGTCGTCGAGGAGATCGGGTCCGAGGTGAGCGAGATCGCCCCGGGCGACCGCGTGGTGATGCCGTTCACGATCTGCTGCGGGCACTGCTTCATGTGCGACCAGGGGCTCCATTCCCAGTGTGAGACGACGCAGGTGCGCGACCAGGGCAAGGGCGCGGCGCTGTTCGGGTACACGAAGCTCTACGGCCAGGTGCCGGGCGCGCAGGCCGAGCTGCTGCGCGTGCCGCAGGCGCAGTTCGGCCCGATCAAGGTCCCCGAGGGGCCGCCGGACGACCGCTTCGTCTACCTATCCGACGTGCTGCCCACCGCCTGGCAGGCGGTGGAGTACGCGGCGATCCCCGAGGGCGGCAGCGTGACCGTGCTCGGCCTCGGCCCGATCGGCGACATGGCCTGCCGGATCGCGCTCCACCGGGGCCATCGCGTGATCGGCGTGGACGTGGTGCCGGAGCGGCTTGCGCGCGTGCGCCAGCGCGGCGCCGAGGTGCTCGACCTCGGCGAGCACGACGAGCTCGGCGAGACGATCCGCACGATCACCGACGGCCGCGGCACCGACTCCGTGATCGACGCCGTGGGAATGGAGGCGCACGGGTCACCCGGGGCCAAGCTCGGGCACCAGCTCGCCGGGATGATGCCGGACGCGCTCGCGCGGAGGATGATGGAGCGAGCCGGCGTCGACCGGCTCCACGCGCTTTACCTGGCGATCGAGGTCGTCCGCCGCGGCGGCACCGTCTCCATCAGCGGCGTCTACGGCGGGATGGCCGACCCGCTGCCGATGCTCACCATGTTCGACAAGCAGATCCAGCTGCGCATGGGCCAGGCGAACGTGAAGCGCTGGGTCGGCGAGATCATGCCGCTCCTGATGGACGGCGACCCGCTCGGCGTGGACGACTTCGCCACCCACAGGCTGCCGCTCGAGGAGGGCCCGGCCGCGTACGACAAGTTCCAGAAAAAGGACGACGGCATGGTGAAGGTCCTGCTGCAGCCCTGAGCCCCGGCCGCGCTCGCCTTCGCGCGGTGGCGCGCCGGGACCGCGGGCGGCAGAATGGCGGCCATGGCCGACCTCGCCGCCAGGGCCGCCGAGCTGCGCGCGCTGCACATCCCCGGGGACCCGCTCGTGCTCGTGAACGTCTGGGACGTGGCGAGCGCCCGCACCGTGGCGGGCGCGCCGGGCTGCCGCGCGATCGCCACCGCGAGCTGGGGGATCGCGGCGGCTCACGGCTACGCCGACGGCGAGCGCATCCCGTTCGAGTTGATGCGGGCGGCGGTCGAGCGGATCGCCGCGGCGGTGGAGCTGCCGGTCACAGCCGACCTCGAGTCGGGCTATGGCGAGACGCCGCAGCAGGTGGCCGAGACGGTGGCCCGAGCGATCGCCGCCGGCGCCGCGGGCGCGAACCTCGAGGACCGCATGAAGCCGGCGGCCGAGCACGCCGCCGTGGTGGCCGCTGTGCGCGCGCGGGCGGAGGGCGAGGGCGTCCCGTTCGTGATCAACGCGCGCAGCGACGAGTACCTGCTCGGCGAGCGCCGGCTCGAGCACGCGCTCGAGCACGGGCGCGCGTACCTCGACGCCGGTGCGGACTGCATCTTCGTGCCGGGCATCAGCGAGCTCGGCGAGATCGAGCAGCTGGCGGGCGAGCTCGACGCGCCGGTGAACGTGCTCGCCGCACCCGGGCTGCCTTCGCTCACGGAGCTCGCCGCCGCGGGCGTGGCGCGGGTCAGCGTCGGTCCGGGCGGGCTCGGCGTGGCCAGCGCCGCGCTCGCCGCGGCCGCAGAGAGACTGCTCGCACGGGGGGATTACCCACCCGAACTTGGGCATCGGCCACCGGCCGGTTGACCGGCGTCGACGAGCGCACCTAGAGTCGGCTCGTGCCCCACCCGGGGGCGACCCGACAGGAGGTGAAAGCGGTGGAGCACGGTTCCGAGAGCTACTTCGTGGAGGGTGAGGGGCTCGTCTCGGAGAGCGGCGCAGGGCGCGACGGGGTGGCCGCAGCCGCCACCGCCGCGGCGAGCGCCTCGACCGCCGCGGCCACCGCAACGGCCGCATCGGTCACCGCCACCGCGGCGGCCGCGCCCTTCCGCTTCTCGCGGATGGGACCGAAGGGGATCAACCGCCAGCTCGGCGAGCCGGCCCGCAAGAAGGTCGCGCGCGAGATGACCGCCGGCGGCGGCGGCCAGTCCCAGATCCCCGCCGGGTACACGTACCTCGGTCAGTTCGTCGACCACGATCTCACCTTCGACAAGACGCTCGTGATGCTCGGCCAGAACGTGTCGCCCGCGGCGCTGCTGCAGGGGCGCTCGCCGAGCCTCGACCTCGACTCGCTCTACGGCGCGGGCCCCCAGGACCCGGAGTCGGCCAAGTTCTACTCCGACGACCGCCACCTGAAGATGGGCAGGACGCTCGCCGAGGGCGGCATCCCGGCGAAGGACGGGTTCGACCTCCCGCGCGGCGCCGGCAACACCGCGGCCAAGAAGCGCAAGGCGATCATCCCCGACCCGCGCAACGACGAGAACCTGGCGGTGGCGCAGACCCACCTGGCGCTGATGCGCTTCCACAACCGCGTGGTGGACACCCTCCCCGCGTCGGTGCCGCCCGCGCAGCGCTTCGCGCGGGCGCGCGAGCTCGTGACCAAGCACTACCAGTGGATGATCCGCACCGACTACCTGCCGCGCATCTGCGCGCCCGGAGTGGTCAACGACGTGTGGGGCAACGGGCGCAAGGCGTTCGAGAAGAACGCCACCCCAACCGACGTCCCCACGATGCCGATCGAGTTCTCGGTAGCCGCCTTCAGGCTCGGCCACGCGATGATCCGCGAGCAGTACAACTGGAACGGGTTCTTCGACTTCGGCAGCGGCAGCCTCGACCTGTTGTTCACGTTCTCCGCGGGGAGCCGCAACCTCGGTGACGGCCCGCGGCTGCCCAGCACCTGGATCGCCGACTGGCGCCGGCTCTACGACTTCAAGGAGGCGAACAAGCCCGGCCTGGCGGTGCCGGAGAGCAGGTTCAACCGAGCCATGCGCATCGACACGACGCTCGTGGACCCGCTGAAGAACCTGCCCGCCGGCTCGTTCGGGGGCGGCGCCCCGCCCGGCGACCACCGCCGCAACCTCGCGTTCCGCAACCTGACCCGCGCGAAGATGGTGAAGCTCGCCACCGGCCAGCAGATGGCGAACTTCATGAAGAACAAGGGCGTGAACCTGACCAAGCTGACGAAGGCTCAGATCAGGGACGGCAAGAACGGGGCCGAC
Organism: Thermoleophilaceae bacterium; assembly: GCA_035645115.1. GTDB lineage: Bacteria > Actinomycetota > Thermoleophilia > Solirubrobacterales > Thermoleophilaceae > JACVRW01. Next base: position 1,757 of record DASQNF010000153.1, on the reverse strand, counting down.
CTCAGCCTGCTGACCCCGGCCCAACGCCAGGCGTTCCTCAGCAACACGCCGCTCTGGTTCTACATACTGCGCGAGGCCGAGTTCGGCGGCGGCAGGCTGAAGGGCGTGGGCGCGCGCATCGTGGCCGAGACGATCCACCGGGCCATGGAGGGGAGCACGCATTCGATCGTGCGCGACCCCACGTGGAAGCCGTCGCTCGGGCCGGACAACAGCACGTTTCGGATGGTGGACCTGCTGCTGTTCGCCTTCCAGGGCCAGAAGGCGCTGCTGGCGCCGGTGGGGTAGGCGCGCGGGCCTTCCGCGCGGTCACGAGAACCACATCCACCCCGCTATTCGGGGTCGATGTGGATCTCGTGACGTGGGGCGAATCGGCTCGCGCGGGGAACTGGGAACGCCCTCGGAGCGCTATTTCGGGTCTGCCACCCTTGCGCGCGTGAGTGCCGAGCCGCCGCCCCGGAAGGAGACCCCGCGCGCCAGCTTCGTGGCCGGCCTGAGGGCCGGCGCGCCGTTCGGGGTGGCGAGCGGACTGCTCTCGCTGTCGTTCGGCGTGATCGCCCAGGACGCGGGGCTGTCGGCCGTCGAGGCGATCGTGATGTCGGCGATCGTGTTCGCGGGCTCCGCCCAGTTCGCCGCGATCGCGATCGTCGCGGGCGGCGGGAGCGTGGGCGCGGCGGTGGCCGCCGCCGCGCTCATGAACTCCCGCTTCCTGCCGATGGGGGTGGCGCTCGCGCCGTCGCTGCCGGGTGGGCCGATCAAGCGCGCCCTCCAGGGCCAGACCGTGGTCGATGCCTCCTGGGCCATCTCCGCGCGCGGCGACGGGACCTACGATCGCTGGCTCCTGTTCGGCACCTCGGCCCCGCAGTACGTCGCGTGGGTCACAGGGACCGTGGTCGGGGCGATCTGGGGCGGGGCTCTCGGGGATGCCGAGACGCTCGGGCTCGACGCGATCTACCCGGCGTTCTTCCTCGGGCTGCTGATCAGCGAGGTGCGCAGCGGACGCGCCTTCGGCGTGGCGGCTCTCGGTGCCGCGATCGCGCTGGCGCTCGTACCGTTCACGCCTGCGGGTGTTCCCGTGCTGGCCGCGAGCCTGGCCGCGCTGGTCGGCCTCTGGCGCCGCGAAGAGGAGCTCGCCGAGCGCCCGCCGCGCGAGGCGCCCGCGGAGTCGAAGGGTTGAGCGCCACCGTCGCGCTGATTGCGGGCTGCACGCTCGTCACGGTCGCGATCAAGGCGGCCGGCCCCGTGGCGCTCGGCGGCCGCGAGCTGCCGCGCGCGTTCACGGGTGTGATCGTCCTGCTCGCGCCGGCGCTGCTGGCCGCACTCGTGGCGGCGGCGGCGCTGGCCGACGGCCAGGATCTCGCGATCGGCCCCGACACCGCCGGAGTGGCGGCCGGCGGCCTGGTGGCCTGGCGCACCGGCTCGATAGTGGCCTGCGTTCTCGTGGCGGCGGCGCTCACGGCGGGCCTGCGCGCGCTGTAACGACGCCGGCCGAGCCCGCCACCGCGCACCCGCTTGCCCCATTTCCGGCGAGGCGTACCATTGAGGGCAGAGCTTGATGATCGAAGCCGGCGCCCTGCTCGTGCTAGTCGGGGCCGCCCTTTTGGTGGCCGAAGCACACGTGCCCTCTGGGGTGCTGGGAGTCGCGGGCGGGTCGGCTCTCGCCGGCGGCGCGGCCCTCGCGATCACCGGTGCGGGCGGCTCGCTCGCGATCGTGCTGGCCGCGGTCTTCGCCGCGCTGGCGGTCACCGCGCTCTGGCTGG
>DASQNF010000152.1:0-20667 GCA_035645115.1 Thermoleophilaceae bacterium | reverse complement strand
AGCCAGGGGCAGCCGCTCAACTACGTCTGGCAGCTCGTGGACGTGACCGAGCAGCGCAGGGCGGCCGCCGAGCGCGAGGCGCGCGCCGAGGTCGAGGCCGTGGCCGACGCGATGGGCAAGCTCCAGCGCGTGACCGAGGCCGCGCTCGAGCATGCCGGCGAGCTCCACGTCCGCTGCGCGGCTCACGCCGCCGGACTCGAAGCCGCTCGCCGCCCCCACGGTCAGGCGCGACTCGTCCTCGTAATCCACCAGCAGGATCCGCGCGAGGTCCGCGTCGAACACCTCGCGGATGCGCACCACGAGCTGCTCGAGCAGTTCGCGCAGCTCGAGGTGCTCGAGCGCGGGCTCGGTCACGCGCTGGAGCTTTCCCATCGCGTCGGCCACGGCCTCGGCCTCGGCGCGCGCCTCGCGCTCGGCGGCCGCCCGGCGCTGCTCGGTCACGTCCACGAGCTGCCAGACGTAGTTGAGCGGCTGCCCCTGGCTGTCGAGCGCCTGGGAGACGCTCACGATCGCGTGCGCGCTGCTGCCGTCCGATCGCGCCACGCGCAGCTCCCCGGGCTCGAGCCGCGGCGGATCCCTCAAGAGCGTCGCCGCAGGCCTCCCGAGCAGCTCGCAGAGGGCCGCGTTCACCTCGAGCCACTCGCCCTCGACGGTGCTCAGCCCCATCCCGATCGGCGCGCCCTCGAACGCGGCCCGGAAGCGCCCCTCGGACGCGCGCAGCTCGGCGCTCTTGCGCTGCAGCTCGAGCAGCATCGCGACCTTCGAGCGCAGCACGTCGGCTTCGACAGGCTTGAGGACGTAGTCGACCGCCCCGGACTCGTAGCGGCGCGTGATCTGCTCGGCGTCCCCGTCGGCGGCGGTGAGGAACAACACGGCGATGTCGGCGTGGCGCGGCCGCCGCTTGATCAGCTCGACGGTCTCAAAGGCGTCGAGCCCCGGCGTTCTCACGTCCATCACTACCACGGCGAAGTCCTCGTCGAGCAGCCGCCGCAGCGCCTCCTCCCCCGACGGCGCCGCCACCACCTCGCGCCCCAGCGGCGCGAGCATCGCCGCGAGCGCGCGGAGGTCCTCCGCCTGATCGTCGACCACGAGGATGCCCGGCGCGTGGCTCACGGCGGCTCGGCCTCGGTGCGCCTCGCCGGCGCGGCAGCGGTCTTGGCAGCGGCCAACGTTCCTCCTGAGGGAGATCCTGGGATTGCGAGCGCCTGCGGGGCGGGGGCAAGCTTCCCACCGGGCCCGGGCGGGCGCAACCGGGGACCGAGGGGCGCTCCGCAGGGCACTACGCTGCCGGCCATGAGCTACGAGACCGTCATCTGGGAACCGGACGCCGGCATCGGGCGGATCACGCTCAACCGCCCTGACACGCTGAACGCCTGGAACGAGCAGCTCGGCCGCGAGCTCAAGCAGGTGGTTACCGCCGACGCCGCGGACGCGTCCGTCCGGGCCGTGCTGGTCACGGGCGCGGGGCGCGGCTTCTCGTCCGGGGCCGACCTCAAGGCCGGCTTCCGGGCGCACCCCGAGGACGGCCTGCCCGACATCCGCGCGGAGCTGCACGAGCTCTACCACCCGATCATCGCCGCGGTGCGCCGGCTCGAGAAGCCGGTGGTGGCCGCCGTCAACGGCCCGGCGGTGGGCATCGGGGCGGCCCTCGCGCTCGCTTGCGACCTGGTGCTGGCCGCGCGGTCCGCCTACTTCGGGCTCGCCTTCGTGAACATCGGCCTGATGCCGGACGGCGGGTCGACCCTGTTCGTGCCCGCCGCGGTGGGGAAGGCGCGCGCCTTCCAGATGGCGCTGCTCGGCGAGCGGGTGCCGGCGGAGCGGGCGCTCGAGTGGGGACTCGTGAACTTCGTCTACCCGGACGAGCGTCTGCTCGAGGAGGCGGACGCGCTTGCGAGGCGGCTGGCGGGCGGTCCCACGCGCTCCTACGCCGGCTCGAAGGCCGCGCTCAACCGCATGCTCTACCCGGACCTCGAGGCCCAGCTCGACCTCGAGGCCGAGCTGCAGCACGCGCTTGCCCGCACAAAGGACTTCCAGGAGGGCGTGAGCGCCTTCGTCGAGAAGCGCGAAGCCGCGTTCCAGGGGAGCTGAGGCGTCCCCGCAGGGCGCTGAGCCCCCTCCAGACAGGCCTACGCTCACTACGGCCGGGGCCGCCCGGGCGAGTGCGAAGAGCAGCGCAGCGGCCCCGGATATGATGCGGCGCGCCTTGCCTTCCGGCCCGCAACGACGCCTGGTTCTCGCCGCCCTGGCCGGAGCGCTGCTCGCGCTCCTCGTCGCGGCCCCGTTCGCATTTGCCGACCCCCTCACGCCCGAGTCGGGCGGCGGCTCGCAGAACGCCGAGAACATCGACAGGCTGTACAAGATCACCCTCTACATCGGGATCGCGATCTTCCTGATCGTGGAGGGCACGCTGCTCTGGGCGCTGGTGCGCTACCGGGCGCGCCGCGGCGCGCCCGAGGCCGCCCAGATCCGCGGCAACACGCCGCTCGAGCTGGGCTGGACGATCGGGGCCGCGCTGATCCTCGTGGTGCTGACGGTGGTCACTTTCATCTACCTGCCGGACATCGAGAACCCGCCCCCGTCCGGGCCGAACGGCCTGCGCGCGGACCAGGCGCAGTTCGCCTCGATCGACCAGCCCGACCCGCCCCGGAGCGGCGGGCCGATCCTGCGGATCGAGGTGAACGGCCAACAGTTCCTCTGGCGCTACGACTACGCGGGCGGCGACCAGCTGTTCACCTACCACGAGATGGTGGTGCCCACGGACACGACGGTTGTGCTCGAGGTCACGGCCACGGACGTGATCCACTCGTGGTGGATCCCGAAGCTCGGCGGGAAGGTGGATGGCGTGCCCGGCCACGTGAACGAGACCTGGTTCAAGGTGCGCGCGGGCCGGGAGGGGATATACACGGGCCAGTGCGCCGAGCTGTGCGGCGCCGGCCACGCCGACATGCGCGCTCGTGTGCGCGCCGTGACGCCGGACGAGTTCGAGAGCTGGGCCGAGGACACGCGCGCGAACATCCAGGCGGCCGGCGAGGAGCTGTCCGAAGAGCGCAAGAGGCGCGACGCGAGCGAAGGCGAGGAGGGCTAGAACGGTGGAGGCCGGCAGCGCAACGGGAGCCCGGCGGCTGGCGCGGCCCGAGGTCACGCTGCACGGGCTGGAGCCGCCGCCGCGCGGCTGGCTCGCTTGGCTCACCACCACCGATCACAAGAAGATCGGCATCCTCTACATCGCCACCGCCTTAGTGTTCATGTTCCTGGGCGGAGTCGAGGCGCTCGTGATCCGGCTCCAGCTCGCTCAGCCGGACTCCACGCTCGTCAACCCCGAGACCTACAACGGCCTCGTGACGATGCACGGCACGACCATGATCTTCCTGTTCGTGATCCCGCTCACCGCGGGCTTCGCGAACTACATCGTGCCGCTGATGATCGGCGCGCGCGACATGGCCTTCCCGAGGCTGAACGCGCTCTCCTACTGGCTCACCCTGTTCGGCGGCGTGGCCTTCTACTGCTCGCTGTTCTTCGACCCGCCCTCCGCCGGCTGGACCATGTACGCGCCGCTCTCGGACGACCTCTACTCCCCCGGCAGCGGCGTGGACGCATGGATCTTCCTGATCCACCTCACGGGGGCCTCGACACTGATCGGAGCGGTCAACTTCGTCGCGACGATCCACAACATGCGCGCCCCCGGCATGAGCTGGGGCCGGATGCCGCTGTTCGTCTGGACGATCCTGGTCTGGGCCTATCTGATCATCCTGGCTTACCCCGCGATCGCCGCGGCGGTGACGATGCTGCTCACCGACCGGCACTTCGGCACATCTTTCTTCGACGCCACGGCCGGCGGCGACCCGCTGCTCTGGCAGCACCTGTTCTGGTTCTTCGGCCACCCGGAGGTCTACATCCTGGTGCTGCCTGCGTTCGGGATGATCTCGGAGATCCTGCCGGTGTTCGCCCGCAAGCCGATCTTCGGCTACAAGGCGATCGCCGCGGCCACGGTGGCGATCGCGTTCCTGGGGATGCTGGTGTGGGCGCACCACATGTTCGCCACCCCCACCGCCACGGTGGTGCTGGCCTTCTTCATGCTGTCCTCGTTCACGATCGCGGTGCCCACCGGCATCAAGATCTTCAACTGGATAGCCACGCTCTGGCGCGGCTCGATCGTGTACAAGACGCCGCTGCTGTTCGCCGCGGCCCTGCCCGCGCTGTTCGTGATCGGCGGCATCTCCGGCATCCAGCTGGCGATCTTCCCGGTCGACTGGCAGCTACACGACTCCTACTTCGTGGTCGCGCACTTCCACTACACGATCTTCGGCGGCGGGGTGTTCGGCCTGTTCGCAGCGACCTACTACTGGTTCCCCAAGATGAGCGGCCGGCTGCTCTCGGAGGGCCTCGGCAAGGTGTCGTTCTGGCTGATGTTCGTGGGCTTCAACGTGACCTTCCTGGTCCAGCACTCCGCTGGTCTCACTGGAATGCCGCGGCGGGTGTACGACTACGACTCGGAGCTGGGCGTGACCGCCTACAACCTGATCTCCACGGTCGGGTCCTTCATCCTCGGCGTCGGCGTGCTGCTGACCGCGGTCAACGTGGTGATCTCGTTGAAGAGCGGCAAGCGGGCCGGCCACGACCCGTGGCGCGGCAACACGCTCGAGTGGTTCACGAGCTCGCCCCCGCCGCCCAACAACTTCGACGTGATCCCGCGCGTGCGCAGCGTCGAGCCGATGAAGGACATCCGCCGCGAGGTCGCTGCGGCGGCGCGCCCGGCCGAGACGGTGTCCCAGCCCGCGGCGCCGCGCAGCCTGTAGTGCGGGCAGGGCGCGAGAAGCAGTTCACGGCGGGGTTCCGGTCCGCTCCGACCGAGCCGGCTCCTCTGGGCTTCCGCCGGCTGGTCCTCGCCACCGGCCTCGCCACCTTCGCGCTGATCCTGCTCGGCGGGGTCGTTCGCGTGTCCGACTCCGGGCTCGGCTGCGGCCCGGCCGGCTCGGGATTCAACGGCTGGCCGTTCTGCAACGGGGATGTGGTGCCGGGCGTGGATCTCAACTCGATCATCGAGTACGCCCACCGCGTCGTGGCGGTCGTGGTCGGCTTCATGATCCTCACCCTGTTCGTGGCGGCCTGGCGGCGCGAGCGCGCCTTCTTGCCCGCCGCCTCCGCGCTGCTCGTGCTCGTGATCGCGCAGGGCGCGCTCGGCGGCGCGACCGTCGAGGAGAACCTCGAGGAGGTCTACGTGGCGGCCCACCTCGGGCTGGCGATGGTGCTGCTCGGGCTGATCCTGTACCTCTGGCGGGCGGCCCGCGGCGCCGAGCCGGTGGAGGGCGGGCCGCGGCTGCGGGGGCTCGCGGTGGCGGCCACGGCGGCGGTGCTGTGCACGATCGTGGCCGGCGGCTACATGGCCGGCACCCAGAACTACGGCCGCGCCGACTACCAGCTCGGCGACGGCGCCCACCACGCATGCGGCAAGGAGTTCCCCACCTGCAACGGCGACTTCATGCCGTTCGGCCAGGCCGAGCTCGTGGACGTGCACCTCACCCATCGCGCGTTCATGTACCTCGCGTCGCTCCTCGTGATCGCGCTGGTGGCGCTGGCGCTCCGGCGCGGCGTGCTCGAGCGCCATGCCTGGTCGCTGGCGGCGCTGCTCGCAGTGCAGGTGCTCGTGGGCGCCCTGAACGTATGGCTCGACGAGTACGAGCTGCTGATCCTGCTGCACCTGGCGCTCGGCACGCTGCTGTGGGCCACTGCGCTGACGATGACGCTCAGCCTGGCGCCGGCCCGCCGACGCGCGCCGAGCCGGGCCGAGCCGGTGGCGGCATGAGCGCGGGTGCCCGCCCGGCTGCCGCAGGGCCGCTGGCGGCCTCGTGGCGGACGCTCGTCTCGGACTACTTCGAGATGACGAAACCGAAGGTGCAGTCGCTGCTGCTCTTCACCACGGTCACGACGATGTACGTGGCCGGCGACCCGTCGCTCGGCCTCGTGGCGCTCACCTGCCTAGGCGGGGCCCTCTCCGCGGGCGGGGCGGGTGCGATCAACCACGCGCTCGACCGCGATCTCGACCGGGCGATGAGGCGCACGGCCGACCGGCCGGTGGCGAGCGGACGGGTCTCGCCGGCGGCGGCGATCGTGTTCGGGGTGCTGCTCGGCTGCGCCTCGTTCGCGCTGCTCGCGCTGGCGGTCAACCCGCTGGCCGCCGTGCTCTCGATGTCGGGTCTGCTCGGTTACGTGCTCGTCTACACGATGTGGCTGAAGCGCACGACGCCGCAGAACATCGTGATCGGCGGCGCCGCCGGGGCGGTGCCGCCGCTCGTGGCCTGGGCCGCGGTCACCGGCGGGCTCGGGGGCACGCCGCTCTACCTGTTCGCGATCGTGTTCTTCTGGACGCCGCCGCACTTCTGGGCGCTCTCGCTGCTGATGAAGGACGACTACGCCAAGGCCGGCGTGCCGATGCTGCCCGTGGTGCGCGGCGAGCGCGAGACGCGCCGGCAGATCCTGCTCTACACGATCCTGCTCTACGCGGTAACCCAGCTGCCCTTCTGCGCGGGCGCGTTCGGCGTCACCTACCTGGTCTGCTCGGTGCTGCTCGGCGCCGTGTTCATCTACGGCGCCGTGCGCCTGGTGCGCCGCCCGGAGCGGCGCACCGCGCTGCGGCTATACCTGTTCTCGCTCGCGTACCTGGCGGCTCTGTTCGCCGCGATGGTCGCGGACGTGCGCCTCTAGGCGCCCGCGGCGCGCGCCTCAGTTCGCCGAGCGCTGGCGGGCCAGCTCGCGGCTCAGCGGCAGGATCCCCCGCTCGAGCCCCTGGTCGGCGCGGATCACGTGCATCACCGCGTTGATCAGCGCCAGGTGGGTGAAGGCCTGCGGGAAGTTGCCCAGGTGGCGCCCGGAGCGCGGGTCGATCTCCTCGGCGTAGAGGCCGAGCGGGCTGGCGTAGGAGAGCAGCTTCTCGCAGAGGTCGCGCGCCCGCCGCAGCTCGCCGATCTCGACCAGCGCCGACACGAGCCAGAACGAGCAGATGGTGAACGTGCCCTCCTCGCCGGCGAGGCCGTCGTCGGTCTCCTCGACGCGGTAGCGCAGCACGAGGCCCTCCACGGTCAGCTCGTCCGCGATCGCGAGCACGGTGGCCCGGATGCGCTCGTCGTCGGGCGGCAGGAAGCGCGTCAGCGGCATCAGCAGGACCGAGGCGTCGAGCGCGTCCGTGTCGTAATGCTGGGTGAACACCCCGCGCTCGCTGAGCGCGTTCGCGCAGATGTCGCTCTTGATCTCCTCGGCGGCGGACTGCCAGCGCGCCGCGTACTCGAGCTCCTCGCGCATCTCGGCAAGCCGCGACCCGCGGTCGGCCGCCACCCAGCACATCAGCTTCGACGAGGTGAAGTGCCTGGCGTCGCCGCGCACCTCCCAGATCCCGCGGTCGGGCTCGCGCCACTTCTCGATCGCGGTCTCGACCTGCTTCTTCATGATCGGCCAGATCCGCTCCGGCAGATGGTCGCGCGACTTCGTGTGCAGGTAGACAGAGTCGAGCAGCGCGCCCCAGACGTCGTGCTGCTCCTGGCAGTAGGCGCCATTGCCGACCCTCACCGGGCGAGCCCCCTCGTAACCGCTCAGGTGGTCGAGCGTGTGCTCGGTGAGCTCCGCCTGGCCGTCGATCCCGTACATGATCTGGAGCGTGTTCTGCTCGGCCTCGGTCACGTCGGCGATGAAGTAGAAGAAGTCGTTGGCCTCCCAGTCGAAGCCGAGCGTGTAGAGGCCCCAGAGCATGAAGGTGGCGTCGCGTATCCAAGTGAAGCGGTAGTCCCAGTTGCGCTCGCCCCCCGGGCTCTCCGGCAGCGAGGTGGTGGCCGCGGCCACGAGCGCGCCCGTGGGCGCGTAGGAGAGGCCCTTGAGCGTGAGCGCCGAGCGCTGCAGGTGGGTGCGCCAGGGGTGGTCGGGGAATGTGCCGTGGTCGAGCCAGTGCTGCCAATGGTGGGCGGTCCAGACGAGCCGGTTGTAGGCCTCCTCGTAGGTGCTGGGCGCCGGGTGGTCCGACCACGACAGCGCCGCGAAGAGCGCGTCGCCCTCCTTCAGCAGCGTGCGGGCGGTGGCGCGCGGGCCCTCGAAGCCGAGGTTCATGTCGGTCTTCAGCTCGAGCGCCACATCGCTACCCTCGGCGCCGCAGCGGGCCTCGCGGTAGCCCGGGCCGCTGTACTCCCACGACCCGTGCAGGCGCCCGTACTCGAATCGCGGCTCGCAGTCGAGCGTGACCTGCACCTCGCCGTTCACGCACCGGACGACGCGCAGCAGCACGTGGTCGGCGTCGTAGTCGGTGGGCGCGCGCCGGTGGGTGCGGGAGCGGTCGTGCTCGTGGTGCCAGGGGCCGATCAGGAGCAGGTCTCGAACGATGATCCAGCCGCCGCTCGTGCCCCAGCTGGTCTCGAGGCACATCGTGCCGGGCAGGTAGCGCCGCGCGGCGGGCACCTGCACGTCGGCCGGGCCGAGCCGGAACGTGCCGGCGTCGCGGTCGAGGATCGCGCCGAACACGCTGGGCGAGTCGAAGCGCGGCAGGCAGAGCCACTCGATGTTCCCGTTCGGCGCCACGAGCGCGCCGGTCTCGCAGTCCGAGAGGAACGCGTAGTCGGCGATCGGCGGGAACGGGCTCGCGGTGGGGCTGTCCGGGACCCAGACGGTCATAGGTCGGCTGCCGCCGCGCGGTCGAGCAGCACGGTCACGGGACCGTCGACGAGCGAGCCCGGGTAGCGCGGGTCGGGCCGGCCGGAGAAGGCGCGTGTGGCAGCGGTGGCCTTTTCCTCGCCGGTGACCAGGAAGACGGTGCGGCTGGCCGTGTTCACCACCGGAAGCGTAAGCGTGATCCGGGGCACGAACGGCGCCATGCCCGGCGTCTCGACCCCGACCACGCGGCGCTCGCGCTCGGCGAGCGCCTCGTCGTTCGGGAACAGCGAGCAGATGTGGGCGTCCGCGCCGAGGCCCACCAGCATAAGGTCGAACAGCCCGGCGGGCCCGTGCTCGGCGAGCTCGCGCTCGTAGGCCGCCGCCCCCTCGCCCGGTCCGAGCTCGCCCGGCATGCGGTGCGGGCGCGCGCCGTTGATCCTCGACAGGAGCGCCGCCTCGACCATGCGGAAGTTGGAGTGCTCGTGGTCGGGCTCCACGCAGCGCTCGTCGGTGAACCAGATCTCGACGCCCGACCAGTCGGGCCGGCGCTCGGCGACGAGCTCGTAGGCCCTGCGCGGGGTTGAGCCGCCGGTCACGACCACGTGCCCGGACGCCGCCGCGAGCAGCGCGGCGGCGGCCCCGGCGGGGTCGTCCAGCACCTGGAGGTCGGGCTGCAGCGCCACCGCGCGGATGCTAGCCCCGCCGGCCCCGAGGCCGATGCGTCATCCTTGCGCGATGGAGCACCTGGACCTCGCCACGCTCGAGACCGGCCTCGACGACGTGCGGCGCTCGCCGCGGGATGACGGGCGCGTGGAGCTGATCGTGCGGCGGCCGCGGGAGAACGAGCGCGAGCTGCTCGACGAGGGGACGCTCGACACCGCCGAAGGGCTGATCGGTGACTACGGCACGCCCCCTCCGGACGCGCAGCTGACGCTGATGAACGTGCGCTCCGCGAGCCTCGTGGCGGGCTCGCCCGAGCGCCGGCCGCTGGCCGGGGACCAGCTCTACGTGGACCTGAGCCTCGCCGCGGAGGACCTGCCCGCCGGGACCCGCCTGCGCGTGGGCGAGGCGCTCGTCGAGGTGACCGCCGAGCCCCACCGCGGCTGCGGCAAGTTCGCGGCGCGCTTCGGCGTGGACGCACTGAAGTTCGTGAACTCGGCCGTGGGCCGCCGGCTGAACCTGCGCGGGGTGAACGCGCGCGTGCTCGAGGGCGGGCGCGTGCGCGTGGGAGACGCGATCACGAGGCTCCCCGCCGCCTCCGGCTGAGCGCGGGGTCAGCTCAGCATCGCCTGCGCGCAGTCGAGCGCGCGGCGGTAGGCCGGGTCGCGCAGCAGAGCCTGGCGGATGCCCTCCCCGAGGATCCCCGCCTCTCCGCGCGAGGCGCCCAGCACGGTCCAGGTGGACTCCGCTCCCGTGCGGTCGGTGCGCCGTGCGGCGAGGCCGCCGGGCCCGCGGTCGAGCCCGATCCGCATGCCCGACGCCGTGGCGATCTCGATCCCGGCCAGCCCCGGCACGTCCTGGCGGGCGTCCGGGACGAGCTCTACCGCCACGTCCTGGCGCCTGCCGTGCCCCTTGCCGTGGAGCGCCCCGTTCCCCGAGGGCACGAGCGCGCCCATGTCCCAGCCGAGCCGCGAGGCGAGCCAGCCGCACAGCAGCACGCCCGCCACGACCGAGTCGGGCCGGTGCCGGACCTTCACGGAGTCGATCCGGCGCAGCTCCTCGCGCCACTGCGGCGGGTCGAAGGTCGAGGCCACTCGCTCGCGCCACGGCGTTCCACGCAGCCAGGCGAGGTCGACCACGTAGGCCTCGCGCGCGAGCTCTCGCGCGCGCGCCACGGCGGATGCCGCGTCGGGCTCGTTGATCGAGTCCACCAGCATGACCTGGGAGAGATGGAGCAGCGCGTTCACGGCCTCGGGATGCCCGTGCGGCGACCACACGAGCGTGGCGATGTCGGTGACCACGAGCGGGTCCACGATGGTGTCGAGCTTGTCGAGGTGGTGCTGGCCGAGGTCGAGCAGGATTCGCTCGCGGGTGAGCGCGAGCTCGCCCGGGCGCGGGTCGCCCTCGGTGGTCATCGCCGCCGAAGCGTCGATCGTCTGGCGACCGGGCTCGACCGCGCACAGGATCGTGCGCGAGGGGTGGTAGCGGCCCACCCGCTCGAGCCGGTTGAGGATCTCGCCGCGCCATTCGCGGTCCACGACCACCACCAGGTTCAGCACGCGCGCGGGCGCGTAGGCGTGGTCGCGCGCGTACTGCTCCTTCAAGAGCCGGCGCAGGGCTTCCTCGATCGCGCCGGGCGTCGTGTCCTGCTCGCTCCAGACGGCGCCGGCGTCGACCACTTGCCCTACACCGCTCGCCAGCGCTGCCCGGCTGCGAGCAGCTCGTCCGCCTCCGGCGGGCCGGACGAGCCGGCCGCGTAGCAGGGCAACGGGTCGTCCCTGCGGATCGCCCAGTCCTCGAGGATCGGATCGATGATCCGCCACTGCGCCTCCACCTCGTCGTTGCGGGTGAAGAGCGTGGCGTCGCCGCGCATGGCGTCCATGATCAGGCGCTCGTAGGCCTCCGGGGACTGCGAGAGGAACGCCGTCCCGTAAAGGAACTCCATGTTCACCGGCCGGATGCGCATGCGCGAGCCGGGAATCTTCGCGCCGAGCGAGAGCGACACGCCCTCGTTCGGCTGCATGGTCAGCACGAGCTGGTTGGGCTGCACCCCCACAGAGCCCTCGGCCTGGAAGGCCAGGTGTGGCACCGGCTTCAGCGTCACCGCGATCTCGGTGACCTTGCGCGCCAGCCGCTTGCCGGTGCGCAGGTAGATCGGCACTCCCGCCCAGCGCCAGTTGTCCACCTCGAGGCGCAGCGCCACGTAGGTCTCGGTGCGCGAGTCGGCCGGCACCCCCTCCTCCTCGTGGTAGCCCACCGCTGGCTTGCCCTCGGCCATGCCGGCCGTGTACTGCGCCCGTACCACGTGCTCGGGGGGCGGTGGCCGGATCGCGTGCAGCACCTTCACCTTCTCGTCGCGGACCTCGTCCGCGTCGAACGTCACGGGCGGCTCCATGCAGAGCAGCGTGAGCAGCTGCAGCATGTGGTTCTGGACGAGGTCGCGCAGCGCGCCCGCCGAGTCGTAGTAGCCGGCCCGGCGGCCGATGCCGAGGTCCTCGGCCGCGGTGATCTGCACGTAGTCGATGAAGTTGCGGTTCCAGATCGGCTCGAACATGCCGTTGGCGAAGCGAAACGCCAGCATGTTCTGCACGGTCTCCTTGCCGAGGTAGTGGTCGATGCGGAAGACCTGCGACTCGTCGAGCACCGACAGCACCTGGCGGTTCAGGTCCGTCGCCTCACCGAGCCGCGTTCCGAACGGCTTCTCGATCACCACGCGCACCTTCGCCCCGTCCGCGCGGCCGAGCCCGTGCTCGCCGAGCTTGCCCACGATCAGCGGGAAGAACGAGGGCGCGGTCGACAGGTAGAAGACGCGGTTGTAGACGATCCCGGCGCCGGCGTCGAACTCCCGAAGCTCCTCCTCGAGGCGGTCGAAGACGCCGTCGTCGTCGAAGGTCCCCGGCACATAGCGCACCCGCTCGAGCAGCTTCGACAGCACCTGCGGGTCGGGCGGGCGGCGCGAGTACTGCTCGATCGACTCCTTGGCCATGCCCTGGTAGTCCCCGTGCGGGATGTCGGAGCGCGAGACCGCGATCAGGTTGAAGCGCTCGGGCAGGGCGCCCTCGTGCGCGAGGTTGTACACCGCCGGCAGCAGCTTGCGGTGGGCCAGATCGCCCGTGCCCCCGAATATCACGAGCGTGGTGGGGTGCACGGGCAGCCGCTCGAGCCCCTCGACCAGCGGGTTCTCGGCGTGCCGCTCGAGCGTGGCCATCAGCCGTCCGCGCTCTTCTGGACGGCGTGGCCCCCGAACTGGGCGCGCAGCGCCGCGTTCACCCGCGCCGCGAACGCGTTCTGCCCGCGCGAGGAGAAGCGCTCGTAGAGCGAGGTGGTGATCACCGGCGTGGGGATGCGCTTGTCGATCGCGTCCTCGACCGTCCAGCGGCCCTCGCCCGAGTCCTGCACGAACGGGGCGAGGCCCTCGAGCTCGTTGCCCTCCTGCTCGAACGCGAGCGCGGCCAGCTCGCAGAGCCAGGAGCGCACCACCGAGCCCTGCATCCACAGGTGCGCGATCTTGGCGTTGTCGAGCTCGAACTCACAGGCGTCGAAGAGCGCGAAGCCCTCGGCGTAGGCCTGCATCATCCCGTACTCGACCCCGTTGTGGACCATCTTCACGTAGTGGCCGGCGCCGGCGGGGCCGAAGTGGCCCCAGCCCGGGCCGTGCTCCTCGGTGGCGGGCGGCGCGAGCACGTCGAGCACCGGCCGCAGCCGTTCGACGGCGTGCTCGGGGCCGCCGACCATCATGCAGTAGCCCAACTGCAGGCCCCAGACCCCGCCGCTCACGCCCACGTCCACATAGTCGATGCCCTTGGGCGCGAGCTGCACCTGACGGCGCTGGTCGTCGGTCCAGCGCGAGTTGCCGCCGTCGACGATCGTGTCGCCCTCGTCGAGCAGCTCGGCCAGCTGGTCGACGGTCGTCTGGGTCGGCTCGCCCGCCGGGACCATGATCCAGACCGAGCGCGGCGGCGCCAGCTTCGAGACTAGGTCCTCGAGCGACGTCGCCCCGGTGGCGCCGTGGCTCTCGGCCTCCCCGACGGCGCTGGTCGAGTAGTCGAACGCCACGCACCGGTGCTCGGAGTCGCGCTGGATGCGGTGGACCATGTTGCCGCCCATCCGCCCGAGGCCGATGAATCCCAGCTGCATCAGAGGAGCCTCCTCACCGCTTCGGCGGGGTCGCCTTCGAGCCGCACCTGCACCGCCGGCAGGCCGTGGTCGCGCAACGTCTGGAGGTCGCCGAGGGCCTGCGCGTTCTTCAAGTGGCGGAAGCCGTAGCCCGCCTCCGGGATCTCGACGTCCTCCTCGCCGTCGTGGACGAGCTGGACGAACAGGCCGGTGGGCGGACCGCCCTTGTGCATCTGGCCGGTGGAGTGCAGGTAGCGGGGCCCGTAGCCGAACGTGGTGGTGGCCCTGGTGCGGTCGCGGATCGCCACGCGCAGGTCGGTGACCGCGGCGTCGAGCTCCTCGCTCGGCTGGACGTAGCCCATGATCGCCACGTAGTGCGGCGGCGCGGCCCCGGCCAGGAGATCGTCGAGCGACCCTGCCTCGACCTGCGGGAGCTCCCCGGCGGCCAGCACCCTGGCTGTGTTGTCCTTCGCCTCCTGGACGTTCGGCTGGTCGAACGGGTTGATGCCGAGCGTCCAGCCGGCCACCGCGGTGGCGAACTCGGCGAAGAAGAAGACCCGGCCGAGGTCCGCGGCGCCGTGAACGGCGAGCGTGACGGTGGGGTGCCCGGCGCGGCCGAGGTCCTCGATCCTCCCGTCGAGCTGCGCGTCGGGGTCGTCGGGGTTGCGCAGGTAGGCGAACACGCGGTCCTCGCCGTAGTGCTCGGGATTGCCGAGCGGCTCGCCGGCCACCGGCAGGATGCCCTTGCCGTGCTTGCCGGTGGACTCCGCGATCAGCTGCTCGACCCAGAGCCCGAAGCTCGCGATCGGGTCCGAGACCACGAAGGTCAGCTTGTCGCGCCCGAGCTCGGCGAGCTGGCCCATCACCACGCCGAGCCACAGCCCCGAGTTCCCCGAGGCGGCGCCGAACTGCGCGCAGTTCTGCTCGGCCACCTGCGCGCGGTGGAGCATCGCCTCGATGTTCACGCCGGCGAGCGCGGCCGGCACGAGGCCGAACGCCGACAGCACCGAGTAGCGCCCGCCGATCTCCGGGTCCGCCTCGAACACGCGGCGGAAGCCGCGCTCGCGCGCCATCTCGACGAGCGGGCTGCCGGGGTCGGTGACCGCGCAGAAGCGCGACCCGTCGCGGCCGGCGCGCTCGTAGAAGTAGCGCATGTGCGAGAGCGTCTCGATCGTGCCGCCCGACTTCGAGGACACCACGAACAGCGTCTTGTCGAGCTCCACGGCCCGCTCGAGCGCCAGCACGGCGCCCGGGTCGGTGGAATCGAGCACGTGCAGCTTCAGCCCGTCGGGCACCTCGCCGTAGGAGCGCCGGATCACCTCCGGCCCCAGGCTCGAGCCGCCCATCCCCAGCAGCACCGCGTGCTCGAGCCCGTCGGCGCGCGCGCCTGCGGCGAACTCGTGCAGCTCGCCGGCGTGCTCGAGCATCTTCTCGCTGATCGTGAGCCAGCCGAGGCGGTCCCCGATCTCGGGCACGCCCGGTCCTCCCCAGAGCGACTCGTCGTGCTGCCACAGGCGCCGGGCCACCCCCTCCGAGTGCGCCTGCTTGATGCGCTCGACGATCGGCGGCTCGAGCTCGTCGGGCAGCGCCGAGGCGATCGTGGGCGGGCGGCCGGTGACGATTCCCTCGCGCGTGAACTCCACCCCGCCGATCAGCGCGTCGAAGGGCTCCACGAACTTGGCGATGCCGTCGCGCAGCAGCTTCAAGGTCACGTCACGCATGTCGATGCCCGCGTCGGCCAGGCGCTCGAGGTCGGCGCTCGGGTCCTGGTCGGCGGTGGCGCCGCGCACCTCGAGCTTGTCGGCGCAGGCGTGCAGCGTGGGCATCGGCATGGTGTTGACCGTGTGCGGCGCCACCAGCGTGTCCACGTACTTGGTCTCGGGGTAGCGCGGGTCCTTCACGCCGGTGGAGGCCCAGAGCGGGCGCTGCACGGGGCAGCCGGCCTCGCGCAGGCGTGCAAAGGGCTCGCCCTGGAAGAGCTCCTTGAAGCGCATGTAGGCGGCACGGGCGTTGGCCACCGCCGCGATCCCGAACAGCTCCTCGTCTGCCCCCAAGTCCGCGAGGCGCTTGTCCACCTCGGTGTCCACGCGCGAGACGAAGAAGCTCGCCACCGAGTGCACGTGCACCGACTCGCCGGCGTCGAGGCGGCGCTCCATCCCGCGGATATAGGCCTGAGCCACGGTGGTGTAGGCCTCCACCGAGAACAGCAGCGTCACGTTCACGTTGATCCCCGCCGCGATCGCCTCCTCGATCGCGGGCACGCCCTCCTCGGTGCCCGGGATCTTGACCATCAGGTTGGGGCGCTCGACCCGGTCCCAGTACTCCCGCGCCTGCGCGAGCGTGGCCTCGGTGTCGTGCGCGTGCGCGGGCTCGACCTCAAGCGATACGAAGCCGTCGGCGTGACTCGCCTCCTCCCAGACCGGTCGCAGCACGTCGCAGGCGAGCTGCACGTCGAGGATCGCGAGCTCGTCGAAGATCTCGCGCGCGGACAGGCCCTGCCCGGCCAGCTCGGCGATCTGCTCGTCGTAGTCGGTGGAGCCTAGGATCGCCTTCTCGAAGATGGCGGGGTTCGAGGTCACCCCGCGCAGCGAGTCCTCGCGCATGAGCCGCTCGAGCTCGCCGCCCATGATCATGCTGCGGCGGATCTGGTCGAGCCACACGCTCGTTCCGGCTGCGGTCAGGGCCGCTAGCCGCTCGTTCACTCCTGCGCCGACGCTCATCTGGGCGCTCCTCTCCGGTCGTGCCTGGGAATCTTCACGCGCGCGCCGCCAGCCGCTCGACCACGGCTTTCGCCCGCTCGGCCACCTTCTCGGGGGTGAAGCCGAAGTGCTCGTACAGGTCGGAGTGCGGCGCCGACGCTCCGAAGCTCGTCATCCCGATCGTCTCGCCGTCCACGCCGGTCCACTCGCTCCAGCCGAGCGGCGACGCCGCCTCCACCGCCACCCGCGCGCGCACGGCCGGTGGCAGGACCGTGTCGCGGTACTCCTCGTCCTGCTCGGCGAAGCGGTCGAGGCAGGGCGCCGAGACCACGCGCGTGGCGATCCCGTCCGCCTCGAGGAGGTCGGCGGCCGCGGTGCAGATGTGGACTTCGGAGCCGGTGCCGATCAGGATCAAATCGGGATCGGGCTCCTTGTAGGACTCGCGCAGCACGTAGGCGCCGCGGTGGATCGCGTCGTCGGGCACCGCGCTCGGGTTCCACACGGGCAGGCCCTGGCGGCTCAGCACGAGGGCCGTGGGGGTGTCGGTCTGCTGGATCGCAAAGCGCCACGCGAGGGCCGTCTCGTTGGCGCCCGCCGGCCGCACGCAGTAGGTGTTGGGCTGCGCGCGCAGGGTCGCGAGCTGCTCGATCGGCTGGTGCGTCGGGCCGTCCTCGCCGAGCCCGATCGAGTCGTGGGTGAACACCCAGATCGACGGGATGCCCATCAGCGCGGAAAGCCGGACCGCGCCCTTCATGTAGTCGAGGAAGTTGAAGAAGGTGGAGCCGAACGCGCGCAGCCCGTGCAGCACCAGGCCGTTCACGACCGCGCCCATGCCGTGCTCGCGCACGCCGTAGTGGACGTTGCGCCCGCTGTAGTCGCCGGGCGCCACGGAGCCGCCGTCGTCGATGTAGGTGAGGGTCGAGGGCTCGAGGTCCGCGGAGCCGCTCACGAGCTGCGGCACCTGCGCCGCCGCCCACTGGATCACCTCCTGGGAGGCCTTGCGCGTGGCGACGTTGCCGTTCTCCGGCCGGAACTTCGGGACCTCGGCGTCCCAGCCCTCCGGCAGCTTGCGGCCGGCGATCATGTCGAGCTCCGCCGCCAGCCCGGCCTCGGCGGCGCGGTAGGCCTCGAGCTTGCGCTCCCACTCGGTCACGAGCTCGCCGCCGCGCTCGCCCGCCTCCGCGAAGTGCGCGCGCACCTCATCCGGCACCAGGAAGGGAGGCTCGGTGGGCCATCCGTAGGCCTCCTTGGTGAGCCGCACCTCCTCCTCCCCGAGCGGCGAGCCGTGCGCCTTCTCGGAGTCCTGCTTGTTCGGCGACCCGTAGCCGATGTGCGAGTGCACGATCACGAGCGAGGGCCGGTCCGCCACCTCGCGCGTGGCCTCGGCGGCGCCCTCCAGCGACCCCACCGAGAGGTCCTCGCCCAGGTCCAGCACGTGCCAGCCGTAGGCCTCGAAGCGCGCGCCCACGTCCTCCGAGAACGCCATCGAGGTCTCGCCGGCGAGCTGGATCCGGTTGCTGTCGTAGAAGACGGTCAGCTTCCCGAGCTTCAGGTGGCCCGCGAGCGAGCACGACTCGGAGGCCACGCCCTCCTGGACGTCGCCGTCGCTCGCGATCACATAGGTGCGGTGGTCGATCAGCTCGTGGCCTTGGCGGTTGAAGCGGGCCGCGAGCATCGCCTCGGCCAGCGCCATGCCCACGGCCATCGAGATGCCCTGCCCGAGCGGGCCGGTGGACGCCTCGATGCCCGCCGCGTGCCCGTACTCGGGGTGCCCGGCGGTGGGGCTGCCGAGCTGCCGGAAGCTCTTCAGGTCGTCGATCGTGAGCCCGTAGCCGGCCAGGTGGAGCGTCGAGTAGAGCAGCATCGAGGCGTGCCCGGCGGAGAGCACGAAGCGGTCGCGGTCGAACCAGTCGGGGTGCGCCGGGCTGTGCCTCATCACGCGCGTGTAGAGGGTGTACGCCAGCGGGGCGAGCGCCATCGGGGCGCCGGGGTGCCCGGACTTCGCCTGCTCCACGCCGTCCATCGAGAGCGTGCGGATCGTGTTGATGCAGAGCTCGTCGAGCTGGGCGCTGCTGGTGGTCATTCGATTCCCTTGGTCGACATGGGTGTGGCCTGGTCAGTGTGCCGAATCTCCTGCGCGGCGAGCACGCCCGCCCCGATCATGCCCGCGTCGGCCCCCCCGCGGGCGAGCGAGATCTCGGCGCGCCGGCGGAGCGCGGGCAGGGCGCGGGCGCCGGCCTCGCGCGTGGCGCGCTCCAGGTACAGGTGGGCGGCGCGTGAGAGGCCGCCGCCCAGCACCAGGTGCTGGGGCTGGAAGACGTTCACGTAGCCGGCGATCGCCACGCCCAGCATGCGCGCGAAGCGCTCGAACACGAGCAGGGCGTCCGGATCGCCCTTCTCGGCGAGCTCCACCAGCTCGGGCCCCGCCACCCTGCCGTCCTCGCCGATGGCGCGCGCCAGCGGCGTGCCCGGCTTGTCGCGCGCGAGCTCGGTGGCGTCGCGCTCGAGCGCCTGACCGGAGCAGTAGGCCTCGATGCAGCCCATGTTCGGGCAGTTGCCGGGACAAGGCGGCCCGTCCGGGCTGAGCGTGAAGTGCCCGAGTTCGGCGCCGAGCCCGTGCGCGCCTCGGAAGATCCGGCCCGCCACGATCACGCCACCGCCCACCCCCGTGCCGAGCGTGAGCATCACGAGGTGGTCGCAGCGCACCAGCTGCGCCTCGCCGAGCGCCGCCACGTTGGCGTCGTTGTCCACGAACACCGGAACGCCGAAGCGCCGGCTCAGCTCCTCGCGCAACGGCACGCCGGCGAGCGGGATGTTCACGCTGGTCTCAACGGTGCCCGTGTAGTACTCGATCTGCGAGGGCACCCCCACCCCGATGGCCACCGGCGGGCCGGTGCTCGCGATCAGCTCGTGCACGGCCTGGTCGAGCCCGTCGAGCAGAGCCTCGGTCGACGACACCGCGGTCGCCCGCTCGAGGCGTTCGGTCACTCGCGCGCCATGCACCGCGCCGGCGGCGACCTTCGTCCCGCCCACGTCCACACCGAGCACGAGTGGTTCCGAGGCCACGGCTGGGTACCTATCCCCGGGAAGTCCGGGATGCAAGCCAACGAGTAGTGCGCTCGTAGCCGAGCTCGATCTCATCCCCCGAGTAGGCTGAGATTCGTGAGAGCCGGCATCGACCTCGGCGGCACGAAGATCCAGACGGTCGTGATCGACGAGTCACGCGAGCTGCGGGGCCAGGCGAGGCTGCCCACCCCGAAGAGCGGCGGGCCACAGGACGTGGCCGACGCGATGGCCGAGTCGGTGCGTCAGGCCGCCGCCGAGGCGAGCGTCGAGCCGGCCGAGCTGTCCGGCGTAGGGGTGGGCTCGCCCGGCGTGATCGACGCAGACCGCGGCACGGTCTCGAGCGCGCGCAACCTGCCCGACTGGGAGGGCGAGTTCCCGCTCGGCGAGGCGCTCAGCGCGGCGCTGGAACCGGGCCGGGTGCGCATCGACAACGACGTGAACGTGGCCACCACGGCCGAGTTCGAGCTCGGCGCCGGCCGTGCCTACAGCTCGCTGCTCGGCGTGTTCTGGGGCACGGGCGTGGGCGGCGGGATCATCCTAGACGGGCAGCCCTGGCTCGGTCGCGGCGCCGCGGCCGAGATCGGGCACATGGTGGTGCGGATCGGCGGCGCCCACTGCCCATGCGGGCGCGAGGGCTGCATGGAGGCCTACGCCGGGCGCGGCGCGATGGAGGCTCGCGCACGGCACCGCCGGCAGAAGGGCGAGAAGACCGCGCTGTTCTCGATCATGGAGAAGCGCGGGCGCGAGCGGCTCACCAGCGGGATCTGGGCGCGCGCTCTCGAGGCCGAGGACAAGCTGGCCGGGGAGCTCCTCGACGAGGCCGTGGAGGCGCTGGGCGCCGGTGTGGCCTCGGCCCTGAACGTGCTTGACGTGGAGGCGGTGGTGCTCGGCGGCGGCCTCGGGCTGCGGCTCGGAGAGCCCTATCGGGCGCGGATCGAGCACGCCATCCTGCCGCACCTGTTCTCGAGCGCCGACCCGCCCCCGCTCCTGCTTGCCGAGCTGGGCGACCTCGGCGGCGCGATCGGCGCCGCCCTGCTCGTCGAGAGCTGAGCGGCGAGCCGGCCGGGTCTCCCGGCCGCCGGCGTCCAGGGCGCAAGCGCCGCGGTCAACTCTTCCGCGCGGACTGGCGATGAACACTGCATGACCAAGAACCTCATCGTCGTTGCCCTGGCCGCCCTCGCCACGCTCGCCCTCCCGGTGCTGGCCGCCGAGGCCAAGCGGCCCGCGGGGGCCGAGAAGGCCGCCGCCAAGCAGGGCACCAAGTCGCAGCGCTGCAAGAAGCCCAGGTCGGTGGGCTTCATCGTGCGCGGGTCGCTCGCGGCGCATGACCAGGCCAGCGTCGAGCTGGCCGCGACCAGTTCGAACCGCCACGCCGCGCGCTGGCTCGAGCAGAACACCTCGGCCTTCGACACCACCGGCTTGACGCTCACCTTCGCCGGCGTTACCGACGCGGACGCCAGCGGCAGCATCGACCTCGCGGACGTGGTCGCCACCGACG
>DASQNF010000151.1:0-5846 GCA_035645115.1 Thermoleophilaceae bacterium | reverse complement strand
GCGCGACGCCCTGCGCGGGCGGCCGGTGACGTGGGGCGCCGCGCCGGCGGCCGAGGGTGCAAGCCGGGCGGGCGGCGCCGGGACGGCGGCAGGCATCGACGACTCCGGCGCCCTGGTGGTCGAGACCGCGGACGGGAGGGTGGTGCTGGAGGCCGGCGAGGTGCACCTGCTGCCCTGACCGTGGCGATGCGGGGCGTGGCGCAGGCGGAGCTCACGCCGCGTCGCGCTCTTCGGACGTGGGCGCGCCCACGGGCTCCCCCTCCGGGGCGTCGACCGAGTCGTCCTCCCGGGGCTCGACCAGGTCTTCGCCCTGTTCGTCCACCGAGTCGTCCTCCGGCGGCCGTGCCTGCGACGAAACCGCGGCCGCTCCCTCCTGCGCTCCCTCGGCGCCTCCGCCGCCCTTCCTCTTGCGACGGCGCCCGCCGCGGCGGCGCTTGCCCTTCGGGAAGTTGCGCAACAGCTCGCGGGCAAGCGCGCTCGGCTTGCGCGCCATGCGCATGCGCGCGCCATCGAGCACCTGCTGCGCCTCCGGCGTGTGCGCCAGCGCGGCCGCCAGCAGCGCCGCGCTGAGGCGCCGATCCTGCTTGCGCGCCGCCTGCACGAGCCGACGCGCGTTGCGAGCGTGCGCGGCGCCCGCCGAGTTCACGAGCAGCCCGAGCAGCCGCTTGGTCTCCGGCCAGCGCTGGACGGCGTACTCCTCGTGCACCTCGCGCGAGTACTCGGCCAGATGCCAGAGCCAGCGCGCCGCCTGGTCGCGCCGGCCAATCTGCCGCTCGGTGAGCGACTGCAGCAGCACCTTCACGCCCTCGCGGCGCTCGTCGCGAGCCCAGCCGCCCACGATCTCGACCGCGTCATCGAACGCCTCCGGGTCGCGCAGGTTGCCCACCTCCGCCAGCGCTCGCAGCCGCAGCTGGGTGTTGCGGTTGCGGCGCAGGCAGGTGACGAGGAATTGCCTACGCAGCTCGCCGGTCTCGTCGAAGTGCAGCATCGCCTTAGCACGCCGCCAGTTGTTCGAGGCCACGCGCGCTCCGGCCAGCATCGCCCAGGCCTGCTGCTGGCCCCAGGTGAGGTGCTCAACCGCCATCCGCCAGAGCTCGCGCTCGAAGACCTGCGCGCGCCGCTCCTCGTCAGCCGTGACCGGGACCACGCGACGCTCCACGCGCAGCCGCCGGCCGCGTCCGCGGCGCACTGGCCCGACCACGATCGCGCCCCCGCGGTAGACGTCCCTGTCGAGCAACGAGTGCAGGGTCACGACGGGGTCGTCGTTCGGGGTGGCGGGGTGGACGAAGTCCACGACGATTCCCGCCTCCTTGCCGGGGGTGCGGCGGGTCACGCGACCCACGCGCTGCTGGTAGATCCGCTTCGAAGCCGTCGGCGCGAGGTGCATGCAGACAGTGGCGCGCGGCGAGTTCCAGCCCTCGGCGAGCAACTGCGCGTTCACGAGCACGTCGACCTCGCCGCGCTCGTAGGCGGCGAGCACCCGCGCGAGCTCGCGCTTGGGCGTCTCTCCCGATACGGCCTTGGCCTTCATGCCCGCGTCGCGGAACGCCTCGGCCACGTGGTGCGCGTGCCGCACGCCGGCGGAGTAGACCACTCCGGGGAGGTCCCGGAAGCGCGTCTTGTAGAGGTCAGCCACCGCCAGGTTGAACGGGGCCTGGTCGAGCAGCGCGGCCAGCTCCTCTTGGTCGAAGTCCTGGTCGACCTCGCCGCGGCGCAGCGGCACGTTGGCGATCGATCGCACCCCCACGCCCGGCGGAATGCGTACGCAGCGCAGCGGCGAGATCACACCGCGGCGCGCCGCCTGCGCGAGGTCGAAGCGCGATGTCTGCGTGGGGAAGAGGTCCGTGACGTGACGTGCGATCAGCGCGCCGGTGGCGGTCATCCCCACGAACACCGGGCCCACCCACTGGCGGATGGCCGCGCTCGTCTTCTCGCCGAGCGCGGTGTGGGCCTCGTCGCAGATGACGATCGTGTAGGCGTCCGAGACCTTGCCGGCGTTGCGCACGAACCACTGGTAGGTCTCCACCGTCACCGGGCCGCCGGCAGGCGGCTCGCCGTCACCGCCGGCGAGCAGCGCCGGGGCGATGCGATCCTTGTAGCCGCGGTCGCGCAGCTCGCCGAGGAACTGGTCGACGAGGTTGCGGCGGTGGGTGAGGATCAGGATGCCGCCCGTGCGCGACGCCTCGACGAAGCCGAGGGCCGCGACGGTCTTGCCGGCGCCGGTGGCGTGCTCGAACCAGAAGCGGCGCGCGGCGCCGGGATCCTCGTCGACGTCGAGGGCGTCGGCGGCCGCCTCCTCCTCGGCCTCCTCGGCCGGATCCCAGTCGAGCGGCTCCTCCTCGATCAGCTCGTCGCCCTCGATCTCGACCTCGCCGGAGTGGAGCTCCTCGCCCGCCGCGGTGCGACGCCCGTTGCGTGACACCTGGAGCTCCGAGGTCAGCGCTATCAGCGTTCCGGAGAGGACGTCGACCTGGTGCGCCGACAGCGTCGTGCCGTCCACCAGGTGCGGCTCCTCGTCCGCGAGCAGGCGCTCGAGCCCCATCATCAGCGAGTAGCGCCGTCGCCACTCGATCGAGGGCTCCTCCCGGCCGGCGGCGAGCTCGGCCAGGGCGTCGTCGAGCGCAGCGCGTCGGGCGCTGCCGGCGGCAAGCGCGAGATCGGGCGTCTCGCCTTCGAGCAGGAAGGGCTCGCGCGCGAACTCTTCGGCGCGCTTCAGGTCTTCGCCGGAAACCGGCGAGGCATCGGCCACGGAGCTTCTGTCAGCCACAGTTGGGCACTTCTCGATAAGGGAAACGGGCCGGGCTGGCCGTCAGGGGGAGTCAGCGGGGTCCGCCCGTAGTGATCGCCGCATCTCGAATGAGCCGAGCGGCGAGCGTGCCAGGTCCTTCGGGGACGGTCGGCGTCCCTTATTACAGCACACGAGCCGAGGGAGAGGGGCAGCCGAGGGCCCGGGGCGCGCGAAGCGGCTCTGCCATTCTTCGGCGCGTGCGCCGACTGGCCGCCGTCGCCTTCGCCTGCGCCTGCGCCTGCGTCCCGCTGGCCCTCGCGGCCTGCGGCTCCGACGACGGCGACGGATCCACCCCCCCGGATACGGGCTCCGAGCGCCCCGTCTTCCTCGACGGCGGCCGCGACGCGTTCGAGGAGCGGATCGACAGCGAGCGCGGAAAGCCGATCGTGGTCAACAAGTGGGCGTCCTGGTGCGGGCCCTGCCGGCTCGAGTTCCCCTTCTTCGGCGACCAGGCGCGCAAGCGCGCCGGCAAGGTGGTGTTCCTGGGGGTGAACTCGAACGACAGCCGCGGCCCGGCGGAGAAGTTCGTGCGAGAGAACCCGGTCCCGTTCCCGCACTTCGAGGATCCGAACCTCGAGATCGCAGCGGCCTTCAACGCCGTGCTCGCCTTTCCCACCACGGCGTTCTACGACGCCAGGGGCGGGCTCGCCTTCGTGCACCAGGGGCCGTACGAGAGCGAGGCCGACCTCGCGGAGGCGATCGACCGCTACGCCCGCTGAGCTCCGGCCGTGGATGTCCGAGAAGCCCACACGCGCGAGGAGCTGAGCGCCGCTCTCGAGCTGCGCGAGCGGGTGTTCTGCGGCGAGCAAGGCGTGTCGCTCGAGGCCGACCGCGACGGTCGCGATCCCGAGGCCACCCACATCGTGGCGGTCGATGCTGGGCGCGTGGTGGGCACCTGCCGGCTGCTGTTTCGCGGCCGCGTGGCGCAGCTCGGCCGGCTGGTCGTCGAGCCCGACCGGCGCGGGGACGGGATCGCCGGAACGATCCTGCGGGCGGCCGACGGCAGCGCTCGCGAGCGCGGGGCGGAGCTGATCGCCCTGCATGCCCAGACCTACGCGAAGGAGCTGTACGAGCGTCACGGGTACGCGGAGCGCGGAGCGACCTTCGTGGAGGAGGGGATCGAGCACGTGTCGATGGAGAAGCGGCTCTGAGCCCCGAGCTGCGCATCGACCCGCTCTCCGGACTGAGGGTGATCGTGGCCGGCGAGCGCGAGTCGCGGCCGGGGGCATTCATCGATCTGCCGCCGCGGCCCCCGATCGACCCCGAGCTCGACCCCTTCGCTGCGGGGCGCGAGGAGCGCACCCCGCCGGAGCTCTTCGCGCTGCGCGAGAACGGCGAGTGGAGCGTGCGCGTGGTGCCGAACCTCTATCCCGCACTCGCCGCGGGCGAGCCCGGTCCGCCCGAGGACCCGCTCGCCTCGGGCCGCGGCGAGCCGGACCTGTTCAGCTCACGCCCGGCGCTCGGCGCCCACGAGGTGATCGTGAACGCCCCCGACCCGGTGTCCTCGCTCGCCGAGCTGCGTCCCGAGCAGGTCGAGACGGCCATGTCGGTGTGGCGCGCGCGCAGCCGCGCTCACGAGGGCGCGGCGTACGTGCACGTGATCGTCAACGAGGGCGTGGAGGCCGGCGCCTCCCTGCCGCACACGCACGCGCAGCTGTACGCGCTGCCGTTCGTGCCGGCCCGGGTGGCCCGCGAGCGCGAGCGCTTCACGGCCTACTGGCAGCGCACCCAGGGCCGCAACCTGCTCGGCGACCTGCTCCAGGAGGAGGTCAGACGCCGCGAGCGGCTCGTGGCCGTGGACGACGAGGCGGTGGCGCTCTGCCCGTTCGGGGCGCTCGTGCCGTTCCACCTCCAGGTCGTGCCTCGCCGGCCGGTCGCGCGCTTCGCCGACGATGGCGCGCTCGGCGGGCGGATGCTCCACGAGGCGCTCGCCCGGCTGCGCTCGGCGCTCGGCGCGCTGCCGCCGCTCAACATGTGGGTGCGCACCGCCCCGCGCGATGCCGAGCACTTCTGCTGGCGGATCGACGTGCTGCCCCGCCTGGCCCAGCTGGCCGGGCTCGAGATCGGCGCCGGCGTGCACCTGAACGTGCTCGCCCCCGAGGTCGCCGCCGCACGGCTGCGCGACGCCAGCGTGTAGCGTCCCGCCGCGCCGTGCCCCCCACCGCCCGCCAGATCCCCCTGTTCGCCGCAGAGCCGCCGCAGGAGCCGCTGCCATACGGGCGCTGGGCGGAGGCGCTCGGCGAGCACTTCGAGGCGGCCGCGGAGCCGGGCATCGGCGCGATCACGTGGTTCCCCGACCGCACCTGGGCCGCACGCACCTACGTGCCCGCCACCGCCCCGGCCGATGGCGGCGGGGAGGTGTTCGGGTTCGTCTCGTACACGCGCGAGCACGAGGGCGCTCAGGCCTCGGACTTCCGGGCCGAGGCGGACTTCACCGAGGAGACGGCCGCCGAGAACCCGGACTGGACGCTCGACCTGTCCGACTTCGAGATCGGGCACTGGCGCGGGCCCGAGGGGCGCCGCGGCGTGATCACACTCGTCTGGGGCGAGGCGCTGGTGCCCAACGGCGCCGCCGTGACCGCGGAGCTCGGCCCGACCACCACCGACCAGTGCGAGCTGGTGGACGAGCGCTTCACGCTCGTGTCGCTCGACGCCTACACGGGCGACTACGTGGAGGTGCGCCTCTACGGCGCGCGCGGCGCGGAGCTGGCGCGCGAATCGCTGTACGAAGACGAGTAGCAGCGGTACTTTCTGGAAGCGATGGAGGACCTCGGCGCAGAGCGCTGCGTGCTGCTCAAGTTCGGCGAGCTCGCTCTGAAGGGGCGCAACCGCCCGCGCTTCATCGGCGCGCTCGAGCGGAACCTGCGGCGGCTCACCGCCGACCTCGGCGCCCTCGACGTGCGCCACCGCGGCGGCGTGCTGATCCTCACCGGAGACCTCGAGCCCGAGGAGCTCGTCGAGCTGGTCGGGCGCTGCCGGGCGCTGCCGGGCGTGAGCGTGGTCCAGCCCGGGCTTCGCTGCGCGCGCGACGCGGCCGCGGCCGCCGACGCCGCGGTGG
>DASQNF010000150.1:0-18995 GCA_035645115.1 Thermoleophilaceae bacterium | reverse complement strand
TCGCGGTAGTAGTCGAGACCCGTCTCGCCCACCGCCCGCGCGCCGGGGTCCGCGCACGCCCGCTCGATCTCCTCGAGGTCCACCTCGCAGAAGCCCTCGGCCTCGTGCGGGTGGCGCCCGACGATGGCGACCACCTCCGTGTGCTCGCGAGCGGCCGCCAGCGCGGCATCGATCGAGGGCCCGTCGATGCCCACGGTGGCCAGCCGCTCAACCCCGGCCGCGCGCGCCCGCTCGACCAGCTCGCCGGTGGGCGGCTCGCATGCGTCGAGGTGGCAGTGGCTGTCGATCAAGCGGCCGGCGCCTCGGCCTCGACCCGCGGGAAGAGCTGGCCGAGCTCGCCCAGCCGGGCGCCTCCGGGGGCCGCCCCGAGGCGCGCGGCGTCGAGCGCGAGGTCGGGCCGGCCGAGCGCCGCCAGCAGCCGCTCCGCGCTCGCCGGCATGAATGGATGCAGCAGGACGGACACCACGCGCAGGCCCTCGGCGAGCGTGTAGAGCACCTGGTCGAGCCGATCGGCCTGGTCCTCGGCCTTGGCGAGCTTCCAGGGCTCCTCCTCGGTCACGAAGCGGTTGAGGAGCTTGACCCGGCGCCAGATCTCGTTCAGGGCAGCCGTGAGCTCGACGGCGTCGACCCTGACACGCACGGCCTCGGAGAGACCTTCGAACTGGCCGGCCACGTCGGCGGCCGGCTGCGCATCCGGCACGACGCCGTCGCGGTAACGGCCGATCATGGCCACGGTGCGGCTGGCGAGATTGCCGAGCTCATTCGCAAGCTCGGTCCGGTAGCGGTTCTCGAAGCCCTCCGGCGAGACCTCGCCGTCCGATCCGAAGCTGACCTCGCGCAGGACGTAGAAGCGCAGCGCGTCCTCGCCATAGATCTCCGCCACGCGGAGCGGCTCGATCACGTTTCCGAGCGACTTGGACATCTTGTGCTCGCCGAGCAGCAGGTAGCCGTGGATCGCCACCCGCTCGGGCACCGGCAGGCCGGCGGCCATCAGCAGCGCCGGCCAGATGATCGCGTGGAACTTGAGGATGTCCTTCCCGATCAGGTGGACGCTCGCGGGCCAGAAGCGCTCGGTGAGATCCTCGCTCTCGCGCGCGTAGGAGAGCGCGGTGTAGTAGTTGAGCAGGGCGTCGATCCAGACGTAGACCACCTGGCTCGCGTCCCATGGCACCGGCACCCCCCACTTGAGCCGGGCGCGGCTCAGCGACAGGTCGCGTAGGCCCCCCTTGATGAAGGACAGCGCCTCGTTGTACCGATTCTGCGGGGTGACGAAGTCGGGCTGTTCGGCGTATAGACGCTCGAGCGGCTCCTGGAAGTGGGACAGCCGGAAGAACCAGTTGTCCTCCTTTTCGATCTCGAGCTCGATCTGGTGGATCGGGCAGCGGTTGCCCTCGTCGAGCTCCGACTGCGTCTTGAAGTCCGCGCAACGGGGGCAGTACCACCCCTCGTAATGGCCGGCGTAGACGTGCCCGTTGTCGTGGATCCGCTGCACCACCTCGGCGACCTTGTCCATGTGCTCGGGGTCCGTGGTGCGGATGAAGAAGTCGTTCGTGGCGTTCAGCCGTGCCGCGAGCTGCTTGAAGCGCACCGCGTTGCGGTCCCCGAGCTCGCGCGGTGTGATGCCGAGCCGCTCCGCTGCCTGCGCAACCGGCTCGCCGTGCTCGTCGGTGCCGGTGAGGAAGAACACGTCCTCGCCGCGCTGGCGCATGTGCCGAGCGAGCACGTCGGCGGCGATCGTCGTGTAGGCGTGCCCGAGGTGGGGCTCGCCATTGACGTAGTAGATGGGCGTGGTGACGTAATACGTCATCCAGTGGCGACTTTAGCCGCGACCTGGAGCGGCCTGCCACCGCCTCACCCCTCGAACCGTAAGCCACGGCCGAGCAGCGGTCGCAGGACGCGAAGGGCGCGGCCGCCGCCGGCTCTGGCCGTCTTTCGGCCCTCGCCGGTTCCGCCGAGCAGCGCGGCGGCGAGCAGCAGGCCCGCGCAGGCGAGCAGCATGCCGAGGTCGGGGCCCGACGCCGGACCGCGGGCGGCGACGGCAGCGGCGGGCCCCCGTCCCGCGGTGGCCGCGGGCTCGCCCGCGCTCGTGGCCGCTGAAGGGGACTGATCGGCGTCGCCTGATCCAAGGCCCGCCCGACCATCGGCCAGCTCCGGCCGCGACGCGGCCGCGTCACCCGGAGCTGGGAGACCCGCCGGAGCGGGACGCCCCTCTACGCCGTGGCCCACCGGACCCTGCGCCGGGGTGGGGCGGGAGAGCGGCGCGGTCAGCGGGCTCGGCGCGCCGGCGGGCACGGGTCCGAGCCGAGGCGCGGGCTGCCCGCGCGTATCGGGGGCGGTTCGTGGTTCGGGCACCCTCCGCGGAACAGGCGCGCCTCGCGGCGCCGGGAGGCCGCGCGGAACCGGTGCGTCGCGCGGCGCCGGTGCGCCGCCCGGGACCGGCACCCGACCACCCGCGGGCGCCCCGCGCCCGGCTGGCGCCGGCTGCGGCGCGGGCGTGAGCAGAATCGGCTGCGGAGCCGGGGCCGGCTCCGGCGCAGGGCGAGCTGCGACAGGGGGCGGCGGCAGGAAGGCGAGCGGGTCGCGGTACGCGTGCTCGGAGCCGGCCTCCCGCACGCCGAAATGGAGGTGGGGCTGCGCGGCGCTGCGCGTGCCGCTGGTGCCGACCGCGCCGAGGCGATCGCCGGCTACGACGCGCTCGCCGGCCCGCACCGAGGTCGAGGACAGGTGGAGGTAGGAGGTGTCGAAGCCGTCAGCGGTGCGCACGCTGACCGTCAGCCCCGACGAGCCGGCCGTCCCGGCGAAGCGCACCTCGCCGGCGGCCGCCGCGAGCACGGGCGCTCCCACCGTGCCGGCGATGTCGATCCCGCGGTGCTGACCGCCGGCGTACGGGTCGTCGCCGTTTCGGTACGGCGTGATCACCTCCCCACGGAGCGGCCAGGTCCAAGCGGCGTGCGCCGGAGGGGCGAGGGAGAGCGAGGCGAGCAGGACGGCGAGGAATGTGAGGAGCACATGAGGCATGCATCGACCGTACGGCCGGAGGCGCACGTTGAGCCGCGGCTGGTGCGGAGTTGGTGCAGGCCTGTGGCCGAGACGTAACAGATGCGGCCGTCCTGTTGCAGGAGGCCGGCCGGACAGAGCGGAAGCCGGCGGCGGGGCTTCCCTAGGGCTCCGCCCTCAACCCCGGGCGGTCAGCGCCCTGTAAAGCGCGTTCGCGCTCGAGCCGGTCAACTCCGCCACCACCCCGGCCGCCTTGCGCGGGTGGGCGCCGGCGGCCACCAGGCGACGCAGCGCTTCGAGACCGGCTGGGTCAGCGCCGGCCGCCGGCCCGGTCACCGCCGCGGACGCCGGGCCGATCACCAGCACGACCTCTCCGCGTGGCGGCGCCTCCGCGTAGCGCGCCGCCATCTCCGCCGCCGTGCCCCTCACCACCTCCTCGTGGACTTTCGTCAGCTCTCGGCAGACCGCGACCTCGCGCTCCGAATCGAGCGCGGCGAGCAGCGCCAGCGTGGCAGGCACCCGGCGCGGGGACTCGAAGGCCACCAGGGTCTGCGCCTGGGCGCCGAGCAGCCGCCCGAGCTCCCCCTTCTTCCGTGGCAGGAAACCGTGGAAGTGCCACTCGTCCGCGGGCAGTCCGGACGCGACCAGCGCCGTGATCGCCGCCGACGGCCCGGGCAGCACCTCCACCGGCAGCCCGGCCGCCACGCAGCCGCGCACGAGCAGGTAGCCGGGATCGGACACGAGCGGCATGCCCGCGTCCGAGACGAGCGCCACGACCGCGCCCTGCCGCATCCTCTCCACCAGCTCCGCCGAACGGGCCGTCTCGTTGTGCTCGTGGTAGGAGACGAGCTTCGCCGAGACGCCGTAGCGGTCGAGCAGCACGCGCGTGCGGCGCGTGTCCTCGCAGGCGACCACGTCCGCCTCGCGCAAGGCCGACAGGGCCCGCAGCGTGATGTCCTCCAGGTTCCCGATCGGCGTCGGGCACACCACCAGCCGGCCCGTCACGCAGCGCCCTCGAGCGCGATCGGCCTCACGCGCCGCCCCCTCGAGCGCCCGCAAGCCTGACGCCACGCACTCGCCCTCGAGCGCCCGTCAGCCTCACGCGCCGCCCTCGCCCTCGAGCGCCATCAGCGCGGCCCCGAGCATCCCGGCCTCGTCGCCGAAATGAGCGGGCACGATCTCCACGCTCGAGCGGCCGGGCGGGAGCGCGTGGCGCGCCACCACCTCGCGGGCGGGCTCGATCAAGAGGCCGCCCGCACCAACGGCCCCGCCTCCGATCACGATCACCTCAGGGTTGAACACGTTGACCACGCCCACGAGCCCGAACCCCAGCCGGCGGCCGATCTCGGCGAGCACCGCCCGCGCGGCGGGGTCGCCGCCGTGCGCCAGCTCCGTGACGATCCCACCGCTGACCTCGTGGCCCGCGGCAAGGCGCCGTCCCAGCTCCGAGTCCGGACGCTCGGCGGCGAGCGAGCGCCCCAGCACCCCGATCGCGGTCCCGGAGACGAGCAGCTCGAAGCAGCCCCGTCCCGGGCAGTCCCCCGGGCAGTCGGGCCCGTCGAGGCTGAGCACCATGTGGCCGAGCTCGGGAGCGAAGCCGCGCGCTCCCCGGTACAGGCGCCCGTCCAGGAGCAGTCCGCTCCCGATTCCCGTGCCCAGCGCCACCATCACCGCGTGGCGCGCGGAGCGTGCTGCACCGGCGCGCGCTTCGGCCAGCATCGAGGCATTCCCGTCGTTGTCGACAACCACCGGCAGCCCGAGCCGCTCGCTCATCAGGTCGCGGAAGGGCACCTCGTCGAGCGGCAGGTGGTTCGACCAGCGCGAGACCCCCGTCTCCCACTCCACGAGCGCGGGGATGCCGAACCCCACGGCGCGTGCGTCGGGAGCGGCGGCGCGGACCTCCTCGACGGCGTCCACGAAGGTGTCGAGCGTCTTCTGGCGGTCGGCTCCGCCCCAGCTGCGGTGCACGCGGTGATGGACGACGAGCGCCTCGTCCACCACACCTCCGAGCAGCTTCGTCCCGCCGGCGTCGATCCCGATCACACGCCTGGGGGGCATGCGGGTAGATATACAGAGGGGGGTGAACGAGCCGAACCCCGGCCCCCCGGACTACAAGGTCTACCGCTCCCGCAAGAAGCCACGTGGGCGGCTGGCCGGGGGCGACGACCTGGACGCGCTCAGAGGGCGCCTCTCGCGCGCGCGCGACGGGGGCGGCGGCGAGCCGCGCCGCCCGCGCGAGCGCGGCAGGATCACTCTCGGGCGGGTCGGCAAGTGGGTCGCGATGGCAGTGGCGGTATGGGTGCTGCTCTCACTCGTGCTCTTCATGGTCAGCGCCCAGACCCAGGAGGGCATCTCCGACGAGGCCGAGCGTGCGCTCGCAAGCGGCGGCAACCTGTTCACCGGCAGCACGATCCTGGTGCTCGGCTCCGACGCTCGCACGGGCGAGTCGATCGACGAGTCCGCCACCGGCCCCGGCCGCTCGGACTCGATCATGCTGGTCCGAGCCGCGTTCGGCAGCGTGCGCAAGCTGTCGATCCCGCGTGACGTCCAGGCCGAGGTTCCCGGTCACGGCGCCGCGAAGATCAACGCCGCGTACGCGTTAGGCGGGGCCGCGCTGGCGATCGAGACGGTCGAGAGCTTCCTCGGCAACGGACTCGAGATCAACCACCTGGTCGAGGTGGACTTCGCGCGCTTCCCGGACTTCATCGACGCGCTCGGAGGGATCACGGTCAGGTCGAAGTCGAGGATCTGCTCGCCGCCGTTCGACAACTTCTGGAAGGGCATCCGCTTCCGGCGCGGCGAGAACGAGGTCGACGGCCGGCGCGCGCTCGGCTTCGCGCGGGTGCGCAAGAACACCTGCGCGCCCGGCGAGGACGACCGCGACCGGGCCGCGCGCCAGCAGGAGGTGCTGAGCGGGATCTCGGGTCAGGTCAAGTCGCCGAGCACGTTCCTGCGCCTGCCGTGGGTGAGCTGGCACGCGCCGCGCACGCTCAAGTCGGACATGCGCGGGCCCGCCCTGATGGCGCTGTTCGCGGACATCGCAAGCGGCGGCGTGGGTGACAGCGAGGTGATCGAGACCTCCCTGTGCGAGCAGACGGGGCTCTGCCAGCCCGGCAACCTGTTCGTCTCCGACGGCGCCAAGCGCGACGCCGTGCGCAAGCTGCTCGACGGAAGCTGAGCGCGGGCGCCGCCGGCCGGCGCCGGCGGCTCGCTAGCCGGCCGCGGCCAGCCTGCGCTCGAGCTCGGCGCCGAGCTCGCCGATCGCGATGCGCTGCTGCTCCAGCGAGTCGCGGTCGCGCAGGGTCACCGTCCCGTCCTCGCTCGTCTGCCCGTCCACGGTGACGCCCCAGGGCGTGCCGATCTCGTCCTGGCGGCGGTAGCGCTTGCCGATCGAGCCGCCCGCGTCGTACTCGGCCGCCATGCGCGAGCGCAGGTCCTCGTAGAGCTTGCGGGCCAGCTCCGGCATGCCGTCGCGGTTCACGAGCGGCAGCACCGCCACCTTCACGGGCGCGAGCTTCGGGTGGAGCCCGAGCACGGTGCGCCCGCGGCCCTCGATCTCCTCCTCGCGATAGCCGTCGCAGAGCAGCGCCAGGAGCGTGCGCCCCACGCCGCCGGCCGGCTCGATCACGTGCGGCACGTAGCGCTCCTGGGTGGCGGTGTCCACGTACTCGAGCTTCTCGCCCGAGTGATTGGCGTGCTGGGTCAGGTCGAAGTCACCGCGGTTGGCGATCCCCTCCAGCTCCGACCATCCGATCGGGTAGAGGTACTCGATGTCGCTGGTGGCCCGCGAGTAGTGCGAGAGCTCCTCCGGGCCGTGCGCGCGCAGGCGCAGCTTCTCGGCGTCGAGCCCGAGCCCCGTGTACCAGCCCATGCGCTCGCTCATCCAGTAGTCGTGCCAGCGCGCGGCGTCGTCCGGCGGCACGAAGAACTCCATCTCCATCTGCTCGAACTCGAGCGTGCGGAAGACGAAGTTGCCGGGCGTGATCTCGTTGCGAAACGACTTGCCCACCTGCGCGATCCCGAACGGGGGCTTGCGGCGGGCGTACTGGAGGGTGGCCTTGAAGTCGAGGAAGATGCCCTGGGCGGTCTCCGGGCGCAAGTAGACGGTGGAGCCGGCGTCCTTGACCGGTCCGATCTGGGTCTCGAACATGAGGTTGAACTCGCGGGCGTCGGTCAGGTCGCAGTCCGGGTGCTCGCCCGGGAGCTTCGAGGGCGCCCTGCCGCAGCGCAGCTCCGGGTTCGCGCCCGCGCCGGCGCGCTCCTCCTCGAGGTGATCGGCGCGAAAGCGGCGCTTGCAGGTGCGGCAGTCCACCAGGGGGTCGGCGAACCCGCCGAGGTGGCCGGACGCCTCCCACGCGCGCGGGTGCTGGATGATCGCCGAGTCGAGCGCCACCACGTCGTCGCGTTCCTGGGTCATCGCCTTCCACCACTGGGCTATCACGTTGTTCTTGAGCAGCACGCCGTAGTGCCCGTAGTCGTAGGTGTTGGCGATCCCCCCGTAGATCTCCGACGCCGGGAAGACGAAGCCGCGGCGCTTGCAGAGCGCGACGATCTTGTCCATGGTCACCATCGCCGCGCAGGCTATCGGCGGGGCCAGCGACTTCCCTGGAAACGCCGGCCGACGACGGTGTAGGTTCGCATCACCGAAACGAAGGAGGGAGCTCATGCACGCACGCGTCGTCAGGTTCACGGACGTCGATCCCGAGCGCCTGGCCGGGCGGTTGGCCGAGATGGAGTCACGCCAGGGGCCGGCGGTGGACATCCCCGCCAGCGGAGGGACCGCTCGACGCGATGGACCCGTCCGACACCCCGGGGACGCGGGCGTCGATCGACCGCTGCGAGGTCAAGGCCGAGCTGTAAGCCCCCGCCGGGAGTGGCGGCGACGTGCCGGCCGCCGAGCGGGCGCGGCGCGAAGCGGGACGCGGACACCCGGCGTGGCCGGGCGTCGCGGGGCGTTCGCCCTTGTGCGGATCCCGCGCTGCAGCCCGGTTCCGAGGCCCTGCTCGAACTATGAGCCGACCTCGGCACTCCTATACTCGGAGTACCATCGTGGCCAGGAACCCCGCTCTGCGAGCGGATTTGCCGGCCGTCCAGCGTCAGTTCGCGAACGTCACGCGAACATCCGCCTCACAAGGACGTGCCCCGAGCTCCGCGAGCAGGGTGGCCAGCAGCCCGGTCATTGCGGCGCTTCCGGCCGAGCGGAGTTCTTGCTTAGACAGAATCGGCGCTGGCGGTTCTGGCAGCCACGGCACGCCACGGCCAGGTTCTCGAGGCGGTTGTTCTGGCGGTTGTGGTCGAGGTGGTCGACGTCGATGGTGATGCCCCACTCGACGAGGTCGCCGCAGTGGTGGCAGGGATGCATGCCGGGGCCGATGGCGTCATAAAGCTCGGCGCGGTGGAGCCTCACCCAGCCCGCGCACGCGAGCGCGTGGTTCGGGCTGCTTCTCGCGCACGTAGCCGTGAGAGTCGATCGTGCGGGTGCCGGGCGGGAGCGGCGGGCGGCCCATCAGCTCGACACCGCCCACCAGATTGGAAGTGTCGGCAAGACCGCACGACCGTCACGACCGTCACGCTTGGCTTAGTAGAGCCGAATCGCCCGTTTCGTGGCCGCACCAGGAGCAGTGGTCGGGACTGTCGAGAAGGAGTCGGGTGCCGTTGCAGTCGCACCCGTCGTTGACGCGCTTGCGCAGCGCCTCGTACTCGTGCGGCGCTAGCTGTTCGTACGGGTCTCGGCAATGTCGGTCGACGCCGGGCCGCTCGGCTGCGCGGCGCGCACGGTCACGGTCGCGTGACTCGTTCTGGCGTGCGCGCTGATGCTCCCGGCGGCACTCGTCCGTGCAGTAGTAGCGATGTGGCGGTTCCAGCTCCGCCCGGCGTGGTCGCCCGCAGCCATTCGAGCAAGGCTCGGCTGCGGGCGGTCCTTCACCGTCTTCGCCCGAGTCCCCCGACCGGCTGCTTGAGCGCGATGACTGCGCCTTCGGACGGCCAGCGCCCCGAGTACGAACTCGAGGGCGATCAGCGGTTGGCCGAGGCCGGGCGCTGACCTGCAGACGGGCGCGCTCCCGCTCTTTGGCGGTCAGACCAATCGTGCGCATGGGGAGGTGACCAGCACCAAGGGGCACCCGCTCGTCACTCCGAGCACATCCGAGACTCAGTCATCGGCCCGGAGGGTGGGAAGCCGAACCTCGCCCCGATACTGGCAGTAGCCGTCTTGCCCTTCATCTCGTTCCTTCCAAAAGTGGCTTGTGTGATGGTACGACGGACGCCCGACTGTCTGGTGGGGCGCCGGCCCCCGCAGGGGCCGGCGTCCACCAAGCCACGTCCGGGAAGGAGTCGGACGACCACCGCCATCGTCGCAGTACGGGTGTCACAAAACGCGCCTACGTGCGCACTGCCGTCCGCTCTTCGAACAGCTTGCGGTGGGCCGTGCCCCACTCCGCAACCTAGGGCGGATTTAAGCGTTCGCAGGGTTAGGCAACGAAAGGGGTACGTATGAACACCAGGATGATTGTCGGGGCGGCTTCGCTTGTTGCGCTCGCCATCCCGGCAGCTGCTTCGGCGGACAGGCCGACGCAGACGGACCAGAGGAACGCCGCCCAGGAGTGTCGCTTCGAGCGCGGAAGCCAGGCCGCCACGCAGCTCGCGTTCCGGGTCAAGTGGGGCACGAACGCGAGCGGCCGTACTCCGTTCGGCAGGTGCGTCTCGGCCACGGCGCGCGAGGAGGCGCAGGAGCGTCAGCAGGCGCGCGCTAACGCCGCCAAGGAGTGCCAAGTTGAGCGGGCGATG
This sequence comes from Thermoleophilaceae bacterium, assembly GCA_035645115.1. Lineage (GTDB taxonomy): Bacteria > Actinomycetota > Thermoleophilia > Solirubrobacterales > Thermoleophilaceae > JACVRW01. The sequence continues at coordinate 9,212 of DASQNF010000150.1, read as the reverse complement.
TCCGACGAGGACTTCAAGGCGGTCGCGGAGCATGAGGGCAAGACGTTCGAGCAGTTCTACGGCACCAACGAGAACCTCAGCAACGCGTTCGGCAAGTGCGTCTCCACCAAGGCGAAGGCCAACAAGCAGGAGATGGACAAGGGAGACCGGGAGGACGCCGAGGACATCAAGGAAGCCGCGCAGGCCTGCATGGCCGAGCGCGAGGCAGACCTCGACGACTTCCGCGACGAGTACGGCACCAACCAAAACAACCGCAACGCCTTCGGCAGGTGCGTCTCGCAGAAGGTCCGCGATGCGCAGGAGGACTAGCCCCGGCAGGGGTAAACCCCAACGCGCCTGACCGCGCGACAGCTTGACGGCGCGGGAAGGGTTGTGCCGTCAGCGAAGGCGAAGGGCCCCGTCAGGGGCCCTTCGTCGTCAAGCGTGCCCACATCAGATCGCGGTCTGGATTTATTGCGTGGCCCATCGCCCCATCCCGCGCAAACCCACCGAGGGTGTATTCAGCCGTGGGACGGGCGCTTGCCGACGACGAGGGAGACAAGTAGTCACCGACACCAACCCCGATAGAGCCGCAGCGGAAAGCTGGCAGGCGGCCGCCGAAGTCAAGGGCTGACAAGGCTCGCTCGGCGCGCACCCTGCCGAGGTAGCGGGGCAACCTACTCGCGCGTCTGGCAAATCGCCCCGTCCCGCTCAATCCCCTTTAGGCTGTCCTCGGACCATGGGGATTGGGGAATTCCTGTGGTGGGGCCGTCGTGGCGTTTGGAAGTCCCGCTGCGACGGCCCGCGTTTGGTGCGGCGACGCCGGCGCGTAAGCGCAAAGCGGGACGACCGATAGCCCCCACGGCACTCGGTCCTGACCTTTTCCCTGCAAGTGGGTCAGCTTTGAGTGCCCGGGGTAGATGCGCCCGGCGGGACGGCGCGGGGGACCACCCGCCGTTGCCACGGCTAGGGACCCGGCGGCGGACCGCCCCTCTTGTCGCTCGAGCACGGCGCCGTGCCCTCCCGTGGGTCAAGCTCGTGTCCCGGGTAAACGCGCGGAGCGGGTCGTCGCGGAGGTTGCTCCCGAGAGGGCTCTCCGTGGCTCGACGGCGCCCCTCGCGCCCTCGCGGCGGTCCCGCTCTTCCGGTCGAAGAGGCGGTGTGGTCCGCCTTCTCCCTAGAAGATCAGCCGTGCCCTGCTTGGAACACGCTGCTGCGTCAAGCCTACGCTATGCGATCTCGTCTTTGGCCGGCTCGCCACGGACCTGGAGCGCGCGCGCTAGCGTCACGAAGGCGAGCCCTCCGAGCAGGTTCCCGACGACCGCGACCGGGAAGTTCTGGGCGAGGTCGGCCCAGGTCGCTTTCTCAGTCGTGCCGGCGAACAGGCCGAAGCCCATCTCGCCCACCGAGACCACGGCGTGGTTGAGGCTCGGGACGGCGAGCAGGAAGCCGATCAGCATTGCGATCAGCACCCGCGCGGAGTCCCCCTCGGCTGCGTGCGTCAGCCAGGTCAACAGTGTCATGATCGTGCCGGCCACGACAGCGCTCAGGCCGGCAGCGACGAGGTCGCGCTTCGCGAAGGTGTCGGCGAGCTTGCCGGCCGCGTCCAGCGTCTCTGGAGGAACGAGCCCTGCGCGCGTGAGGATGGCCGCGACTATAAGCAGGCCGACGAGGTTGGCGAGCATCGTGACGCCCCAGAGCCGCAGCACGTCCGTCGGGCCCGAGCGTCCGCGGATGACGCCGGCGATCGGCACGAGGAAGTTCTCGGTAAACAGCTCGGACCGGCCAACCACGAGCAACACCAGGCCAATGCCGAAGACGAGCGACCCCCCGACGTGCGCGATCTCCTCGGGAAGAGACACGGCGAGGGCGCCCGAGACCACCGTCAGGGCCATCACCCCGAGCATGACGTCGACGCCGCCGACGAAGCCGGTGGCCGTCAGCCCCGCCGGTCCTCGGCTCAGTCGTCGCTGGCCCTCCTCGGCGCTCTGGCCCCAGATCTCGTCGGGATCGCGTCCAGTCATCGCTGCCTCCTACCCACGCCCCGGAATAAGAACTTCGGCGAGGAACACCCTCCCGCAGGATCTCCGGCGCGACACCGTCGGTCGGTCGCCTGGCCATCGGCAGGGAGGTGCCAGGCCCCCTAGCTAAAAAAGGTGGGCGTCCTTTGCCGCTGTCCCGCCAGAGAGGCCAGAGCCAAGTCCGCCCGAGAGTGCGTCCGGGGAACTGCATCCGCCCCACGCCTGAGGCGGATCCTCTCTCGGATACCCGGACGCGCTAGGCGGAAACGGGCTCGAGCGCGAAGATTTCGGCGGCAAGGTCGGGGTCAATGTGGATGTCGCTCATGAACGCGACCACCTTCCGTCCCGTCTCTCGCTCCACTATCCCTATGAGGTCCTGGCGCATGGCGTTCTAAAACTCGTGCCTGGTCTGCAAGACGAGCTCGGGATTCCCATACTCCACAAGTGCGCGCTCTGCCTGGGTCAGTGTGTCGGCCAGCATGACGAGCACCGAGTCCTCCCCGATGGTGGTCTTCGCCTTGGTCGGCCCGCGCCCCGTGTACTCGCGTAGCAGCTGTACGGCAGCCGTCGAGATTCGAGCGGACTGACTCTGAGCTGGTTGCTGTGCTTCCAAGATCGGTGGCCTCCCCGGCCCGCTGGCTCGGCGTGGGAACCACGAGGGGAGAGGAAGTGAAGGAGACCCCCGCCGGTACCTACCTCAGCCATAGCCCTTCGTCCAGTACTGATCTACGTCGCTTCGAGGCGGCCGAGGCTCTCCGCCGGCCAGAGCTTCTTATGGTCGTAGTCCGCCTCGAAGGCCGGGGTTCCCTCCGGGACTGTGACCCACGCAACCTTTGAGCGGGTGTAGATATGCACGTCCGGCGCGATTTCGATCGGATCGTCAAGCGTCCCGCCCCTGACGAACAGCACCCCCGGGTAGCCGTACTCGCTGAAGATCGCGACCTGACATTCGGGGCACCGAAAGATCCGTTGCGCGCTGCCAGTGTCGCGTGGCACGTCAACCGGTTGCGGCGCTCCCGCGAGTACCTGCACACGGTTAGCCTCGATCAGCAAGTTAACGACAAAGGTGCTGCCGGTCTGACGCTGGCAGTGCAAGCAGTGGCAGCAGTGGATGAACAACGGCTCAGACACGAGCCCGTACCGCAGCGCCCCGCAGGCGCACCCGCCGACACGTTGAACGCTCATGCGGCGCCATCCTACGTCGCCCCCTTAGGGACACCTCCGCGTCCCCAGCGGCGCCGAGCGCACACCTGCGTTGGACCTAGTGGGCGCGGCGCCCACGCTACGGCGACTGACGGAGTTGCAGGCCGAGCTCATGGGCACTGAGCGGCTCGCGTGAGCGGGCCATCTACGCCGCCTTCCTCAGCCTGCCGAGTTCGTACTTCCAGGCCAGCGGCACTTATCCGAGCAGAAGCGCCCAGTGACGCGCTGCGGCACGAACTCCTCATCGCACACCAGGCAAGCCCGTGACTCGTGCGCCACCCGCTTGCGAGCATTGACGGCGGCCGCCGCCTCCGGGTTCTGCTCCCGCCAACGGCGGCCAGCGGCGGTCGGTGCGGCGCACTCAGCGCAGAAACGGCGCGGGCGACCCCGTTGATTCGGCACAAACAGCTTGCCACAGCTCGCACATGGCTTTTCTGTGGCGGAGAACCCGTTTTTTTTCCCGCGAGGTGGCCGGGTGACGGGGGGTGCGGGGTTCATGTCCGATCCATCCCCCTGCGCCCCCAGCGCCACCCTGCCACCGACCGCAAATCCCTGCAATGGTCCATTTTTCAGCCCCTGGCAACGGGTCAAGCTCTTGGTGCCGGGCAGAATCGCGGTGAGGCGCCGCGCGGGATCGTCGCGGGGAATCACCCAGGGAAGGGTCCCTTGGGGGCGACGGTCCCGCTCCACCTTTCGCTGCTGCCGAGCCCGTCACTCACGTGGAAGCTCATGAGCGACGGGCTCGAAGCAGCTACGACGCCCAGCAAGGAGGGCGAAGTCATTTGATCGTGACCGCGCGCCCAATGGCCAGCGCGGCCTGCTCGTCAGCGGACAGTCCGCCGCTGCGGCGCCGCCGCTCGATCGCGTTCGCGTTGTCCTGGCGCTCGCGAGCCTCGAGCCCAGCCCAGCGCGGCAGCGGTGCAGGGACCTCAGGGAAGTCACGCAGGACTCGCTCGAGACCTGAAGCTGAGCCTCCCATGGGTGGGTCGGTTCAGGGCCATCGGCACGTGGGCTCGCGCCCGGTACCGATCCCACCAGCCGGTCGATCTCGGAGCGCAGCACACGGTAAGCGCGGTGCAGGCGCACTGCCTCGTACCCCGCACGGGTCAGTGCCTCGGCCAGCTCACGCGCATCGAGCTCGCGCTCCTCGAGTAGGTCACGTGCGTGCTCAGCGAGGTAAGTATTGACCTCGGCTTGGGCCCGCTCGATGCGCAGCTCGGCCCCGGCTAGCCGGTGCTAGAGATCCTTGACCTTGGCATCGGCGGCCTCCTCGGCTCTGCGGGCAGCTGTAACGGCACGCTGGTCCTCGGCGGCATACCCGGCGGTTATGGCGCTGGACGCTTGCTCAGCCTCGAGCTTGGCGGCCTCGGCCTCCAGCTGGAGCTCAGGGTGATAGACGCACTCGGTTGCGGCCGCAGCTTGAGCTGGTCGAGCTCAGCGTGGGCGGACACTTTGGCCCTACGCGACATCGGCTCGCGCCTTTCCTTCGTCGAGGGAGGCCCGGAACTCAGCCGGGTGGATCCGCAACTGCCGGCCTACGTGACGGGCGGGCAGCTCGCCGCGCTTAATCTCGCGGTAGATCGTGTCCCGGGACACCTGCGCCAACCGGGCGGCGTCGGCGGGTGAGAGCAGGACCGTGCCGTCTCGCGTCGGCATGTGCGTGTTCATGCACCCAGCATTGCAACGGGGGTATCACAAGGGGGCGGCGAACGTCACGCGAACATCCGACGTGCCGCGCAGCGTCGCCAGACGTTCACGTCGTGCGCAGATTCCGCACTGTAGAGCGGGTGCGAGGTCGCCTGGTCACCCTCCGGGGAACCTCGGCACTCCTATACTCGAAGTGCCATGCCGATCTACGAGTACCGCTGCGAGCGGGGTCACACGTTCGAGGTCATGCAGCGCATGACGGACGATCCCGTGTCGAGCTGCTCCACCTGCGCGGCCCCGGTTCAGCGCGTGTTCCACCCGGTGGCGGTCCACTTCAAGGGCTCCGGTTTCTACAACACGGACTACGGCAAGCAAAAGAAGGGCGCCGCGTCGGAGACGGGAGAGTCCAAGTCGGACTCGAAGGGCTCGGACTCGAAGGGCTCTGACAGCAAGGGACCCGATTCCAAGAGCTCGGCCTCGAAGGAGTCCGGGAGCTCCAAGCAGTCCTCCTCCTCGTCGTCGTCGTCGTCGTCGTCGTCGAAGGACTGACGGCCGGGGAACGACCGGCGGCCGAGGAAGGACCGGCGGCCGAAGGGAGGACGGGCGGCCGGCGGAGAAGCGGCGGCCGGAGGAAGGAGCGGCCCCCCGGAGGCGCCGCTCAGGCGCCCAGCATCCGGCGGGCGCTCGCCACGCCGAGCTCGAAGGCGGCCCGGCGGTCCCAGTCCGGGTCCGAGAGCACCTGGATCCCGAAGCCGTCGCCGAGCGCGAACAGGATCGAGGCGATCGCCTCGGGGTCGGTCTCGAGCCGCACCACGCCTTCCCGTTCCTTCTCGCGCAGCCACCCCGCCAGCCGCTCGCGCCACTGGCGGTAGAGCTCGGCCAGCTCGGCGCGGATCTCCTCGGAGTGCCGCGAGGCGCTCAGCATCTCGTAGATCACCGCCGGGGCGCCCGGATCGTCCTCGAGGAACTCGTTCAGCCCGACGATGAGCGCCTCCAGGACCTCGTCGACGCTGCCCGCGCGTGCGAGGCGCTCGTCCATGTTCCGGTTGCGGATCTCGCAGTCGTGGCGGACGACCTCGACCAGCAGGCGCTCCTTCGATCCGAAGTAGTAGTGCAGGAGGCCGCGGGAGACGCCTGCCTCGCGGGCGACGTGGTCGAAGGTCGAGCCGGCGGCCCCGCGTCGGCTCACGCTCTCACGCATGGCGGCGATGATCCGCTGTGCCTTGGCGCCCTCGAGCCCACGGGCTGCTTCGACAGAGGCCTCCATCCACGGCATGCTAGCTGGCCGGCCAGCCAGAGCGCTCGGGAGCGGCGGCCGTCGCCGGAAACGCGGAGCCGACGCCGTGCGCGCGCCGCGAGCGCCACACCCATGCCGGATCGCCCGGGCCGACGCCCGCGCCCGGAGCGGGGCGCTGATCTCGCAAAGAAGAGGGGCGCCCCCAAGACGCCCCTCGCAGAACCAGGCGGCTCGCGGGCCGCCGCGCGTCAGGCGGTCCCGACCGGCTCGCTCGAGCTCGAGCTCATGGTGGAGCCGACGTCGGGGGTCGTGCTCGCCGTGTACTCGAACTCCTCCTCGGCACCGAACAGGGCGTCGAGGACCTTCTTGCGCAGGCCCTCGCTGGCGGCGAGCGCCACGCCCGCCCCGACCAGCCCGAGGAGCAGCACACGGCGCTTGCGGCCCTTGCGCTTCTTCGACCCGCGCAGCGACTCGGCTGCGTCCCTCAGCGAGAACGCCGTCTCACGGAGGTCGCGCTGGGCCTTCTTGTCCTCGAACACGGCCTTCACGGGGCCCTTGCCGTTCATCCGCGAATACGCCTTCTTCGCGGAGCCGAACGCGCCCTTCAGGTTGTCGCGCAGCTCCGCGTCCTCGATCAGGCGCTGCACGTAGGTATTGGAGCGAACCGCCTGGCCGGCGGCAAACGCTCCAGCGCCGGCCTTTGCGGCCTTCTTCTTCGCTGCCATTGCTCTCCTCGATCCGCTGACTCCGGGGGTGAACCATACCCGGACGCGGCGGGTCGGAACAAAGCCGTCCGCTCGCCTAGCGCTTGCGCTGCTTCTGGAGCGCCGCTTCCAGCACCTCGTCCACGCCGTCGACGAAGACGAACTTCATCTTGCGGCGCAGGTGCGCCGGGATGTCGTCGATGTCAGCCTCGTTGCGGCGCGGGACGATCAGGCGGTTGATCCCGGCCCGCTGCGCGGCGAGCGCCTTTTCCTTGAGGCCGCCGATCGGCAGCACCTTGCCGGTCAGGGTGATCTCCCCGGTCATCGCCGTGTCGGAGCGCACCGGGCGCCCGGTGGCGCGGGAGGCGAGCGCCGTGGCCATCGTGATGCCTGCGCTCGGGCCGTCCTTCGGAATCGCTCCGGCGGGTACGTGCAGGTGCAGGTCGTGCTCGCGGAAGAAGCCGTCGGGCACGCCGTTGTCGACCGACTTGACGTAGGAGAGCGCCGCCGCAGCCGACTCCTTCATCACGTCGCCGAGCTGGCCCGTGATCTGGAGCTTGCCGTCGCCCGGGAAGGCGGTGGCCTCCACGAACAGGATGTCGCCGCCCGCCGGCGTCCACGCCAGCCCGGTGGCGACTCCGGGCTCGTCCGTGCGCTGCTGGACGTCCGGCTCGAAGTGCGGCTTGCCCAGCAGCTGCCGCACCACCGGCGGGCGGATGGTGCGCTTCGACCTGCGCTTGCCCTCGGCGAACTCGCGCGCCACCTTGCGGCAGAGCGAGCCCAGCTCGCGCTCGAGCGAGCGCACGCCGGCTTCGTGCGTATAGCCGTCGATGACGAGGTCGAGAGCCTCGTCGGTGAACTCGATCTTCGATCGGCCCACCCCGTTGTGCTCCATCTGGCGCGGCACCAGGTAGCGCTTGGCGATCTCGCGCTTCTCCTCGTGGGTGTAGCCGGACAGCTCGATCAGCTCCATGCGGTCACGCAGGGCAGGCGGCACGGTGTCGAGCTGGTTCGCGGTGCAGATGAAGAAGCAGCTCGAGAGGTCGAACGGCAGGTCGAGATAGTGGTCGCGGAAGCTCGAGTTCTGCTCGGGATCGAGCACCTCGAGCATGGCGCTGGCGGGGTCGCCGCGGAAGTCGGCGCCCATCTTGTCGATCTCGTCGATCATGAACACCGGGTTGTTCGACCCCGCGTCGCGCAGCGCGCGCACGATCGTTCCCGGCATCGCCCCGATGTAGGTGCGCCGGTGACCGCGGATCTCGGACTCGTCCCGGACGCCTCCCACCGAGATGCGCTCGAACGCGCGCCCCATCGCGGCGGCCACAGAGCGGCCCAGCGAGGTCTTGCCCACGCCCGGGGGCCCGACGAAGCAGAGGATCGAGGAGCGGGCGTCCGGCTTCAGCTTGCGCACGGCGAGGAACTCGAGGATGCGGTCCTTGACCTTCTGTATGTCGTAGTGGTCGCGATCGAGCGTCTCACGGGCGTGCTTCAGGTCGAGGTTGTCCACGTTCGCCTTCGACCACGGCAGCGATGCGAGCCATTCGAGGTAGGTACGGATGACCCCGTGCTCGGCCGCCTGCGGCGGCAGCTTCTCGAAGCGAGAGAGCTCGCGCTCGGCCTGCTTCCAGGCGTGCTCGGGCAGCTCTGCCTCCTCGAGCTGGCGGCGCAGCTCGGCGGCCTCGGCCTCCTGCTCGTCGACCTCCCCGAGCTCCTCCTGGATCGCCTTCAGCTGCTGGCGCAGGAAGTACTCGCGCTGGCCCTTCTCCATCTCGGAGTGAACCTGCGACTGGATCTTCGTCCCGATCTCGACGAGCTCGAGCTCGCGGGCGAGCACCTCGGAGAGCCGCCGCAGCCGCTTGGTCACGTCGCGCTCCTCGAGCAGGCGCTGCTTCTCCTCGGTCTGGATCCGCAACGCGCCGGCGATCATGTGCGCGAGCTCCGTCGGGTCGTCCAGGTTCGTGACCGCCACCAGCAGCTCCTCGGGCAGGTAGGGGAGCTCCTCGATGATCCGCGAGAAGGTGGTCTGGACGTTGCGGTGAAGCGCCTCGAGCTCCGCCGAGGGACGAATTACGTCGGGCGCCTCCGAGATCTTCGCCACCAGGTACGGCCGGGTGGCGGTGAACTCGACGACCTCCACGCGCTGCGCGCCGTGCACGAGGATGCGAAGCGTGCCGTCGGGCACCTTGAGCATGCGAGCGACCACGCCGGCCACCCCCACCCGGTAGAGCCCGTCGGGTCCCGGCTCCTCCTCCTCGGAGTCCTTCGATGCCAGCATCGCGAGCATGCGGTTGCCGGCGAGCACGTCGTTGACCAGCTGGATCGAGCGCTCCTGGCCGATGGCGAGAGGGGTGAGCGTCTCGGGGAACGGCACGCTGTCGCGCAGCGGCAGGATCGGCAGGGCGTCGGGGAGGTGCGTGCGCAC
>DASQNF010000149.1:0-5518 GCA_035645115.1 Thermoleophilaceae bacterium | reverse complement strand
CTGGGCGTGCCGGCCGGGGCCCACCGGGTCGGGCGCCACCGCGCATCCGAGCCCATCCAGCGTCGTGGCCAGGGTGTCGGGCGGGAGCCGCTGCCTGAGCCGCTCGAGCTCGCCCTCCGGGCAGGCGAGCGCGGCGGCGCTGCGCGGGAGCGCCCAGCCGGCGGCATCGGCCGCCGTACGCAGGTCGAGCTCGCCCGCAGGGGGCTCGCGCAGAAGCAGCGCGACCAGCTCGCGGCGCCGCCGCCGGCGCTCGCCCTCGAGCTGCGCCTGCTCCTCGCTGTAGCCCTCCACCGAGTCGGCTGAGATCTCCTCGATGTAGGCGAAGATCGACTCCGCGAGCAGGCTCAGCACGTCCACCTCCAGGCCGGCGCGGGCCGCGGCAGCCGCGAAGCGCCGCCAGGCCACCCGTGCTCCGACGCGGTAGGCGGACTGGAGCGCGTCCAGCGTGCGTCCCTGGCGCAGCTCGCCGCGTCCTAGCGCCACGTAGACCTCCCGCCCCTGGCCGCGACCGGCCGCCGGATCGCGCACCAGCGCCACGAACTGGCGCAGCGCCTCGCTGACACCGGTGCGCACTGCGCGTCCGAAGGCTCCCTCGAGCGGACGCGCGTACTCGGGCACCTCGCGGGCGATCGTGACGAGGATCTCGTCGGTGACCGGTCCGAGCTCGGGCTCGATCACCGCCGCCGCGCTCGGCGGCAGCCCGCGCCAGGGCTCGGGGTCGAGCGTTTTCATCATCTGGATGAGTAAAACCCGTGGTGAAGTTCGATCGCCGGATCGTATTAGGTTTGCCGGTGGACGGGGATCCTTGGTACATGTCCACACTCGAGAAGCGCGTCAACCTCGGCGCGGTGCTGATTCCGTTCCTGGCCACGCTCGCCGCGATCGTGATCCTCTGGAACCGGGCGGTGTCGGTCACCGACCTGGCGATCCTCGCCACCATGTACGTGCTCACCGGGCTGGGCGTGACCGTGGGCTTCCACCGCCTGCTCACCCACCGCGCGTTCGCGGTGCCGAAGTGGCTCGAGTACACGTTCGCCGTGCTCGGTTCGATGGCGGTCCAGGGCCCTGTGATGCGCTGGGTGGCCGACCACCGCAAGCACCACGCGCACGCCGACGAGGAGGGCGATCCGCACAGCCCCCACGTGGGCCACGGCGACGGCGTGGCCGGTGTGATGCGCGGGCTCTGGCACGCGCACGTGGGCTGGCTGCTCGACCACCAGGGGCAGGCTTCGCCGCGGCAATACGCGCGCGACCTCTACGAGGATCGCGGCATGCGGGCGATCAACCGGCGCTTCCCGCTGATCGTGCTCGCGAGCCTCGCTATACCGGCCCTCGCGGGCTGGGCGCTAAGCGGCTGGAGCCTCGCGGGCGCCGCCACCGGGCTGCTCTGGGGCGGCCTCGTGCGCATCTTCTTCGTGCACCACATCACGTGGAGCGTCAACTCCGTCTGCCACTTCCTCGGCAAGCGCCGGTTCGAGACCGACGACCACTCAACGAACGTCCCGTGGCTTGCGCTGCTCTCGTTCGGGGAGTCCTGGCACCACAACCACCACGCGTTCCCACGCTCGGCGGCGCACGGCCTGAAGCGCTGGGAGCTCGACCCCTCCGAGCTCGTGATCAAGGGACTCGAGAAGCTCGGGCTGGCGCACAACGTCGTGCGGATCGCGCCGGAGCGCGTGGCGGAGCGCGAGCGCGGCGCGGCGCCCGCCCGCAGGGGCGGAGCGGCTCCGCTGGAGGGCGCGGCGCGCTAGCCGCTGGGCCCCGGCCGCCGGGTTTGGCGGGGCCCGACCTCGATGGCGTGACCGCGGGCGGCGGGTACGCGCGGACGGCGCGCCGATGGCGCCCGCCGGCGGCGGGCAGGAGCGGGCCGTGCTGAGCGTGCTCGCGGGCTACGTGCAGGCATAGGCTGCGCGTCCGCGTGATCGCTCCGCTCGCACACGAGACCTGGTTCGTCCGCGACGACGTGGCGAGCGATTGGGGCTTCGCCGGCGAGGCGCTCACGCTCGGCCTGCTGGCCGCCGCGCTGGCGGTGGCCGTGGCATTCCGAGCGGCGGCTCGGCTCCGGCCCGGGCTCGACGTGTCGTTCCTGGCCCGAATGGCCGCCTGGATGCCGTTCGCGGTGCGCATCCACCTGGCGGTGTCGCTGATCGGACTGCTCTCGCTCGGCGTCTACCTGTCGCCGGCGATGGACCTCGCCTTCGACCTCCCCGGCGTGCTGCTCGGCGCCGTGATGGCGCTCACCGGCGCGCTGATGATCGCCGGCTGGCACGTGCGCGCGGCGGCCTGGCTGCTCGTGGCGGCGGGGCCGGTCGGGATGCTCGAGTTCGGCGTCCTGCCGGTGCTCCAGCGGATCGACCTGCTCGGACCGGCTGTGTTCCTCCTCTTCAGTGGACCCGGGCGCTGGTCGGCCGACTGGGAGCTTGGCTCGCTGCGCGACCCTTCGCCCGAGGCCGTAGCGCGCGCGGTCTGGTCCCTGCGGATCGCGGTGGGAGCGGCCCTGATCATCGTGGCCTTCGTGGAGAAGCTCGCGCAGCCGGATCTCGCGCTGCGCTTCCTCGCCGAGTACCCGCAGTTCAACCTCGCGGCCGAGCTCGGCCTCGGCTGGTCCGACCTTTCGTTCATTCGCGTGGCGGGCGCGATCGAGGTGATGTTCGGGCTGCTGCTGATCTCGGGCGCCCTGCCGCAGGTGGTGGTGCTGGCGGCCGGCATCCCCTTCAACGCGACGCTGTTCTTCTTCGGCGAGATCGAGCTGATCGGGCACCTGCCTATCTACGGGACCATGCTCGTGCTGCTCGTCTACGGCTCGCATCCGGGGCTGCGGCCCGAGGTGGCGCGGCTCTGGCCCTGGGGCCGGGGCCGCGGCCGCCGTGCGCCCGCCGGGCTTGCCCAACCGAGACAGGCCCACTGAGCTCGCGCTCGGCCGTCAGCGCCCGCGGCGCTTCGGCTTGGCCCCGGCGCCCACCGCGTCGACCAGCGGCTGCAGGCGCAGCCGCACCGGACGGCTCAGCACGATGTAGCTCGTGGAGCGGCGGATCGCCTGCCCGGCGAGCACGCGGTTGACGATCGCCTGGAGATGCTCGGTGTCGCGCGCGGCCACCCGGCAGATCAGGTCCTCGGGCCCGCTCACCGCGTCCACCGAGAGGATCTCGGGCGTGGCCTCGAGCATCTCCACGGCCTCGCCCAGCCGCCCCTGGGTGAGCTCGAGCATCACATAGGCCTGGATCGGATGGTCGATCGCGGCGGCGTCGACCTCGGGCCCGTAGCCCCGGATCACGCCGCGCGCCTCGAGCTTCGCGAGCCGCGCCTGCACTGTGCCGCGCGCCACCCCCACGCGCCGCGAGATCTCGAGCAGCCCCACGCGCGGGTCCTCGCGCAGGGCGGCGATCAGGCGCGCGTCTAGCTCGTCAATCGAGCTGGTCAAAGTGACCAGAGAATAGTGGGATCTCCCGCCGGAGCTGGGCAATCTGCCCTACCGGGTCGGACAGACTTGCATCGCGCCGCCCAAAGTGCTGCACTTCGGCGCATGTTCGAGGAGGCGCAGCTCTATTCACCGGTCACCGCAGACGAGCACGGCGATGTGGAGGTCCATCTCGCCCACGACCATCCCGGAGCCAACGATCCCGCCTACCGCGCGCGCCGCAACGAGATCGCGAAGCTGGCGCTCGAATGGGAGCCGGGCCAGCCGGCGCCGGCCGTCGAGTACAACGAGGCCGAGCAGGAGGTCTGGCGCACCGTCTGCCGGGAGCTGCGCCCCAAGCACGAGCGGCTCGCGATCCGTGAGTTCCTGGAGGCCAAGGAGACGCTCTCGCTCCCCGAGGACGGCGTGCCGAGCCTCGACCTCGTGAGCGAGCGGCTCGAGCCGGTCACCGGCTTTCGCTACGCGCCGGCCGCCGGCCTCGTGCCGCTGCGCGAGTTCTACGGCTCGCTCTCAGAGCGGATCTTCCATTCGACCCAGTACGTGCGGCACCCCGAGCTGCCGCTCTACACGCCGGAGCCGGACATCATCCACGAGGTGATCGGGCACGGGCACCTGCTCGCCACGCCCACCTTCTCCGAGCTCCACAGGCTCACCGGCGAGGCCACCCACCGCCTGCGCGACGAGGAGAACCTGCGCTTCCTCTCGCGCGTGTTCTGGTTCTCGGTCGAATTCGGCGTGGTGGTCGAGGACGGCGAGCTGCGCGCCTACGGCGCCGGCATCCTGTCGTCCTACGGGGAGATCGACGAGTTCCGCGACATGGAGCACCGGCCGCTCGACCTGGTCGAGATGGGCACGGTCGACTACGACATAACGCAGTATCAGCCCGTGCTCTACCGGGCCGAGTCGCTCGACGAGGTGCGCGAGCTGGTGGGCGGCTTCCTGCGCACCTGCAGCGACCAGTCGATCGCCGAGATGCGCGCCCGCGCGGGCTCCGTGCCGGCCTCGTAGGGGGCGGTCGGCTGGCGCTCAGCTCGCGGCCGCGGCGGCGAGCACGAGGTCCTCCCACGCCATGCCGGTGCTCTTGAACACGCGCGGGCGGCCCGGCGCGGCGGTGGCGCGGCCGCAGACCAGGTCCGCCAGGTTCACGAGCACCGACCGCTCGAGCGCGCCGCTCGCCACGGCGGCGATCACCTCACCGGCCTCTCGCAGCGCCGTGGCAACGTCCTCGACCACGACGGTCGACCGGCGGAGCATGCGCTCGTCGAGCTCGCGCGCGCCGGGCTCGTGGGAGCCCACCGCCACCACCGTCGCCTCCGGCCCGGGCAGGTCGCCGCCGAAGAGCGGGTCGCGGGCAGTGGTGCAGCAGCAGATCAGCTCGGCGCCGGCCACGAGCTCGCCGAGGCCCGAGCGTTCGGCCGGGTCGCTGGAGGGGCCCGCGGCGCTCACGGCGACCCCGCTGGCCTCGAGGCCGCCGGCGCGGCAGCCCTCCAGGAACGCGGCGAGCCGCCCGCGGTGGCGCCCGACCACGTCCACGCGCTCGACCGGCCGCACGGCGCGCATCGCATCGACGTGCGCGCGCGCCTGCGGACCGGTGCCGAACACGAGCAGCCGCCGGGCGCCCGCCGCGGCCAGGTGGCGAACGGCTAGCGCCGACACCGCCGCGGTGCGCACGTTCGTGAGCGCTATCCCGTCCAGCAGCGCAGCGGGTGCGAGCGTGTCCGAGTGGAAGAGCACGTAGAGGCCCTGGATCCGCGGGCGCCCGCGCTCCGGGTTCTCGGGCGCGACGCTGGCCAGCTTGACCCCGATCGCGCCGGCCGCGCTCGAGGGCATCAGGAGCAGCTCGCCCGCGGCGCCGGCCACGGAGCTGCGCGGCGGGTCGGCGGCCGGGTCGAGGCCCGCCAGCAGCGCCGCCTCGAGAGCGTCGATCGCAACGGCCGGGGGGAGCAGCCGGGCGATCGCCTCGGCGTCGAGAAACGGCGGCGCGCTCACCGCGGGGCGAGGCCCGGGTCGCCCACGCCCGCGAGGCAGCCCAGCTTGGTCACGGCGACACTAACCCCCCGCGCTCCGAGTGGGTCGCGCGTGCTCACCGCAGCACGAACC
>DASQNF010000148.1:0-7329 GCA_035645115.1 Thermoleophilaceae bacterium | reverse complement strand
TAGTCGGCCGCCAGGTGCAGGATCTCGTGCGCGCCGAGCGGGCCTTCCAGCGGTGCCTGGAGGCGGCCGCGACCGGGACGCGCATAGACGTTGCCGAGCTCCCAGCGCTGCACCGTGGCGGCGGCGATGGCGCCGCGGGTCTGCGGGTAGAGCTCGTGCAGGTCGGCGAGGAAGCGCTCGGCGATCAGCTCGTCGCGCTCGCGCATCAGCGACGCGGCGCGACTGCCGCCCGCGAACAGCATCAGGCTGCCGCCGGGCCGGCGCGGGCCGGCGCCGCGCAGCGCATGCGCCTGGTTGGTGAACATGTCGAACGCGCGCCCGGGGGTGGCCATCGCGTAGATGTCGTCGTAGGGCATCGCGGTCGTTTCGCTCGTCTCCACCGCCACGCTCAAGAACGCGCCATAGGCCAGCTGCGACAGCGCGGCGGCGGCCTGTTCGGCCACGGGCGCGACCAGCGGGGCCGCATACGGCGCCTGGACGGCGACGATCACCTGGCGCGCGCTCAGCTCGCCGCCGTCGTGCTGCACCACGAGGTCGGCGCCATCCGGCCGGATCGCCCGCACGGGGCAGCCCGTCCGGGCGCGCTCGCCCAGCTCGCGGCCCAGCGCGGCCGGCAGCCGGCCGCTACCGCCGAACAGGTTGCGCGCGATCAGCGAGCGCTTCCCGCCCCACACGAGCGCGAACAGCCCAATCCCGCAGCCGGCCGAGAGCTCGTCGAGCTCCGCGGTGGCGCGGTGCGCCGCGCAGGAGAAGATCTCGCGCACCGCGGGTGGCAGCGGCCCGAGGAACTCGCCGAAGCTGCGATCGTCCTCGAACTCGTAGCGCCGGGCCAGGCCGTGGTAGCGAGCCACGGCCCGCTGGACCTTCAGGCCCGCCTTCGCGAATGCGATCCGCTCGCGCAGCGAGAGCGGCAGTCGGAACGGGTAGGTCTCGACGCGCCCGTTGGTGAGGAGCGTCGAGCCCACGGCGAGCCCCATCATGCTGCCGGTGACCGGCACGGTCTCGAGCCCGCACTGGCGAGCCATCCCGTCCACCAGCGAGCCCGGTGCGGGGAACAGGTGCGCCCCATAGTTGAGCCAGTAGTCGCCGCGGCGGTCGGAGCGCATGCGCCCCCCGAGGCGATCGCCGGCCTCCAACAGCAGGACGTCCCGGTGTCGAAGCCGCCAGGCCGCCGCCAGCCCGGCGATCCCACCGCCGACGATCACCACCTCGCGCGTCATACCGCCATCATCGGCACCCGCCAAGCTTCAAGCTAGGCTTATCTGCCTGGTGCAGTCAAAGGCTGAGCTTCTGTCTCTCCAGCAGCTCCGTTGCTTCTGCGCGGCCCTCGAGCTCGGCTCGTTCACCGCCGCTGCGGAGGCCCTGCGAGTCTCCCAGCCGGCGGTTGCGGAGCAGGTGCGCAGGCTTGAGCGGGCGCTCGACGCAGAGCTCTTCATCCGCGCCGGGCGTGGAGTAGTGCCCACCGCCGCAGGGCGCGCCTTCGCCGAGCACGCCACTCGCAGCCTGCGCGCAGTCGAGGACGCCGCCGACAGGGTCGGCGAGCTGAACGCGCTCCTGAGCGGGACCGTCGCGGTCGGCATCTTCGGCGAGCCCTCCGCCTGGCGGGTTGACGAGCTCGTGGCCGCGTTCCTGCGCCGTCATCCCGGCGTGTCGCTGCGCCTCGTGGGCCGCAACTCCTCGGCGGTCGTCGACAGCGTCCTGCGCGGCGAGCTCGAGGCCGGCGTCGTGCTGCTTCCGATCGACGACCACAGGCTCGACGTGCGCCCGATCGTGCGCGACGAGGTGCTCTACGTGAGCGCCTCCCCAGAGCGCACGCGCCGAGCCGCCACGATCGAGCAGCTGGCGGCCACGCCACTGGTCTTCTACGACGCCGAGTCCGGCGACGAGGACCCGATTCGCCGCCAGCTCGCCGCGCGCGCGCAGGCCCTCGGCCTCGAGCTCCGACCGAAGGTCGAGGTTGAGCTCAAGGACATCGCGCTGCGGCTGGTGGCTAACGGCATCGGCGACACGTACCTGCCGAGCGCCTACACCCGCGCGCCCTATTACCCCCAGAGCCTCGGCACGGCGTCCTTCAAGCCCGCCCTCTACGACACGTTCGCGATCGTGACCCGCCCCGGGGCGCGGCTCTCGCCCGGCGTACGCGAGCTCCTCACCGACCTCGAGGAGCACATGCGGGCGGTGGCGGACGAGCTCGACCGTTCGCGCTGAGCAATGCAGCACCTCAGCGACACGCCGCAGCCGACTCGGCGCGTCCGACACGGCGGACGACGTCCTCCGCGGACTCGAGCGCACCCTCGACCCAGCCTTGCGACCAGCTGTGGCTCTCGCCGCAGACGTAGAGCGGAACGCCGGGCAGCGGCTGGGCGATCCGCGGAATCACCTCCCAGGAGGCGACGCCGGCGTTCCAGACGTGCCAGGCGCCGTCCGAGCGCCCCCAGTCGATGAACATCGAGGCCACCGGATCGGGAACATCGGCGCGATCGTGGAGCAGAGCGAGTTGCCGCTTTGACTCCTCGAGCTGCCTCGGTGACGCGGCGTAGGCGCCCCGCCGGGTCGGCGAGTCATACGGCTCGTCATCCGTCGCCGGGCGCTCCTCGGCGAGCGCTCTCCAGTAGTCGCAGCTCGGTCCGTCGCTGTAGCTCGCCAGCAGCAGCGGCGTGGCGGTGTCGGCGTCGGGGTAGGGCCGGTCGAAGTAGTAGGTCTTGCTCAAGGGGAGATCCGTCACGGCGCGGAGCGCCTGGCTGCCGCCATCGCGCCACCACGCCCGCTCGTAGGCCAGGAACAGCTTCGCGGCGTCGTGCGCGGTGACTGAGCGGATCAGCCGGCGGACGTCCGTCGTGTCGAGCAGCGCGCTGCGTGCGGCTACGCGGTCGAGTGGGCGCGCCGGCAGCGCGAGCACGACGCGGGCAGCGAGAACGCTGGACCGGTGCTGGAAGCGCAGGCGCAGGCCGAGCCCGGGTCCCTGCTCCTCCACCGCAGTTAGCTCATGTCCGAGGCGCAGCTGCCCGCCGTTGCAGGAGAAGCGCTCCGCGAGCTGGCGCGGCAGTCGCTCCATGCCGTCCTCGAGCGTGTGGTTCTCGGACTCGGGCCGTGCCTCGATCAGGATCCACGGGATCGCGTCCGCGGCGTTGCGCTCGGCCAGGAGGGTCGCGTAGCCGAAGCCGTCGAGCACGTAGCGATGCCCCTCCTCGCTGAGGACGTCCGCCAGCAGGGCTCCCAGCGTCCAGTGCCGCAGTGGTCGCCCGCGCCAGCAGTGCGCTCGCTTGACCGCGACCCAGTCGTCGTCGCACAACTCTGAAGCCCGAGGGACCACCCGTTCGAAGGCCGCCACGAGCAGCTCCGCCGGGGACACGTCCAGCTCGTGGGTGTCCAACCGGTACACGCTCGCGGCCTTCCGGGCCTCCCTGGCCCGCCAGCGCGCACCGCGGAGGAAGAAGTGGTTGTCGTCATCGACCGTCCGAAACGGCCGCTTCCCCAGACCCAGCTCTCCGACCAGGCTCGTGACGAGCGGCTGGCTCGTGCGAAAGCGCATGCCGCCCAGCTCCGCGCGGACGCCGTCCATTCCCGGCAGCGCGACCGACAGCAGCCGCCCACCGATGCGGTGGGAGCGCTCGAAGAGGGCGATCGACCAGTCGGGCCGAGCGCAAGACAGCTTGTGCGCGGCGTAGACGCCGGCGACGCCGCCGCCGACCACGCCGACATCGAAGGGGCGCTCAGTCAGGGATCTGGGCCCGATCGCCATGGCGACGAGCGATCGGACCCAGCACCCCGGCGAGCGCCTCGAGCATCGGCCACGGCGGGCCGGCGGGCCGGATCACCTCGCCGCACCTCGACACCATGCCCGCGAGCTGCGGCGCCCACGGCACGCCGTCCCGGCCGAGCTCGCCTCCGTGGGCGAGAACCGCGGATCACGATCTGTGCCCTCCCGTGCCACGGGCGCGAGCCTACTCCCGTCGCTCACCTTGGCGCGCGCCCGTGCGCGGCGCTACGACAACGGCGTGCCCGACGCCTTTCAACGGCGCCGGCCTCGCGCTCCCGACGCCGAGGTCCGCCGCCGCGAGCCCGTAGGCTGCCGGCATCGGCACCGGACCGCCCCGCGTCGGAATCCAGCTTCCCGAGGTCGAGCGGCGCGTGCCGTGGCCGGAGTATCTCGCCATGGCACGGGCGGCCGAGGCCGTCGGCTTCGACTCGATCTGGGTCGGCGACCATCTGCTCTACCGGGGCGACGGCGGAGGGGAACGGGGTCCCTGGGAAGCGTGGACGCTGCTGGCCGCCCTCGGCGCGGCTACCGAGCGCGTCGAGCTCGGGCCGCTCGTGGCCTGCGCCGCCTTTCACCCGCCAGGCCTGATCGCGAAGATGGCCGCCACGGTGGCCGAGATCAGCGACGGCCGCTTCGCGCTCGGTCTCGGCGCCGGCTGGAACGAGGATGAGTTCCGCGCGTTCGGGCTCCCGTTCGACCACCGCGTCTCGCGTTTCGAGGAGTCGTTCGCGATCATCCGCGGGCTCCTGGCCGGGCAGCGGGTCGACCTGCGCGGGCGCTACCTCCAGGCGCACGACGCCGTTCTCCTGCCACGCCCCGCAACGCCTCCGCGTCTCGTGATCGGCAGCAACGGACCGCGAATGCTCGCCGCCGCGCTGCCGTACGTCGACGCCTGGAACACCTGGTACGAGGACTATGGCAACTCGTCGGACGGGTTCGCGAAGCTGAACGAGCGCATCAGCGGCGCGGCGCGCGAGGCGGGACGTAACCCCGCGGACATCGAGCGGAGCGCTTGCGTCCTGGTTGCCCTGGAGGGCGCGAACGGCGGGCGCGCCTCCACGTCGGATTTCCCTCCGGTGAGTGGACCGGCGGAACGGATCGCCTTAGCCCTGCGAGAGCTGCGCGACGCGGGCGCGGACGAGACCATCCTGGTCGTGGATCCGATCACGGAGGGCTCGATTCGCGAGCTCGGCGAGGTGGTGGCATCGCTTCGGGCCGGGTAGTCGCTCGAGGACCGCGGCCGCAGGCTCGCGCGGCCGCGGTGGCTTTGCCCTCTCAGCGCTCGCGAGCCTCGCCCCGAGGGCTTCGGCTACCGCGGCGGGTTTCGAGACAGCTGTCCGACTATCTCGATACGGAGGGTGCCGTCATCAGACACGTGCGTCGCGGTGCATGGGACTGTGTTCAGGCCCTGCCCGGGCGTGTTGACGGTGGTCTGACCGGTCTCCACTCCATTCACGAAGACGGTGCTCGTCCCGGACATGAACACGGTCACGCTGTTGTCCCCGAGGACGTGGCCAGCCGCCCCTATGCCCACGATCTGGAAGGTTGTGCTCTGCCCATCCACGACGCACGTCACCGTGTAGGTGCGGGCGCCTGGATTCTTGACGGGGTCCGCGGCCGCTGGGGCGACCGAGATCGAGAGCAGCATCAACGAAACAAGGACAGCTCGCCGCATTGCAGGACTCCTCGGCTCTGGATTTGGACCCGGCGAGCCGATCCTCTCGAAGTGCGGGCCATGAATCAAGTCGGGGTAGAGCCGATCCACCGACGACGCCGCTGCGGCACACTTCACCCATGGGGAAGCTCGTGCGTCGCACGCAGAACGGCTACGAGCCGCTCGCTGAGTGGGCGGCCGGGGAGCGCGGGTCGTACGAGAAGGCGGTGGCCGTGTTCGAGCGCGAGATCGCTGCCGGCTATGCCGCGGTGCGCGCTGACGGGCCGCGACACGAGGGCGTCACGGAGCTGCCCAGCGACGCAGAGCTGGTGATCCTCGACACAGCGCGGGGCGGCGGCTAGCCGGACGCCTTCGCCCTCACCGGATCGGGAAGCGCGGATCGACACGCGGTCGACAACCGCCCGGCGGGCGAGGACAATCGGCGGCATGGGCCTGGCCCCAGCGCTCCCACCCGGTCCGCGTCGGCCCGTGTGGCTGCAGACCGCCCGCTACGTGGTCGACCCGTACGGCCTGTTCGAGTCGGCGCAGCGAGGCCTCGGCGATGTGTTCACGCTGCGGGTGATGAGCGAGACCTGGGTCGTGCTCGCCCATCCCGAGGCCGTGCGCGAGGTGTTTGCCCACGGCCCCGACGAGCTCGACTCGGGTGTGGCGAACCTCGCCCTGCGCCCGCTGCTCGGGACGGGCAACGTGCTGCTGCTCGACGGCGCCGAGCATCTCCGGCGCCGCAAGCTCGTGCTGCCGCCCTTCCACGGCGCGCGGATGCGCGCGTACGAGGCGTTGATGCGCGCGACCACGCGCCGCGAGATATCCACCTGGCCGGCGGGCGTGCCGCTGCCGACGCTCCCGCGTATGCAGGCGATCACGTTCCAGGTGATCCTGCGAGCGGTCTTCGGCGTCGAGGAGGGACCGCAACTCGAGCGGCTGGCCTCGATCCTGCGCCGCTTCGTGGGCTGGAGCACCGATTTCCGCCGCGGCCTGGTGTTCGCCTTCCTCGGCCCCGGCCGGCTGATGGGGCTACCGGCCTACCGCCGCCAGCGCGACGAGCTCGACCGAGCGCTCTTCGCAGAGATCGCCGCTCGCCGCCGCGCGCCAGACCTCGCGGAGCGCGAGGACATCCTGTCGCTGCTGCTCCAGGCGCGCGACGAGCAGGGCACGCCGCTCTCGGACCGCGAGCTGCGCGACGAGCTCGTAACGCTGCTCGTGGCCGGCCACGAGACCACCGCCGCTGCGCTGAGCTGGGCGCTGGTCGAGCTGGCGCGCAACCCGGACGTGCAGGCGCGGATCGCCGACGGCGAGCCCGGACTGGCGGAGGCCGCGGTGAGCGAGACGCTTCGCCTCCATCCGCCCGTGCCGCTCGGAGCGCTGCGGCGGCTTCGCCGTCCGCTCACAATCGCCGGCTGGGAGCTGCCCGCCGGCGCGACGGTCGCGCCCTGCAGCCTGCTCGTGCATAGGCGCGAGGACGTCTATCCCGAGCCGACGGAGTGGCGCGTCGATCGTTTCCTCGGCAAGCGTCCACCCGCCGGCGCCTGGATCCCCTTCGGCGGCGGCGTGAGGCGCTGCGTGGGCGCCGCCTTCGCCCAGTTCGAGGCCAGGATCGTGCTCGACGAGGTCGTCCGCGCGCTCGAGCTGCAGCCGGCCGGCCCGCCGAGCCGCTGGGTGGGCCGGCGCGGGGTCGTCCTCGTGCCCCGGCGAGGGGGCCCGGTGAGGGTCGAGCGCAGGCTGGCGTCTCCCCGGCCTGCACCGGCCGCTGCGATCGCAAGCGCGTAGCGGTTGCGAGCCGGCCGACGGGCCGAGCGGGCCGGCCGGCGGCGGCCGAGCCGGGTCAGGGCTCGCGCAGCTGGTGCGCCGCCGTGAAGAAGCCGCGGTAGCCGAGCGTGACCGATATCAGCGCCGC
>DASQNF010000147.1:0-14993 GCA_035645115.1 Thermoleophilaceae bacterium | reverse complement strand
GGCAGCAGCCGCCGCAGCCGCAGCGCGAGCCGGCGCGAGGTCTCGGAGCCCGCCGGCCTCGGGCCCATCTCGACCTGCTCGCGGAGCAGCGCGAACGCGGCCTCGCCGTCGAAGCGATCCACGCTCGCGCGCGGCGCCGGGGCGCCGCCGGCCGCGTCCTCGCCGCCGAACGGTGGGGTGCCCGTGGCCGCCAAGGCGACGACCACGAGGCCGACTGCCACGAGAGCCGCGAGCACGATGCCGACGAGCTTCACACATCGATTGTGGCGGGTAGGCTCAAACCATGGCGACGCAGGCGCACAAGGACAGGCTGACGGCTATCGACGCCTCGTTCCTCCACCAGGAGAAGCAGGCCTCGCACATGCACGTGGGAGCGCTCGCGACCTTCGACGGGCCGCCGCCGAGCCGCGAGGAGTTCGCGTCCCAGATGGAGTCGCGGCTCGGGCTGGTGCCGCGCTATCGCCAGAAGCTCGCGTTCCCGCGGTTCGAGATGGGCCGTCCGTTCTGGGTCGACGACCCGAGCTTCAACCTCGACTACCACGTTCGCCATACCGCGCTGCCGAAGCCTGGTGGCGACGACCAGCTGCGCCAGCTCGTGGGACGCATCTTCTCGCAGCGCCTCGACCGCTCGAAGCCGCTCTGGGAGCTGTGGCTCGTGCAGGGCCTCGAGGGCGGGCGCTTCGCGCTGATCTCGAAGACCCATCACGCGCTCGTGGACGGGGTTGCCGGCGTGGACATCGCCACGGTGCTCTTCGACGCCCAGCCCACGCCGCCGGAGGAGCATCCGGCAGAAGGCGGCTGGACGCCCGCGCCCGAGCCCTCCGAGGCGGAGCTCGTGGCCGAGGGCCTGCTCGACCTGGCCCGCGCGCCGTTCGAGCTCGCGAGCCGGGCGATCGGCGCCGCGCAGGACCCGGGCCGCTCGCTCGAGCAAGCGCGCGAGGTGGCCGAGGGCATCGGCGAGATCGTCTGGGCCGGCATGAACCCGGCGCCCGAGGTCCCGCTCAACGTGGAGATCGGGCCGCACCGGCGGGTCGTTTGGGTGCAGAGCCGGCTGGCCGACTTCAAGGAGATCAAGAACACGCTCGGAGGCACCGTCAACGACGCCGTGCTGGCGGTGGTGGCCGGCGCCCTCGGGCGCTGGCTGCGCAGCCGCGGCGTGCGCACCGAGGGCATGGAGCTGCGCGCCCTCGTGCCGGTGTCGATCCGCGCCGAGGACGAGCGCGGCATGCTCGGCAATCGCGTGGCGGCGATGCGCGGCCCGCTGCCGGTTTACGTGGAGGACCCGGTGGAGCGGCTGGCGCTGGTGCGAGAAGGGATGGGCTCGCTCAAGGAGTCGAAGCAGGCGCTCGGCGCCGAGGTGATCGCGGGCCTCCAGGGCTTCGCGCCGCCCACGTTGCTCGCTCAGGCGTCGCGCCTCAACTTCTCCACCCGCCTGTTCAACCTGATCGTGACGAACGTCCCGGGCCCGCAGTTCCCGCTCTACCTGCTCGGTCGGGAGATGCAGGAGATCGTCCCGATCGCGTTCCTGCCCGAGAAGCACGCGCTCGCGGTGGCGATCATGAGCTACAACGGCAAGCTCGACTTCGGGCTGCTCGGCGACTACGACGCGATGCCGGACCTGGAGGCCTTCGGTGGCTACCTCGAGGACGCGCTCGAGGAGCTCCTGGCGGCGGCGCGCGCTCAGCGCGAGTCCGAGGCCGATTCCAATGGGAGCAAGCAGGCCGGCACGAGGAGCCGCGCGAAGAAGCGGGCGCCCGCCTCGTGACCGTGACGGTGGACCTGCCCACGCGTTGACCTCCCGGGACTGCTGCCGGCCGGCGGCGCGCCCGCCCCAGCGGCGAGAGCCGAGCGCGCTGCGCGCGGCGCTCGCAGGCGGACTTGCCACGCTCGCGCTCGCGACCTGGGGGGAGAGCGCCGGCGCGGCCGCGCCTCCGAGCGCGTTCAGCAACCCCCTTGCGCCCAACCGCTCCGGAGACTGGTTCGAGAACGGCGCCGACAGCCCCGACCCGTGGATACAGCACTTCCGCGGGCGCTACTACCTGACCTACACCCCCCACGCCGACATGCGCCACCGCGGGGAGGCCCCGATCGAGATCCGCTCCGCGAGCCAGATCGGCGGGCTGGCGAGCGCGCGGCCCGTGCAGGTCTGGCCGCCGCCGGGGCGGGTGAACCCACGCGAGCGCTGCTGCCAGGTCTGGGCGCCCGAGTTCCACCGCCTCGAGGGCCCGAGCGGGTTGCGCTGGTACCTCTATTACACGGCCACGAGGGGCCGCGACACCGACACCCACGCCATCTACGTGGCGGAGGGCACGGGCCCCACGCCGCTCGGGCCCTACCGTTTCCGCGGCAAGCTCGAGCTCGGCCGCTGGGCGATCGACCCGACCGTGGTGCGCCTGGAGAGCGGCGTCTACCTGCTCTACTCGGGCCGCCGCGGGCAGGAGGGCGGCGAGCAGCAGCTCTACCTCGCCCGGCTCTCGAACCCCTGGACCGTGACCGGCCCCTCGCCCGAGATCGCGGCGCCGAGCTTCGCCTGGGAGAAGACGCGGCGCCCGGTCATGGAGGGGCCGGAGGCGCTGGTGCGGGACGGCAGGCTCCACATGGTCTACTCCGCGAGCTCGTGCCTGAGCGACAACTACAAGCTCGGGCGGATGAGCGTGGACGCCGGCGCCGACCTGCTCGACCCGGCCACCTGGGCGGGCGCCAAATCACCCGAGCCCGTGTTCGAGACGTCGATCCGCAACGGCGTGTTCGGCCCCGGCCACAACGGTTTCTTCAAGTCGCCCGACGGCAAGGAGGACTGGATCGTCTACCACGCCACGGAGCGTCCCGGGGTGGGCTGCTTCACCGGCGGCATCCGGGTCACGCGCGCCCAGCGCCTCGGCTGGTCGAGCGACGGCACGCCGCGCTTCGGCGTGCCGGCGCCGCTCGCGCGCGACCTGCGTGCGCCGTCGGGCGATCCCACGCTCACCCGCCAGCTGGAGGACGCGCGCACGCTGGCCGCGGCGGGCGTCGGGCGTCGGGGGCTGCGCGGCCCCGACCTCGTCGGCGGCGCCGGGGTCGAGCTGCGGGCGGCCCGCCGGCGGGGCGCCTGGGCCTTCGCCCTGCGGGTGTCCGCCGGCGGGCGCTACCGCGTGCTAGCTCGCGTGCGCTCCGGGCCCGAGGGCGCCCGCCTCCGGCTGAGCGCGACCGGAGGGGCGCCGGGTCCGGAGCGCGACACTCGCAGCCGGACGCGCGCATACCCCGAGCTCGGCCTCGGCGTGTTCCGGCTGCACCGCGGCGTCAACCGGATCCGGCTCCTGTTGAGCGGCTCGGAGCCCCGCCGCCGCAGGGTGGTGCTGGCGCTCGACCAGCTGCGGCTGGTGCGGAGGGGTGCCCGCTGAGCGCCGGCCGCGGCGAGGCCCGCGCGGGCCGCTCGCGCCACGGCGGCGCCTAGAGTGCCCGCTGTCGTGAACGAGGAACGCGCGTCCGCCAACGGGATCGAGATCGCCTACGAGCAGATCGGAGACCGCGACGCTCCGCCGCTGCTGCTCGTGATGGGCCTTGGGATGCAGCTGATCCATTGGGACCTCGAGCTCTGCGAGGTGCTCGCCGAGCGCGGCTTTCGCGTCATCCGCTTCGACAACCGCGACGCCGGCCTGTCGACGAAGATCGACTCCCCACCCCCGCCCGTCATGCGCGCGATGGCCGGCATCGGGCCCCGGGCGCCATACCTCCTCAGCGACATGGCGGCCGACGCGTTCGGCCTGCTCGACCGGCTCGGGATCGAGCGCGCGCACGTGGCGGGCGCCTCGATGGGCGGGATGATCGCCCAGACGATGGCGATCGAGCGGCCGGAGCGGGTGCTCTCGCTCACATCGATCATGTCCACCACCGGGGACAGGCGCAGTGGCCTGCCGAAGCTCCGCGTGCTGAGCGTGCTGATGCGCCGTGCGCCGGCCGGACGCGACGCCTACGTCGAGCACTTCGTGCGCGTGTTCCGGATGATCGGATCCCCGGCATACCCCCCGGACGAAGCCCGCGCGCGCGAGGTGGCGGCGGCCACCTACGATCGCGGCCACCACCCTGCCGGCACGGCCCGCCAGATCGCGGCGATCATGGCCTCGGGCGACCGCACCGCGCGCCTGCGCGAGCTGCACGTGCCCGCGACCGTGATCCACGGCACCGACGACCCGCTCGTGCCGTTCCGCGGCGGCCTGGCCACCGCCCGCGCGATCCCGGGCGCAGAGCTGGTGGCGATCCCCGGCATGGGGCACGACCTCCCACGCGAGCTATGGCCGAGGGTGGTCGATGCCCTCGTGGCGAACACCGAGCGCGCCGGCGCCGCCCAGCCCGCCTGAGCGATGCTCACGGGCCAGCCGCCGGGCCAGCGCGAGCGTCTGGCGGTCGAGCTCGGCCTCCTCGATCTCGTGGCTCTTCCCGTACTCCGCGAGCAGCGCCTCCACGAGCGCGGAGCGCGTGGGCCCGGCCGCCGCGCCGATCTCCTCCGCCACGGCGCCCACGCTCGCCGGGTCCCAGCGGATGCCGAGCGCCTCGTACACCGGCGTGAGCGCCGCCCGCACCTGTTCTGCGCCGCCCACGACGATCACAGCTCCGGTGTGCGCTCCGCCGGCCACCACGCGCTGCCCGAGCCCGGCCAGCTTGCGGGCCTGGCCGGCGTTCACGCTGTAGCGCCCGGGGCAGTACTCGCCCGGCACCTCGCCCACGTGCGCGTCCACCCCGAGCTCGGCCAGCGCCCGCGCGATCAGCCCGGCGGCCGCCGCGAAGCGCGAGTGGACGCCGGCGCGTGGCTCGCCGTCGGCCACAGCGTGCGCGAGCTCGAGCGTGCCCTCGTGGAACACGGCGGCGCGGCCGCCGGCCAACCGCACGATCGGCTCGAAGCCGCCGGCGTGGGCCGCGCGGACGGCCCGCTCGTAGCCCGGCGCCACGACGTCGCGCTTCGAGAACGCGAGCGCCCGGCCCGGCTCGGCGAGGCGCAGGGTCGACGGCAGCTCACCGGCGGCCACCCGCAACATGAGGGCTCGCGAGACCGCCGCATCGAGGGCGGGATCGTCGCGGAACGAGCGCCTGAACAGGCGCAGCGGCTGGAGCCTCGGCCGGCGGCTCAGAAGCCGAGTGCGAACTTCGCCTCTTCGCTCATCAGGTCGGGCGTCCAGGCGGGGCTGAAGGTCATCGTGGACTGAACCGACTCGACCCCGTCGAGCTCGCCCACGAACTCCTCTATCTGCTCCGACACCTGCGGCCCGATCGGGCAGCCTGGCGAGGTGAGCGTGAACGAGACGAACACGTCGCCGCCCTCGATCTCCACGCCGTAGATCAGCCCGAGCTCCACGAAGTCGAGCCCGAGCTCCGGATCGATCACGTTGGTGAGGGCCTCTTGAACGTCTTCCACGGTCACGGTCGCCATGGCACGAGGATAGTAGGGTCGAATCATGCCGCTGCTGGCGCTCGTCGCCGTCTTCATTCTCGTCCCGCTCGCCGAGCTGTACGTGATCTTCAAGGTGGGCGACGCGATCGGAGTCGTCTGGACGATCCTGCTGCTGGCCGCCGACTCCGTGCTCGGCTCGCTGCTCCTGCGGGCGCAGGGGCGCGTCGTCTGGCGGCGCTTCAACGCGGCCCTGGCCGAGGGCAAGATGCCCCACCGCGAGGTGCTCGACGGCGTGCTGGTGATCTTCGGCGGCGCGTTCCTGATCACGCCCGGATTCCTCACCGACATCGTCGGTCTCTCGCTGCTGATTCCCCCCACGCGCGCGCTCGTGCGCGGCCTGCTGGTGAAGCGGCTCGGGCGGCGCGTTGCCGTGGGTGTGGCCGGCGGCCCGACCCACCGCCGGCGCGGGCCGCAGCGGAGCCCGGGGTTTGACGTGGAGGGCACGGCGCACGAGCAGCCCGACGGGGTGCCCGCGGCGCCGAGGCTCGCTCGGGACGACTCACCCCCTTGGGGGCTCGGGCGGTGAGCGCGCCCGCGCTCGCGCTCTCATTCTTCGACGAGGCCCACGAGATCTACGGGACGGCGCGCTCGGGCGCGACGGTCCTGTTCGAGGGGCGCGCGCCCACGGCGCTCGCGGAGGGTCCGCACTTCCAGCGGGATGGCGATGATTGGCGCGCGGAGCTGCCGGGGCGGCTGGCGCTCGTGGCCGCGCCAGTCTCCGAGCCGGCCGAGCTCGGGACCGTGCGCGCGTGCGTGTGCCGCGTGCGCGGCGAGGCGTCCGGGCGGCGGGTGGATTGCCTGGGCACGCTCGCGGAGACCGCCGCAGCCCCGCGCTGGGAGGAGCTCGACGCGCTGCGGAGCATCTCGGCGCTGGTTGACGAGGACCACGCCCTGCTGACGGTGGCGCGTCGCCCACGCGGCGCGATCGGACATGGCCAGGAGCTGGTTCGCGCGCGGCTGATCGCAGAGGGCGAGTCCCACGCGGTCGAGGACGCGCGCATCTCCACGGTCTACGACGGGGACGGGCGCCAGCGCAGCGCCGGCCTCGAGCTCTGGCTCCCCGGCGAGGAGTTCCCGCGCCGCGGCTCGGGGGTGGTGGCGGCGGGCTCGACGCTCGACCTCGAGGAGGTGCGCGTGCACGTGGCGATCTTCAAGTGGCGACTGGAGGGACGCGACGGCGTCGGCGCCTACGAGCTGATGGTCCGCGCCGAGCCGCCCGCGGCGGCATGAGCGGCCGCGCCCATGCGCCTCGTGACGCCCGCGCGCGCTCCCCGCGGTGCGTCGGTGGCCGCCCAGCAGCGTCACCGGCGGCGTGCGCATCGCCGGGGCGGCGCTTTTGCCGGAAATTGCGAGCTCAGTGCTGGGCGAGCTCTTGACCGTCGCGGCGAGCGTTGATCTACTGCGCCGCGAGACGCAGACCTAGCGCGAAGAGCGAAGCCACGAGGACGTGAGGCTCGCCGCGAAGAACCGGAGGCTTCGGCCGCCGGGGATCGCTCCTCAAGCGCGAAGTTTGCGTCTCGTTTTTTTGCTCAGCGCCCGCGACCGGCCAGCTCGCGCTTTGCCGTGGCGCGGTAGCGGCGCGCCTTGCTCGCGTTCAACCGCAGCCGCTTGAGCCACGAGCCGGGCGGGAGCTCGAAGCCGCCCACGAGCTTGTGCGGGACGAGCGCCCAGCCGCCGTCCTCCTCCACGAGGTCGCCGCGCACCTGGAAGTTGCTCTGCCAGAGGAAGTCGGGGTGATGGGCGTGCGCGGTCAGGCAAGCGAGGCCCGGCTGGATCGGGATGCCGAGCGCGCCTGCCCCGATGCGGATGCGACGGGCGGCGCGGTCGACGCCGATCGGCAGCCGCAGCGAGAACGGGAAGCCGTCAGGCGCCACCAGCGACAGCACGGCCGTCGGGTAGCGCTCCCCGAGTTCGTTGATGCGCTCGTCCCACGTCTCGGCGCCCCCCTCGGCCGGTGCGTGCGGCGCCGGCGGCTCCTCGTCGTGTCCGGACCGCACCTCCTCGAGGTGGGTGTCGTAGAGCGTGGGCTCGGCGGTCGGGTCGCCGTCCGGCCAGGCGTAGATCCGCTCCGGGCGCACGTGCACGTAAACGCGCGTGTAGTACCAGCCGAACGCGCGGCGAAGCGGCTTCGGTGGGTGCTGCCTGACGGTGCCGGGCAGCTTGATGCGCGACTCCCGCGCGTAGCGCTCGCGGTTGGCGTCGAGGTCGGTGTCGTCCACGTCGGCGATGCCCTGGACGAGCACCTGCGGCGCGCTTCCCATTCCGCTGCCGGTGGGATCGGAGAAGAGCAGCGCCACCTTGGGGTTCGCGCGCGCGTCCTTGGCCTTCTTCGGGTAGCCGAGGCCGGTGGTGACGTCGATGCAGGTGTCACCGGGCCTGTAGTAAGGCGTCACCGGCCACGAGATCGGCTGGCCGCGGCGGTCGACGGTGGTGTACTCGGTGGTGACGAAGCGGTCGAAGACCTGCTGGATCTCAGGTGGCAGCAAGGCGGTCATGGCGACCGCGATTCAATCACTTCGCGCCGGCGCTCAGCGGGCGCGAGCGGGATCGAGGAAGCTCGCGATCTCGGCGGCGAGCAGCTCGGGACCCGACATGGCGGCGCCGTGCCCGTGGCCGTCGAGCGGCCGCACGCGGACGTCGGGGAACGCCTCCGCGTAGGCCGCCGTCGAGCGCTGCGCCCAGGCGGGGCTCTCGCTTCCGAGCAGCAAAAGCACCGGCGCCGTGACGCGGCCGAGCGCCGAGCGGTCGAGGGTGTGACAGAGCTCGGCTCGCAGCTCGCGCGGCAGTGTGGGAGCCACGGCCTTGCGGAGATCCCAGGCCGGCGTGGCGGCCAGCTCCTCGACCTCGGCTCGCGAGTAGCCGCCGACCTCTTGGAGGAACTCGCGCAGGACGAGCTCACGCTCGCCGGCCTCGATCAGGCCTTCCCAGCGCTGTATCCGCTTGCGCGAGGCGAGCACTCCGCCCATCGGCGGCTCGTAGAGGGCGAGCTTCGGCAGCCCGGGCAGCTCGCAGGCGGCACCCGCCGCCACCAGGCCGCCGTAGGAGTGGCCCACGAGCGCCGCCCCCTCCCCCGCCGCCCGCACCACGGCGGCCACGTCCGCGAACTCCCGCTCGAGCTCGTAGCCGGGCGCGTCGCCCGACTCGCCGCGCCCACGCCGGTCCGGCGTCCAGACCGTGAAGCGGGCCTCCAGGTGCGGCCGCAGGAGCGCGAAGCCCCAGGCCCCCGAGCCGGCGCCGTGCACGAGCACGAGCGGCGGCCCCTGACCGGACACCTGGCAGGCAATCCGCGTGCCGTCGGGGGCGTCGACGAGATAGCTCACGCCTTCGAACCTACCGCCGCCCGGCGCAGCCCGGGCGGCCCCAGAGGCCGCGGCCGGCCGCCCGCGCCCGGCCCGCGGCTCGGCTGAACAGCTGCGCGTAGTCGACGTTCGGCGGGACAGTCAGCGGCTGGGCGTAGCCGCGGGCGACCAGCAGCCGGTTGAGGAAGCGGCCGTCGTCGAGCCAGACATACGCGAGCGCGCGGCCATAGCGGTCGCGCTCCTCGACGCCGAGCCGGTAGCGCACGCGCGCTCCGAGCGGCACGACCCGCTCAACGAACCCGGACGCCCGGCGCCCGAAGCACTCGACCCCTCCGTAGACCTCCGGCGTGTCCACCCCGATCAGGCGCACCTTGCCGATCCCGGACAGCCAGAGCGTGTCCCCGTCGGTGTGCCGGACGACCCGCGCGGGGACGCGCTCGGCGCCGGCGCCGCCGGTGCCGTCCACGGAGGAGACGCTGCACCCCACGAGCGCCAGCGCCGCCGGCAGGAGCACGGCGCTGACGAGCAGGCGCGAGCGGGGACAACTAGCCGAGCGAAAACCAAGCCTGGCAAGGACGCAGGGTGCGTGGCGTGCGGACGCACGCGAGCACCCGAGGACGCCGCCAGGCGCCGGTTTGCAGCGGGCTAGTGGTCCCCGCCCGGTTTGCAGCCGGCTAGTTGTCCCCGCCGAGGCGGTCCCAGCAGTACAGCTCCACCGCCTCGGCGGCGAGCTCGACCAGGCGCGGGGCGGACAGCCATGGCAGCACGGTGTCGAGCGCCTGCTCTTCGCTGACGCCGGCTTCGAACGCCTCGTCGCCTCTGAACCCGGCTGCGATCTTGAGCGCCTCGCGGCGGTGATCGCCGAGGCTCGAGAACGCGTTCAGCAGGAACTCCTTGTTTGCGATCGGGTGCCCGACCTCGAGCGACGCGTGCCAGGCGGCGAGCATCGACAGGTCGTCGTCGTCGAGCTCTTCGACGGCCTTGGCGTAGTGCCCGTGGAGCTCGTCGTCGGGGATCTCGTCGACCCACGCTCGCACGACCTCGCCGAGGAGCTGGCGGCGCGCTTCGCGCCCGACGCTCTCCGCGACGACCCTGATCGCTTCCTGTGGCTCGATGAAGCAGAGCGGCATCTGCTCGCGATCTCCTCCGGTTCGCACGACTGACTGGTCGGAGAGTAGGTCCGCCACCTGACGGAAAGGCCGTGGAGCGCCGGGACGTAGGGCGCTCAGGGCGCGTGGTGGAGGGCTGCTTGGTCGGCCGTTGCGGTTGGGGGAGCGTTGTCGGGCGCCGGGCGCAGCGTGAGCTCGGGGCCGTGGATGCACAGCGCCGCGCGGCCGGGGCAGTCGCCGCAGAGCCCGCGGTGGGGCTCGCGTGTGGGCTCGAAGCGGCCTTCGACCACCCCGCGCGCGAGCTCGAGCAGCTCGGCCTGGAGACGCTCGGCGTCGGCGGCCTCGTAGACGGCGGTGGCCGGCTGCTCGGGCCGCTCGAGGAAGCAGTGAACGACCTCGACCCGCGCGGCGCCGGCTCGCAGCGCGGCGAGCGCGTAGACGAGCCGCTGGGTGGAGTAGGCCTCCGCGACCAGCAGCTCGGGGTCGCGGCCGTCGAGGGAGTCGCTCTTCCAGTCGACCACGAGCGCGGCCGGCTCCTCGTGGGCGAGCACGTCGACCACGCCGTTCACGAGCAGGCTGCGCCCGCCGGCGGCGGGCGGGGTGAGCGTGTAGGCGAACGGCAGCTCGGCGCGCACGCGGCGCGCCCGGGCGATCCGCTCCCGGAGCGGCGAGCGCAGCACGCGCTCGACCATCCCGCGCAGGTCCGCCAGCTCCTCGGGCCGGACCGGCAGCCCGTGTCGCTCGATCGAGGTCTCGAGCTCGGCCCGGGTGGGCGCCACGGGACGCCGGTAGTCGAGCCGCTCGAGCAGGGCGTGCACTATCGCTCCGCGCAGCAGCGGCGTCATGGCCGACTCGGGCGCCGGCGGGACCTCGCCGTCGGGCGCCGGCACGCCGTCGGCGTCGAGCGCCGGCGGGAGGTCGAGGTCGGGCGGCGGTGCAACGCGGGCGAGCCGCAGGGCACGTTCGAGGTAGAACCGGTACCCGCAGCGGCGGTAGGCCTCGAGCCCCGTGTAGCTCAGCCGGCTGACGGGCAGCGCACGCGGCGCGGGCGGGGAGCCGAGCTCGAGCTTCGGCTGCTCGTAGGCCGGCTGGTGCTCGCCGGGCGCCACGGCGGGCGCGCGGTCGGCGGGCGGCAGGAGCTCGTCGACAGTGGCCGGGGTGCAGAGGGTCCAGCCCACCCGCACGGGACGGCCTTCGCGCTCGTCGACGTGGATGCCGGAGACCGCCGCCCCCGGGGCGGGGAGCCCGGAGCAGAAGCCGCGCCAGATCCAGCGCATCGGCTCGCACATCTCGTCCGGCTCGGGGCGCTTCTCGAGGTCGGTGGCGCCGCTCAGGACGAGGTGCTCCTGGGCGCGCGTGACCGCCACGTAGAAGATCCGCCGCTCTTCCTCCTCGGCAGCCGCCTTCGCCTGCACCTTGATCCGATCGAGCCGCTCGCTGTTCACGGCGCCGCCGCCGAGCGACGCGAGCTGGAGGCCGACCACGCCGTCGTCCGAGATGCGCAGCGAGCCGTCGTCCTCGCGCCCGCCCTTGCCGAGGTCGGCGAGACATACCACCGGGAACTCGAGCCCCTTGGCGCGGTGGATGGTCATCATGCGCACGGCGTCGAGCGCCTCGGCGGCCAGTGGCGCCTCGCCCTCGCGCGTCTGCAGCAGGTCACGATCCGCGACCGTGTCGATGAAGCCGCGCAGGTCGCGGCCCTCGTCCGCCTCGTACTCGCGCGCCATCCTCATCAGCTTGCGGACGTTGGCCATCCGCCGCACCCCGCCGGGGAGGGACAGCACGTGACGGTCGTAGCCGGTGCGGGTGAGCGCGCGGTCGATCAGGGTCTCGAGCGACACCTGGCCGGCCACGCGCCGCTCGGACTCGAAGCGCTCGGCGAAGTCGGCCAGCTTGCGCAGGTCGGCCCGGGGCAGCGCCTCCAGCAGGGCGTCGCGGGCCGCCGGCGCGTCGGAATCGCGCTCGTGGCCGAGGGCGGCGCGCACCGCCCACCACGGGTCGCGCCCCGAGCGCCGGGCGTGCAGGCCGATCAGCGCCACGGCGTCGAGCGAGAGCCCGGCGAGCGGCGAGGCCAGGACCGAGTACACGGCCAGGCCGTCCAGCGGGTTGGCGAGCGCGGCGAGCCAGTGGCGCAGGTCGGTCACCTGCTGCTGGCTCCAGTAGCCGCGACCGCCCACGACGTGGACGGGGATTCCGCGTTCCTCGAGCGCTCGCTCGAAGAACCCCATGCCGGTGGTGGCGCGGAATAGCATCACGACGTCTCCGTAGGAGTAGGGGCCGGCGCGGGTGAGCTCGTCGACGCGCCTCGCCAGCAGGCGCGCCTCGGCTGCGCGCCAGGGCGGGGCCCCGTGGAGCGCCGCGCCGAACGGGTCGCCGGCCGGGTCGAGCGGGGCGTCCCAGCGCGGGCGCTGGCGGTCGACGGCGATCAGCTCCACGCACGGGGACACGCGCGCGTCCCGCTCGCGGACGCCCGGCGCCGCGAGGAGCGGCTCGAAGCGCTCCCCCCAGGTGCGCTCGAACGCGAGGTCGATCGCGTCGAGCAGCTCGCCGCGGCTGCGGAAGTTGACGGTGATGCTCTCGGCGCGGCCTTCCCGCTCGGCCGCCTCCCACTGCCCCCTGAACAGCCCGACGTCGGCGTGCCGGAACCGGTAGATCGACTGGTTCTCGTCCCCGACGCGGAAGAGGTTGTCGCGCGAGAGCAGCCCGAGCAGCTCGTTCTGCAGGGGGTTCGTGTCCTGGAACTCGTCTACTAGCACGTGCTCGAACCTCGCGGCGTACGCCTCGCGCAGGCCGGCGTCGCGCTTCAGCAGGTCGCGGGCGATCAGCTCGAGGTCCTCGAAGTCGAGCCCCGAGCGCTCGCGCTTGGCGGTGTCGAAGCGCGCGTCGTAGAGCGCCAGCAGCTCGCGCAGCATCTCGTGGATGCGGTGCTCCTCGCCGGCGCGCTCGAAGGCCTGGACGGCGCCGAGCGCCTCGCAGTACTCCTTGCAAGCCGGCGTCCGCAGCGCCTTTGCGCCCCCCCGCCCCGGGGGCTTGGCGCGCCGCTCGATCGCCTCCAGGGCGGCGGTGACGCTCGCCGAGGGCGGCGCCGCGCCGAGCTCGGCGAGCGCGGCCCCCGCCGCGGCCTCGAGTCGCTCCCGCTCCCCGGCTGGGCGCGGCGGCGATGTCTCCGGGAGCCGCGGATGGCGCTCCCCGCGGCTGCGCAGGTGCGCGTGGGCGGTGCGCACCATGTCCCGCAGCCGGTCGGGCGTGTAGGCGGCCACCAGCTCGATCCGCGCGGCGTCCGCCCCCTCGCCCATGAACTCCTCGAGCGCGCCGTCGAAGGCATCGAGCGCAAGCCGCTCCGCCTCGAGCTCGTCCAGCACACGGAAGCCCGGGTCGATGCCCGCGCTGAGGGCGTGGGCGCGAAGGATGCGCGAGCAGAGGCCGTGGATCGTCGAGATCCAGGCGCTCTCGGCGGCGCGCGCCTCCGCGCGCCGGTCGAGCTCCACGAAGCGGTGCCGCACGCGAATTCGCATCTCGGCGGCGGCCTTCTCGGTGAAGGTGATCGCCAGCACCTGCTCGACCCCCACGCCGTCCTCGATCACGGCCTGCACGAAGCGCTCCACGAGCACGGTGGTCTTGCCGGTCCCGGCGCCGGCGCGCACCATCAGCGAGCCGCTGCGACGCTCGACCGCCCTCCCCTGCTCGGGGGTCAGCGCCGTCATCGCTCGCTCCTGCAGATCGAGGGGTACTTGCAGCCGCCGTTCCACGCGCAGCGCTCGGGCCGCGCGCATAGCTCGCCGCGCCGCATGCTCTCGTCGGTCTCGCGGATGCGCGCGAGCGCCCAGTCGAGCTTGGCGCGGAACTCCTCCTCGCCGAGCCGGTCGTTGTCGAAGAAGCGGCCGCCTAGCTCCTCCACCTCGCTTGCCACCATGCCGCGCGGCCGGGCGTCGTCGCTTCCGAGCGCCACGTACACCCCACCGGCCGCGCGCAGCCCGAGCAGCGTCTCCACGACAAGCATGTAGAGCGCCGCTTGGAAGCGGTTCTCCGGCTCCCAGCTGGCCACCTTGTAGCGGTCCACGCGCTTGCCGCTCTTGTAGTCGATCACGAGCGCCTTGCCGTCGCTGGTGTCCACCCGGTCGATGCGCCCGCGCACCCGCAGGCCGGCGTCGATCGCCACCGGCTCGTCGCCCTCGTCGAGCCCGAAGCGCAGCTCGAGGTGCTCCGGCTCGAAGCTCGAGTCCGAGTCGGCCTCCGAGCGCAGGTGGCGGAGCAGGTCGAACTCGAGCCGGCGCGCGGCCGCGCGCACGCGCGTGGCCTTCGGCGAGAGCTTGAAGGCCGTGCGGCGATCGCGCAGCTCCTCGAGCAGGATCTGCTCCGCGCGCGCGAGGTTGGCGTGGGTCACCCGGCGATCGCCCGTCTCGTCGCGCAGGCGCCTGTAGGTGTGCTCGAGGACGGTGTGCGCGTAGCCGCCGCGCACCATCGCCTCGGGGTCGGGGGCGAGCTCGTCGGGCCGCAGCAGGTCCTCCACGAGCCACTTGACCGGGCAGTCGGCGTAGCGCTCGATCGCTCCCGCGGACACTGCGTCCCGCTGCGCCAGCTCGGCGAGCAGCGGCTCGGCGCCGAGCGGCTGCGGCCCCTGCTCGTGGCGGCGCGGCCCCGCGGCGGCGAGCGCGCGGTCCCATTCGGCCGCCGTCGGTGCGTCCTCCGGCGCCCAGGTGACCTCCGAGAGCGAGCGCTCGCGCAGCTCGGCCCCGGGCTCGAGCAGCGCGCGGACATCGTCCATGAAGAACGACTCCGCCTCGGGGCGGCCCTCCTCGTCGCTCGAGCGCGAGCTCAGGACGAGCAGCCGCTCGGCGCGCGAGGCGCAGACGTAGAACAGGTAGCGCTCGCGCTCGAGCCGGTCCTCCCGCACCGGCAGGACGAGACCGCTCGCGGTCGCGATCGCCCGGCGGTCCTCGTCCGACAGGAACGGCTCGGGCGCCGAGCCGCGCGGGAACTCGCCCTCGACGAGACCGCAGACGAGCACGACCTGGAAGCGGCGCGCGCGGATCGCCTCGGGGCTCGCCACCTGCACGCGGTCGGGCTGGGGGTCCTCCCCGAGGTGCGCCTCCAGCTCCTCGAGCGCCCTCTGCACCCGCGCGGGTTCGAGCGCCGCGGCGCGGCCTCGGCGCCCGTTGC
>DASQNF010000146.1:0-2134 GCA_035645115.1 Thermoleophilaceae bacterium | reverse complement strand
TCATGGTCACGGCGGAGCGATCCGGCAGCACGAGCTCCGGCCGCGAGCGCAGGCGCTTGATCGCCGAGAAGATGTAGTCCCAGCGCCCGGCGTTCAGGCCCGCCGCGTGGTCGCGCAGCTCGTAGAGGATCGCGTCCATCTCGAAGGCCGCCGGGATCGTCTCGATCAGCACGGTCGCCTTGATCGTGCCGCGCTCCAGGCCGAGCGCCTGCTCGGCGATCGTGAACGCGTCGCGCCATAGCGCGGCCTCGCGGGCGGACTCGAGCTTCGGGATGTAGAGGTACGGGCCGCGCCCGCGCTCGACCAGGCGGCTGGCGTTGCGGTGGATGAAGAGCCCGAAGTCGAAAAAGGCGCCCGCCACAGGGGCGCCGCCCGCGAGCAGGTGGCGCTCGGGCAGGTGGAGCCCGCGCGGGCGCACGAGCAGTACGGCGTGCTCCTCCTCGAGCCGGTAGCGCTTGCCCTTCTCCTCGTGCTCCATCCGGCCCTGCACGGCGTCGGCGAGGTTGGCCTGGCCGCCCACCATGTTCGCCCAGGTCGGCGAGTTGGCGTCCTCGAAGTCGGCCATGAACCCGGTGGCCCCCGAGTTGAGGGCGTTGATCACCATCTTGCGGCTCGTCGGCCCCGTGATCTCCACGCGCCTGTCGGCGAGCGCAGGCGGCAGCGGCGCCACGGTGAACTCCTCGGGCGCCGCCACGAAGTCGAGCTCGCTGCCGGCGTCCAGCTCGGCCTGGCGCTCCTCGCGCGCGCGCAGCAGCTCCCGGCGCCTGCCGTCGAGTTCCTCGTGGATGCGCGCCACGAGCTCCAGGGCACCTTCGGTGAGCACCTCCTCCTGGCGCTCGCAGGCCGGCCCCCGGACCTCGATGCGCTCGCGCGCTGTCACTCGGGGTCTATGCCCGAAACTCCGGACGCCTAGCCGCTCAGCTGCGGGTCAGGCGCTTGTAGGAGATCCGGTGCGGGCGGTCGGCCTCGGGACCGAGCCGCTCGCGGCGGTGCTCCTCGTAGGCCTCGAAGTTGCCCTCGAACCAGGCCACCTGGGACTCGCCCTCGAAGGCGAGCACGTGCGTGGCCACGCGGTCGAGGAACCAGCGGTCGTGCGAGATGATCACCGCGCAGCCGGCGAACGCGAGCAACGCCTCCTCGAGTGCGCGCAGGGTGTCCACGTCGAGGTCGTTGGTGGGCTCGTCGAGCAGCAGCAGGTTGCCGCCGCGGCGCAGCAGCTTGGCCAGGTGGACGCGGTTGCGCTCTCCGCCCGACAGCGCGCCGACCTTGCGCTGCTGGTCCGAGCCCTTGAAGTTGAATCCTGCGCAGTAGGCGCGCGAGCTCATCTCGCGCTCGCCCACCTTGATGTTGTCGTAGCCGCCGGAGATCTCCTCCCAGACCGACTTGTCGGGATCGAGGGCGTCGCGGGACTGGTCCACGTAGGCGAGCTCCACGGTCTCCCCGAGGCGCAGGCTGCCCGCGTCGGGCTCCTCGTCGCCCACGATCATGCGGAACAGCGTGGTCTTGCCGGCGCCGTTGGGGCCGATCACGCCGACGATACCGGCCGGCGGCAGCGTGAACGAGAGGTCCTCGATCAGGAGCTTGTCACCGAACCCCTTGCGAAGCGAGTCCGCCTCGACCACCACGCTCCCCAGCCGCGGCCCGGCGGGGATGTGGATCTGCACCTGGTCGAGCTTCACGTCGCGCTCCTCGGCGAGCAGCGCCTCGTAGCGCTTGAGCCGCGCGCGGGTCTTCGTGCGCCTCCCCTTGGGCGACTCGCGCACCCACTCGAGCTCGCGCGCGATCGTGCGCTGCCGCGCGGTCTCGCGCTTGTCCTCGAGCGCCAGCCACTCCTGCTTCTGCTCGAGCCAGGACGAGTAGTTGCCACGGAACGGCAGCCCCCGCCCGCGGTCGAGCTCGAGGATCCAGCCGGCCACGTTGTCTAGGAAGTAGCGGTCGTGGGTCACGGCCACCACGGTGCCCTTGTACTCCTCGAGGGGGCGCTCGAGCCAGGCCACCGACTCGGCATCGAGGTGGTTGGTGGGCTCGTCCAGCAGGAGCATGTCGGGCTCCTCCAGCAGCACCCGGCAGAGCGCCACCCGACGCTTTTCGCCGCCTGATAGGTTCTCCACCCGCGCGTCGGCGGGCGGCAGAC
>DASQNF010000145.1:0-17894 GCA_035645115.1 Thermoleophilaceae bacterium | reverse complement strand
GTTCAACCAGGGTCGCGACAAGGTCAACAAGGGCCAGGACCCGCAGCCCTACGTCGCGATCTCCACGCGCTGTGCGCACCTGGGCTGTCCGGTGCGCTACATCCAGGCGTCGCGGAAGTTCGTCTGCCCCTGCCACGGCGGCGTCTACGGCTTCGAGGGTCAGGTCGAGGGCGGCCCGCCGGTGCGCCCGCTCGACCGCTTCTACACGCGGGTGGCGAGCGGCCGCGTGGAGGTGGGCGACCGCTTCTCGCTCAACGCGGAGCTCGAGCGCTTCGCCCCGCGCGACCCGTCGAACCACCTCGACGGCCTCTGGCAGTACCTCTATCCCTCGAGGCCGACCACGTGAAGCTCCCCGCCCCCCCGGTTCCCAAGGCGCTGCGGCGCACGCCACGGCCCGGCGAGAACGGGCGCAACGGCGCTCCGAACGGTGCCCCCGCCACCAAGCCGAGCCCAAAGGACACGGCCGTGGAGGGCGCGGCCACCGTCGTCGGCTGGCTCGACGAGCGCACGGGCGCGAGCCCGTTCCTGCGCGGCTTCCTGTTCCGCAAGGTCCCGAAGGGCACCAACTGGTTCTACACGCTCGGCTCGGCCACGATGTTCGCGTTCCTCTCGCAGGCGGTCACGGGCGTCTTCCTGGCGATGTACTACGACCCCGACCCCACGCGCGCCTACGAGTCCGCTTCGCGCATCACCAACGAGGTCTTCCTCGGCGAGCTCGTGCGCGGCATGCACAGGTGGGGTTCCACCGTGATGATCGTCCTGGTCTTCCTGCACATGGGCAGGACGTTCTTCTTCGGCGCGTACAAATACCCGCGCGAGCTCAACTGGGTGATCGGCGTGGTGCTGCTCGTGCTCACGCTCGCCATGGGCCTCACGGGCTACCTGCTCCCCTTCGACCAGCGCTCCTTCTGGGCCACGGTCGTGGCGGTGAACATCAACGCGTCGGGCCCGATCATGGGTCCCTACCTCGCCGACTTCCTGCGCGCTGGCGCGGAGTTCGGGCCCACCACGATCACGCGTTTCTATGCGCTCCACATGCTCGCGATCCCGGGCCTGATCGCGGCGCTGATCGGCGCCCACCTCTACCTCGTGGCCAAGCTGGGCACCACGGCGCCGCCGTGGCTGAAGGCCGAGAAGAAGGACCTTCTGCGCGAGGAGGTCTGACGGCGCCGTGAACGCACGCGAGCGCGAGCAGTACCTGCGCGAGTACTCGATCCTGAAGAACCAGGGCAAGCCGTTCTTCCCGTACGCGGTGGCGAAGGACTCGCTGATGGCCTGCATCACGCTCGCGGCGATCATCCTGATGGCGGTCCTGTTCGGCGCGGAGCTCGGCCCGAAGGCCGACCCCACCACGACCACCTACACGCCGCGACCCGAGTGGTACTTCTTCTTCCTCTTCGAGCTGCTGCGCGTGGTCAAGCCACCGGAGCTCGTCTTCCTCGCCACGA
Organism: Thermoleophilaceae bacterium; assembly: GCA_035645115.1. Taxonomy (GTDB): domain Bacteria; phylum Actinomycetota; class Thermoleophilia; order Solirubrobacterales; family Thermoleophilaceae; genus JACVRW01. The sequence continues at coordinate 16,446 of DASQNF010000145.1, read as the reverse complement.
TCGGCATCCCGACGATCTGCCTCATGCTGCTCCTGATGCTGCCGTTCTTCGACCGCGGCCCCGAGCGCCATCCGCTGCGGCGCCCGATCGCGATGGTGGCGGGCATCGCCACGATCGCCGCCATGGCATACCTGACGGTGCTCGGCGCGCTCGCCGGCTCGCCCACCGAGATCGAGCTCGCCACGGCGCCGCAATACCAGGAGGGCAGGGAGGTGACAGCCTCCTCGGGCTGCCTCGGCTGCCACAAGATCGGCGAGAACGGCAACACGCTCGGCCCCAACCTGACCGATATCGGCTCGCGCCTCGGGCGCGATGCCATCGCTCGGACGCTGGTCAACCCCACCTCGCCGATGCCGTCCTACCAGGCGCTCAGGGACAAGAACCCGGAGCAGTTCAGCCAGCTCGTCGACTACGTCGCATCCCTCAAGGGCAAGGAGTAGTGGGCGGAGCCTCCGGCACGCTGCCGGAGCCGCAGGTGCGCGCGATGTTCGACCGCATCGCGCGGGTGTACGACCGCATGAACACGGTCATGACCGCCGGCATGCACCACCGCTGGCGCGAGCGCGCGGTGGACCTCGCCAGGATCGGCCCGGGGTCGCGCGCCCTGGACGTGGCGACGGGGACCGGCGATCTCGCTGTGGAGCTCGCGGCGCGCGGCGCCTCGGTGATCGGCATGGACTTCGCCCCGGCCATGCTGGAAGTCGCGCGAGAAAAGGCGCCGAGGATCGAGTTCGAGGAGGGCGATGCGCTGGCGCTGCGCTACGCGGATTGCGAGTTCGACGCGGTGACGGTCGGCTTCGGCGCGCGCAACTTCGGCGACCTCGACCGCGGCCTGCGCGAGATGACCCGCGTCACGAAGCCGGGAGGGCGCGTGGTTGTGCTCGAGATCACGACGCCCGAGCGCCCTCCGCTGTCCTGGTTCTTCCGGGGCTGGTTCGACCACGCCGTTCCGGCGCTCGGCCGCGTGGCCGCCGACCCGCAGGCCTACTCCTACCTCCCGTCGAGCGTGCGCCGCTTCCCGGGCCCCGCGGAGCTGGCGGCGCGGATGGCGGCGGCAGGTCTCCGTGACGTTCGCTGGATCCTGACCGCCGGCGGCATCATCGCGTTGCACGCGGGCACGCGACCGCCCACGTGAACACCGCCCAGGCACAGCTCGGCGCCGTGCTGGCGGCCGGCGGGGAGGAGCTGTCGCAGCTGCTCGAGCGCACCGAGGCGCGACTTGCCCAGGTGGCCGGCGGGCACGGGCCCGAACTCGGCCGCCACGCGAGCGGGACGCTTTCGGCCGGCGGCAAGCGCCTGCGGCCGGTGCTCGTGTTTCTCTGCGGGAGCGCCGACGGCGATGGACACCTGGTGGCGGCGGCCACGGCCGTGGAGCTCCTCCACATGGCCACGCTCGTGCACGACGACGTGCTCGACCGGGCCGAGCTGCGGCGCGGCCGGCCGACCGTGTTCGCTGCGGGGGGCCGCCTGGCGGCCACCGCCACCGGCGACCTGCTGTTCTCGCGCGCGTTCGCCGAGCTCGCTTCGACCGGAAGCGAGGACGCCGTGCGGGCGCTCTCCCGCGCGTCGTCCGCGCTCGCTCGCGGCGAGCTCATGCAGCGCGAGGACGCCTGGAACGCCGGAGTCGCGCCGGAGCGCTACCTGGAGCGCTGCCGCCTGAAGACCGGCAGCCTCTTCGACGCCTCGTGCCGGCTCGGGGCGCTGCTGGGCGGGCGGCCCGAGCTTGCGACGCCGCTCGGCGGCTTCGGGGAGCGCGTCGGGCTGGCCTTTCAGATCCTGGACGACGTGCTTGACGTCTCCGGGCCGACCGAGCGCACCGGCAAGCCGCGCGGCACCGACCTGCTCGACGGGACGGTCACGCTGCCGCTGATCCTCGCTCGCACCGAGGATCCCGCGCTCGCCGCGCTCGACCTGAGTAAGGCCGTGAGCGACGCCACGCATGCAGCTGCCCTGTGCGACCGGATCGCCGCCACCGGCGCGCTCGAGGCGGCCCGTCGCATGGCGCTCGGGTACGTGACGGAGGCCAAGCAGGCGCTCGGGCGGCTCGATCTCTCGGAGGACCGGCGGCGCGCGCTCGACCTGGTGGCCGACGGCGTGGTCAGGCGCTACGCCTAGCGCCGGCCGGTCAAGGGGCCCCGGAGGGCGGGCGGCGGGGACCTAGAAGTCTTCGGGCAGGATCGCGCCTGCCTCGAGGGCGCCTACGAAGCGCTCGATCTGGTCGGCCATGTTGGCGCGCATCAGGCGCTTGTAGTCACGGGCGAGGGCGTCGGCGCCGCGGTCGAGCTCCTCGTCGAACTCCTCGACGTTCTGCTGGGAGAAGACGCCTTCGCGGTAGACCTCGCAGTTCGGGCAGTGGAGCAGGACGCTCCAGCTCTCCGGACCGGCCTCCTCCCAATGCACGGGATAGACGAGCTCGGACGAGCAGTGGATGCAGCACTCGAGTGCCTGGTGCTCCTCGGTGGGCGGGCCTTGGGCAGCGAGGGGGTCGGCCTGGTCGACCTGGCCCGAGTCGCCCTTCTGGAAGTAGACGACCTCGATCGTCTTCCCGCTGGGGAGCACCACTCGCTTCACGTGGTTGCCCTGGTCTCCGTGGCTCTCCATCTCCATCATCCTCTGCACCCGATATCGGCACTCTCGGGCGGAACTTGAAGGGAAATCTCCCGCGCTCGCACAAAGACCCGGTGAGACGCCGGCTGTTGCCGGTGGAGAGCGGGATCGAGGGGGCGCGGGCGGGGTCAGTCGGCCTGGCCGGAGCCGCCCTCGTAGCGCGACTCCGTGGCCTCGACCTGGCCGTGGTAGTGGCTGCCGAGATCCGGGTGCCCGTAGGGGCGCTCGGCGGGCCTGTCCAGCGTCATGAAGGAGAGCTGGGCGATCGGCTTGCCGGGCCAGAGCACGATCGGCACGCGCGTGAGGTTGGTGATCTCGAGCGTCAGGGTTCCGGCGAAGCCCGGATCGACGAAGCCGGCGGTGGCGTGGACGATCAGCCCTAGCCGGCCCAGGGAGGACTTGCCCTCGATCCGCGCTACCAGGTCGTCGGGCATCGACACGTGCTCGACTGTGTTGCCGAGCACGAACTCGCCCGGGTGGATCACGAACGACTGGCCGTCCTCGACGCGCACGTGCTCGGTGACGTTTCGAGGGGGCTCGGCGAGGTCGATCGCCGGCAGCCGGTGGTTGTGGAACACCCGGAAGGACGCGCCCAGCTTCAGGTCCACGCTTGCGGGTTGGACCATGGCGGGGTCCCACGGCTCGATCCCGATGCGGCCCTCGTCCACGAGGCGCCGGATCGTGCCGTCGGACAGCACGGATGCGATCACGCCCGAATCCTTCCAACTGACGGGGACGAGTGCCGCTACCATGGACTGAGTCATGCCGACCCCAGGCCCCCTAGAGATCATCGTCATCCTGGTCATCGTGCTCGTGATATTCGGGCCGAAGCGCCTACCCGATCTGGGCAGGTCGCTCGGCCGCGGAATGCGCGAGTTCAAGGACTCGGTCACGGGCAAGGACAAAGAGCGCGACGAGATCGAGGCCGCTCCCATGACGGCCGCCGAGAAGCCCGAGCCGGCCGCCGTAAGGGCCGAGCCCGCCGCCCCTGCGCCGACCGCCCCGCGCGAGCAGAACTACTAGCCTCGAGGCCGCGGTAGCCGTGCGGCGCATCCGGCCTATCGGGCACGACGACCGCCTCTCGGTCGTCGACCATCTCGATGAGCTGCGGACGCGGCTGGTCATCTCCGCGATCGCGTTCGTGGCCGCCTGGGCGTTCACGGGGTGGCAGAACGACCTCGTGCTCGAGATCGTGAACAACCCCCTGCCGAAGGAGGTCGACGAGCCGATCACGCTGGGGCCGGCGGAGGCCTTCTACACCACGCTCACGAACTCCGCCTACGCAGCCATGCTTATAGCGCTGCCGGTGATCCTCTACCAGCTCTACGCGTTCGTGCTGCCCGCGTTCAGCCCGAGCGAGCGGCGCATCGCCACCCCGATGCTGCTGCTCGTGCCGGTGCTGTTCATCACCGGGGTCGTCTTCTGCTACTTCGTGGTCCTGACGCCGGCGCTCGAGTTCCTGCTCAACTTCAACTCCGACGAGTTCAACACGCAGGTCCGGGCCCGCGACTACTACTCGTTCGTCACGCTCCTGATGCTCGCGATGGGGATCGGCTTCCAGATCCCGGTGGGCGTGGTGGCCGCGTGCAAGCTCGGGATCACGAGCCCGGACAAGCTGCGCCGCGGCCGCCGCTACGCGATTGTGGGGATCCTCGTGCTCGCCTCGCTGCTGCCGACGCTCGACCCGGTCACGCTGATGCTCGAGGCGATCCCGCTGTACGCGCTGTACGAGCTCAGCATCGTGCTGGCGGCGGCCGTCGGACGGCCATTCGCCGAGGTTGGCGAGGAGCCCGCGCCGGAGGGATCGGGGTAGGGGTCTACTAGCCTACGCCCGGCATGCTGTTCGACCTGAGAGGCCGGCGCCGCCGCGCGGTCCAGGGCATCTACCTGATGCTCGCGCTCCTGATGGGAGGAGGGCTCGTGCTGTTCGGGATCGGCGGTGACGTCTCGGGCGGGCTCTTCGACGCGTTCAGCGACCGCTCCGGCTCGGGCAACGCCAACGCCGCCCTCGAGGACCGCATCGAGCGCCAGGAGGAGCGGCTCGCGAAGGACCCGCAGGACGAGGCGCTGCTCCAGAGCCTGGTGCGCGAGTACTACAACCTGGCCACCACCCAGCAGGAGTCCGGCGCGACCGCCTTCCCGAAGGAGGCCAAGGACGAGCTGCGTCAGGCGGCGAGCTACTGGGAGCGCTATGCCGAGGCGGCGGGCGAGAAGCCGAGCCCCGACACGGCCCTGTTCGCCCTGCGCGTATACGACGTGGGGGCGCTGAACCGGCCCGCGAAGGCGCAGAGGGCGGCCACCATCATCGCCGAGCGCCAGAACGACTCCTCCTCCTACCTTCAGGTGGTGGCCTACGCCGCGCTTGCCAAGGACGAGCGCACCGTCGACCTCGCCACGCAAAAGGCGATCGACCTCGCGCCGAAGGGGCAGAAGAAAGCGGTCAGGGAGCAGGCCACGTTGCTCAAGCAGCAGCAGGCGCAACAGCAGGCGCAACAGCAGCCACAGGGCTGACATAGGCTACGGGCTGGCAGGCTGGCTCCCCCAACTGGACGAGACAGGGAGATACGTGAATTTCCACATCGAAGACGAGGCGGTCGACGAAACCACCCACGTGATCGAGCTCGGGGGCGAGGTCGACCTGTACACCGCGCCCGAGTTCAAGGAGCGCATGGTCGAGCTGATCGAGTCCGGCAAGAAGCAGATCGTGGTGGACCTCTCGAAGGCCACGTTCATCGACTCCACCACGCTCGGCGTCCTCGTGGGCGGAGTGAAGCGCCTGCGCCCGGCCGGCGGCTCGCTGGCGCTCGTCTGCACGGATGAGAACATCACCAAGATCTTCGAGATCACCGGTCTCGACCGCGTGTTCCCGATCCACTCCTCGCGCGAAGAGGCGCTCGACGCGGTGAGCTCGGGCGCCACGGACTGAGCCCGCCCGCGCCCCAACGCCCCATCGGGCGTCTTCTAGAATCGCCCCTCGCGGGCCGTTAGCTCAATTGGCAGAGCAGGAGACTCTTAATCTCAAGGTTGAAGGTTCGATTCCTTCACGGCCCATCAGCGGGACACGAACGCGCGTAGGGTGACCGGATCCCGGTTGGGAGCCGGGATCATCAGCGCGAAAGGGACGCCCGCACGGCGACGGGTTCTCGGTCGGGTGGCCGGGATTGCGGGGGGATCTCTGCGAACATGCGCTGCCATGCCCGAGCAGACCGCAACCCCCGCGAGCACCGCCGAGCTCGCCTGCGTCGATGGCCGCACGATGCCCGCCGCCGAGGCGACCATCCCGGCCACCGACGAGGGCCTGCTGCGCGGCGACGGGGTGTTCGAGGTGATCCGTGTCTACGACGGTCGTCCGTTCGCGCTCGCCGACCACCTCGATCGCATCGAGCGCTCCGCGGCGAACATGCGGCTCCCGGAGGTCAGCCGAGCCGAACTCGAAACGGAGATCCCCGCGCTGCTCGAGGCTCGCGGCGGCCCGGACTTCGACGGGCTGCTGCGGGTGGTGCTCACGCGTGGTGGCCACCGCCTGCTGCTCACCGAGCCGCTGCCGCCCACGCCGGAGCGCCTGCGCCTCGGGGTGGTGGAGTACGCGCCCACACGCGTGCTCGACGGCGTGAAGTCGCTCTCCTACGGCGCCAACATGCTCTGCTCACGGCTCGCTCGCGAGCGCGGGTTCGACGAGGCGCTGCTCGTGACTCCGCACGGCCGGGTGCTGGAGGCGCCTACCTCGTCGATCTTCTGGGCCGACCCGCAGGGGGCGCTCTTCACGCCGCCGCTCAGCGAGCACATCCTCGCGTCGATCACGCGCGCGCGGGTGCTCGAGGTGGCCTCGGTCAGCGAGCGCCCTTGCACGATGGACGACCTGCGCGCCGCGAGCGAGGCGTTCCTCGCCTCGACCACTCGCGAGGCGCAGTCGATCGCCGCGATCGAGGACATCGAGCTGCCGGAGGGTGAGCGCACCCGCGAGACGCGGGCGGCGCTGCGCGCCCGCATCGAAGAGGAGCTGGCCGCGCTCTAGCGGTCCGCGGCCGCCTCTCGACCCGGTAGCTGGGCATTTGCCGGAGCGGATCGTCACGGTCATCGGCAACCGGCCGCAGTTCGTGAAGGCGGCGGCCGTCTCGCGCCTGCTGCGCGAGCGGGGGGAGGAGTCGATCGTGCACACCGGCCAGCACTACGACGACGAGCTCTCGCGTGTCTTCTTCGAGGAGCTCGGGGTGCCCGCGCCGGACCGCGAGCTGGGTGCGGGCGGGGGCACAAACAGCTCGCAGACCGCGCGCATCCTCGCGGAGCTCGAGCCCGTCCTCGCGGAGCTCACGCCGGGGCTCGTGCTCGTGTACGGCGACACGAACAGCACCCTCGCCGGAGCGCTGGCGGGCGCCCAGGCGGGAATCCCGGTAGGGCACGTGGAGGCCGGCATGCGCTCCTTCGACCGCTCGATGCCCGAGGAGCTCAACCGCGTGCTCACCGACCACGCCAGCGACCTGCTGCTCTGCTCCACGGAGACCGCCATGCGAAACCTGGAGCGCGAGGGTGCCGCGGGCGAGGCACACCTCGTCGGGGATGTGATGGCGGACGTGTCGCTCGCGTTCCGCGACATCGCGCGGGAGCGCTCCACCGTGCTCGCAGACCTGAACCTCGAGCCGGGCTCCTACCTGGCCGTGACCGCCCACCGGGCGGGGAACGTTGACCGCCCCGACCGGCTCGAGCAGCTCGTCGACCTGCTCGCGGCGCTGCCGGGGCCCGTGGTGTTCCCGCTGCACCCACGCACCCGCCAGCGGCTCGAGCGGACCGGCCTGCTCGAGGGGCTGGCCGGGGTGCGTCTGGTACCCCCGCTGGGGTATCTCGACTTCCTCGAGCTCGCGCGCAACGCCCGCGCCGTGCTCACCGACTCCGGCGGCGTTCAAAAGGAGGCCTACCTGCTCGGCGTGCCATGCGTGACCCTGCGTGACACCACCGAGTGGGTGGAGACCGTGGAGGCTGGCTGGAACGTGCTCGTGGACCTCGATCGGGACGCCGCGCTGGCCGCGCTCGAGCGCCGTCCGCCGGCCGAGCGCCCCGAGCTCTACGGCGGCGGCCGCGCGGCCGAGCGAGTGCGCGATGTGCTCGCCTCCTACACTGCGCGGCCAGCGTGACGCTGCAGCCATCCGACCGGGCGCCGGGCCTGCTGCTGGGAGCGGGAGTGGAGCTTCCCGCGAGCGTCGAGGTCGGCGGCAACGTGATCGTGCACGCCAGCAGCTCCGTCGGAGAGGGCGCGCGGCTCCAGGACGGTTGCGTGGTCGGCAAGCCGGTGGCGCTGGGCGCGCGGTCTAGCGCACGTGACGGCGATGCCCCGGCCGGGACCCGGATCGGAGCCGCGACCACGGTGGGGTCGGGAGCGGTGGTGGTGGCCGGGGCGCAGGTGGGAGAGCGTTGCGTAGTGGCGGACCAGGCGCACGTGCGCGAGCGCACGGTGATCGGGGACGAGTGCGTCGTCGGGCGGGCTGCGTCGATCGAGAACGACGTGCGCCTCGGGGCACGCGTGCGGATGCAGACCGGCTCCTACGTGACGGCGTTCTCGGTGGTCGAGGACGATGTCTTCATCGCTCCGGGCGCCATGACCACGAACGACCCAACGGCCGGCCGGCGCACGGCCGGGATGGATCTGCAGGGCGCGCTGTTGCGGCGCGCGTGCCGGATCGGCGGGGGCGCAGTGCTGCTGCCGGGGGTGGAGGTCGGCGAGGAGGCGTTCGTGGCGGCGGGCGCCGTGGTCACGAGGCACGTGCCGGCGCGCACGCTCGTGGTGGGCGTGCCGGCCCGGGTGCTGCGCGAGATCCCCGACGCGGAGCTGCTCGGGGCGGACGGGGAGCCGGCGAGGTGAGCCGGGTGCTTCCCCGTCTGCACCGCCGGCGAAGCCACCCGCTCGCGCCCGGGCGCGGGACGCTCCTGCTCGGCGCGGTGGCGGCGGGGGCCCTGGCGGCCGTCGTGATCGGGGAGGTCGGCCGCGTCTGGCGGCGCGGCAACGCTCCACTCCCGGCGGAGGCCGACCGGCTGCTGCTCGCCGCGGAGGAGGCGGTTGCGGAGACCGCCCAGGTCGCGCGTGCGGGTTACCGCGAGGTCTCCACGCGCGAGAACTCCATGTTCAACCTGCTCACCTCGTTCGCTGCGACGTTCCTGATCGCGCGCGGGACCACCTACCTGCTGCGTGGCCGCCAGAGGGTCGGGCCGTTTCGCAACCTTCGTGTGGGACGGCGCCACATTCATCACTTCGTGCCCGGGATCGTGATCGCCTTTTGCGCGGGCGCCGCCGCGATCCTGAGCCGCGACGAGCGGGTCGAGCCCTGGCTCGCGGTGCCGTTCGGGGTGGGCCTGGGGCTGACGCTCGACGAGTCCGCACTGCTGCTCGAGCTCGAGGACGTCTACTGGAGCCGCGAGGGCCTCCTGAGCGTGCAGATCACGCTCGCGGTAATGGCGATGCTGGGGGCGCTCGCGCTCGGGCTGCGCTTCCTGCGCCGCGGCGAGCAGGTGGTGCTCGAGTCCTGACCACGGGTGAGGCCGGTCGCCGATGTCCCGGCGATCGCGGGCGCCGGCTCTGTCCGGCCGAGTAGGACGCCGCCGTGCTCCTCGCGGAGCGCCGATCAGGGTGATTTGATTCGCCGCATGGAAAGCGGACCTTCCCCGCCCGACCGCCCGCGCGATGACGAGCCAGGCTCGGCCGGCGCCCCGCAGACACCGCCGCCGGGACCCGACACGCCGGTGACTCCGGGCGAGCCCGTGGCACCGAGCGCACCGCAGGCCCCGCCGCCCGGACCGCAGGCACCACCGCCCGGACCGCAGGCCTCACCGCCCGGTTCGCAGGCGGCTCCGGCCGGAGCGCAGGCGCCACCCAGTCCGCAGGCGGCGCCCGCCGGTCCGCAGGCGCCTGGCGGTCCCGCAACCCAGCCCGAGGCCCCGCGAGCGCCCGGGCAGGGCGCCCCCTCCTACGGCGGCCCGGTGCCGCCGGGGGGCTGGCAGCAGCCGATCGCGCGCCCGCAGGGATGGGGCCCGGGCCAGCCGCTCGCCTCGTGGGGCAGCCGGGTGGGGGCGGCGGCGATCGACTGGCTGGTCCTGCTCATCCCAGCCGTGATCCTGTTCATCGTGGTCGTGGCCGGGGCGATCGGCATATCGGGAGACGGCGACGCCTCGGCCGGCGCGGTGATCGCGGCGTCCGTTCTCTTCGCCATCCTGATCTCGCTTGTATGGCTGCTCTACGCGCCGGTGCTCATGATGCGCGAGGGCGCTCACAACGGCCAGACCTGGGGCAAGCAGCTCGTCGGAATACGCGTGGTGCGAGACAACGGCCAGCGCATGAGCTTCGGCTGGGCGGCGCTCAGGGAGGTAGTGGTCAAAGGCCTGGCCGTGGGGATTGCCTCGTCGATCATCCCGTTGATTCCCTGGCTCCTCGATGTGCTCTGGCCGCTCTGGGACGACCAGAACAGGGCGCTGCACGACATGGCCGTCCAGACCCACGTGGTCCGCGCCTAGGGACAGCCGGTCGGCGGTTACGGCGCCGGGCTGAGTTATCCGCCGGCGGCTGACCCGTCTTGCTCGCCGGCTGGCGGTCTCGCCCGCGAGCGGTACTGATCAAGCGGCCGCCGGCCGCAGGCGGTCGGCGGCGCCCGTCCAGATCATCGCTTCACGTCCGGGTCCCACACCCACCATCACCACCGGGATCCCCAGCATCTCCCCGATCTGGTCGAGGTAGGCCTGAGCGTTGCGAGGCAGCTCGTCGAGGGACCTGCAGCCCGAAATGTCCTCGTGCCAGCCGGGCAGCTCGACGTAGTCGCCGCCGGCGCGGTGGAGGATCGTCTGGTGGTAGGGGAACTCGTCGAAGCTCGCGCCCTCGGGGCCGAGATACCGGACCGCCACCTGGAGCGGGTCGATGCCGGTGAGCACATCGAGCTTCGTGACGACCAAGCCGGTGAGCCCGTTGACCCGCGTGGCGTACCGGAGCGCGACCAGGTCGAGCCAGCCGATCCGCCGCGCGCGGCCGGTGGTGGTCCCGAACTCGCCGCCGGCCTCGCGGACTCGGTCGCCGAGCTCGTCGTCAAGCTCGGTCGGGAACGGCCCGGCGCCGACACGCGTGGTGTAGGCCTTGGCGATTCCCCAGACCTCGTCGATCGAGCGCGGTCCGACCCCCGCGCCGGCGCACGCCGCACCGGCCACGGTGTTGGACGAGGTCACGAACGGGTAGGTCCCGTGGTCGATGTCGAGCAGCGTGCCCTGGGCGCCCTCGAACACGACGAGCCCGTCCTGGTCTAGGACGCGCCAGGCGATCGGCGCAGTGTCGGCGATGAAGGGCTCCAGGCGGTGGCCGAGGATCCGGTACTCCTCGGTCATCGCGTGGAGGTCGAGCTCGGGCAGTTTGGCGTAGGGCCGCAGCATCATCCGCTTCGGCTCCATCGCGGCGTAGATCTTCTTGCGCAGGATCTTCTCGTCGAGCAGGTCCTGCACCCGGATGCCCAGCCGCGAGGCCTTGTCGGCGTAGCACGGCCCGATGCCGCGACGGGTGGTCCCGATCTGGAGCTTGCCGAGCTTGGCCTCGCCCTCCTGGTCGAGCAGCTGGTGGTAGGGCATGATCAGGTGGGCGTTGGCGGCGATCCGCAGCCCGCTGATGTCGATCCGCCTGCGGCGCAGCTCGTCGATCTCGGCGGTGAGCACCTTCGGGTCCACGACCACCCCGTTGCCGATCGCGCAGAGCTTGCCCGGATAGAGGATCCCGGACGGGATCAGGTGGAACTTGAAGGTCTCCCCCTCGCGGACGATCGTGTGGCCGGCGTTGTTTCCTCCCTGGAAGCGGATCACCAGGTCGGCCTGCTCGGCAAGCAGGTCGACGACCTTGCCCTTCCCCTCGTCGCCCCACTGGGCGCCCACGATCACGAGACCCGGCATGAGCGGATCGAGTCTAGGGCCGGTGCGACCTCGGGGACGCCGTGCCTACGCCCCCTGGGCGACCATGCGCAGGTCCGGGCCCATTATCGGGATCGGGTCGTCGCAGATCTCGACGAGCCGCGACACGGTCCGCGCCCCGACCTGTCGGCGCAGCCGGAGTATCGGATCGAACTCGGCGGCCACCTCCCGGCTCTGCACCTCCGCCGTCACTCGCTCGATGCGCTCGACGATCCGATTCAGCTCGTCGAGGTCGGAAGCGTCGAGCCGACCGCTCGCCGCGCGCTCGTGTAGCTCGCGCGCGCTCGAGCGCAGCGTGCGGCCGGCGGACTCCGGGTCCGGATCGGGGATGTTCGTGGTGACCACGATCGAGCGGCGGTCCTGCCAGCGCTCGTTGACGATCGAGTAGAGCTGCTCGAGCACCCACTCGGTCTGCTTCTCAGCGCCCAGGTCGTCCAGCACGAGCATGTCGACGGAGCAGAGGCGCCGGAAGAAGCCGAGATACGAGTCGCTCGAGTCGCGGTCGAACGTGCGCTTGATCTCCGCGAGCAGGCGCGGAACCGGGTAGACGGCGTAGGAGCGCCCGGCGTCCTTCGCAGCCTTGGCCAGCAGGATCGCCAGCGAGGTCTTGCCGGTGCCGACCGGCCCGTCGAACCAGAGCCCTCGGCCGCTGTCGAGGTTGGCGTCGAGGGCGCGCACGAACGCGCGCACCTGGCGCAGGACGAGCGAATCCAGGGAGACGATCGGCTCGCGATCGAACGACACCTCGAGGAAGCGTCGGCCAATGCCCGTGCCGACGCCTCCGCTGACCGACCGCCTGACCCGCTGCGGCCGGCAGCGGCAGGCGCGCACCTCGTTGCTCGCTTCGTCGAGCACCCAGGTGCTGCCGTCGCACTCGCCCACCGGGCAGAGGCCGCCGGAGTCCTCGATCCGGCGCAGTTGGCTCATTCGTCCCCGCCGTTCTCGGCTGCGGGGGGCGGCACGGCGCCCCGATCCCGGTAGAGGCTGGCGAACTTCGGATACTTGGGGAGGAAGGAGAGGGTGATCTCCCCGATCGGACCGTTGCGGTGCTTGGCCACGATCAGGTCGGCCTCGCCGAGCCGCTCGGTCTCCTTGTTGTAGTACTCGTCGCGGTAGACGAACATCACGACGTCGGCGTCTTGTTCTATGGAGCCGCTTTCACGTAGGTCCGACAGCATCGGCACCGGCGGGTTACGGGACTCCACCGCTCGCGAGAGCTGTGAGATCGCTATCACCGGCACGTCGAGCTCGCGAGCGAGGATCTTCAGGCCGCGGCTGATCTGGCCGATCTGCTCGACGCGGCTGTCGGCGCGGCCGTCTGGGCGCATCAGCTGGAGGTAGTCGACGATGATCAGCCCGAGCCCGTGGCGATTGGCGAGGCGGCGCGCCTTGGCGCGCAGCTCGAGCACGCCGATGTCGGACGAGTCGTCGATATAGAGCGGCGCCTCGGCCAGCCTGCTGGCCGCCGCATTCACCTTCGGCCAGCGGTCGGCCTTGACGCGGCCCTTGCGCAGCTCGTCGCTCGACACGCGCGCTCGCGAGGCGAGGAAGCGGTGCGCAAGCTCGGTCTCCGACATCTCGAGTGAGAACAGGGCCACCGAGGCGCCGGCGTCGACGGCCGCGTTCTCCGCGATGTTGGTGGCCAGGGCCGACTTGCCCATCGACGGCCGTGCCGCCAGCACGATCAGGTTGCCGGCCTGGAACCCACCGGTCACGTCGTCGAGGTCCTGGAAGCCCGAGGTCACTCCGGTGAGCCCGACGTCCTTGCGAGAGAGCTCCACGAGCTTGTCCATCTCGTCGTGGAGGACGTCCTCGATCGAGCGCATCTCGCCCTTGCCGGTGTCGTGACCCAGCTGGAAGAGGGCTGTCTCGGCGCGCTCGATCAGCTCCCGGGGGTCGCCGTGGTGCGCGAGCACCTCAGCCTGGATCTGTCGGGTGGTGTCGAGGATCCCGCGCATCAGGGCGTCGTCGCGGACGATGCGGGCGTAGTCGAGCACCGCCCCGACCGCCGGCACAATCGCGGGCAGGCCGTGGACGTAGCCGTCGCCTCCGGCAGGCTCGAGCTCGCCGTTGCTGCGGAGGTCGTCGCATACGGTGAGGGCGTCGACCGCCTCCGGCTCCGCCTTTTCCTTGAGGCGGATCATGGCCCGGAAGATCAGCTGATGGCGGGGGCGGTAGAAGTGCTCGGGCCGGAGCCCGACCTCGAGCAGCACGCCGTCGAGCGCCTGCTCGGTCATCAGGATCGCGCCGAGCACGGAGGCCTCCGCCTCCTCGTTGTGAGGAGGAACAGCCCCCGCTGCCTCAGGCGGGACCGAGATTGTCACCCGGGGTCAGGCCTGGGGCGTGACGATGGTCTTGATCTCCGCCGTCACACCGTCCGTGACCTCGACGGAGACCATGTGCGTACCCGTGGTCCTGATCGGCTCCGCGAGCTGGACGCGACGCTTGTCGAGCCGCACCCCGCGTGCCTGGCGGATCGCGTCGACGATCTCCTGCGAGGTGACCGAACCGAACAGGCGACCGTCGTCACCCGCCTGGTGGGAGATCGTGAGCACGGTCTTGCGCAGCAGCACCGCGGTCTCCTCCGCCTTCGCCTCCGCTTCGGCGGCCGCGCGCTCCGCCGCCTCGCGCCGGCGCTCGGTCTCCGCGATCGCCGCCGGCGTGGCCGGCTGGGCGAGCATGCGTGGAACGAGGAAGTTGCGCAGGTAGCCGGGCGAGACGTCGATCACGTCACCGCGCTCGCCGAGGGTGTCCACGTCCTTGAGGAGAATCGCCTGAGCCATGGGTCTGGTCTTCCGTCCCTACGCGGACCGGGAGGACGCCGGCGCTCTGGAGCTTGCGGGCGGCATCAGCGGTCCGAGACGTACGGCAGGAGACCCAGCTCACGGGCGCGCTTGACCGCGGTCGCGAGCTGGGACTGGTGGCGGCGGCAGGCTCCCGTCACTCGGGAGGAGCGGATCTTGCCCTTGTCACTGATCGCGCGACGGAGCGCTGCCAGGTCCTTGTAGTCGACGATGTCGATCTTCTCCCGGCAGAACGGGCAGGGCTTGAATCGCCCGGCTCCGGGCAGCGCCTTGCCGCGACCACGCTTGCGGTCGCGTGTCGGTGCTGCTGGTCCACGCTGCTTCGCCACTTGTGCTCCTGCGTACTCGCTGTGTCGGGGTCAGAACGGGATGTCGTCGTCCGAGCCCCCGGCGCCCACCGGCGCCTGCGCGAAGTCCGCGGTATCGGCGGGGACATCGCTCTGCGGCGTGTAGCGGCCACCGTTCTCGTTGCTCTCGCGGGAGCCAAGGAACTGGACGGAGTCGGCAATGATATCCACCGCCTGCCGCTTGTTGCCCTGGCCATCGGTGTACTCGCGCCACTCGAGCCGGCCGTCGACCGCGATCGGGCGGCCCTTCGACAGATACTGGTTGCAGTTGTCGGCCTGGGCGCCCCAGACGGTGACGTCGAAGTAGTTGGCCTTCTCGCCCCATTCCCCGGTGGCGCTGTCCTTGCGACGGGTGTTCACTGCGATGCGCAGGCTGCACACCGACGTGCCGTTGTTGGTGGCGCGCAACTCGGGGTCGCGCGTGAGGTTGCCGGTGAGGCACACCCGGTTCAAATTGACTCCTGCCATGGGACCACTTCCTCCTGTCCAGCTTGATCGGGACGGCTGATGGGCTGTCGATCGAGAGTACAAACGGGGTCGGCCGCATTGGGCCAGATCTGACAAAAGTTGCTGCGAAGTGCGGCTTCTTTGGCGAAGGCGTAACGCTCGTCGCAGGTCCGTAACGGTGGGGGCCACAGGGGGCCGTTGCCGGCGCGAGCCGGGGCCGCTCAGGCGTCGCGCGCACCGGCGGGAGCCGGACGCTCAGGCGTCGCACACCGGCGTGGCCGGACCGCCTCAGGCGTCGCCCGTGCGGCCCTCAGCCGGCCCGGCGTCCGACGGAGGAGTGTCGGCTGGTGGGCTCTCGGCGGGCGGCGCATCCGGCGCATCCGGCGCATCCGACGAGGGCACGGAGGGTGCATCCGGCGCGGAGGGTGCATCCGCCGGGGGCGCGGCGGGCGGCGCGGACGGCGCATCCGCCGAGGGTGCGGGTGGCGCATCCGGCGGGAGCGCGGGGGGTGCATCCGGCGCTGAGGCGCTCGCCGCCGCTGCAGCATCCGGCGCCGGCGGGACGACCGCGCCTGCCCCGTTCACCGGTAGGTCTCCCACGGCCGGGGCGTCGGCGGCCGCGCGGGCGGCCACCTTGGTGTCCTGCGGCTCGCGCTCGTCGCGACGGCGCGTCGCCTGGTGCTCCGGAGCGGGCGGGACCGGCTGGCCGGGCTTCGCCTTGATGATGCGAAAGCGGAGCACGCCGTCGAGGATCCGCAGGCGCCGGCCCAGCCGGTCGAGCAGGGCGTTGTCGCCCTCGAACTGGTAGAGCCGGTACTCGGCCTCGGGGCGGTGGTCGATCTCGAAGGCCATCCTGCGCTGGCCCCAGTCATGGCTCCCCACGAGCGTCCCGCCCGAGCTGATCATCGACTCGGCCTCGGAGACCACGGCGTCGCGCCGGTCCTCCGGGGCGTTCGGATCTATCAGGAGCATCAGGTCGTAGAGGCCGGCCATTCGAGCGGGGCACGATAGCAGCGGACCTGCCGCAAACCGGGGGCGAAGCGGGGTCCGCAGCGCCTTCAACGGGGCGTGGACCGGCGGCGGGCACGCGGCACGCCGGCGCTCTGGCGCCGGATTCGATGGGGCAATCTCGGACGGCTGGCCGCGCTGCTCGTCGCCGGCCTCTTGATCGCCACGAGTGGGCGCGGCGGCCCGCCGGCGGAGCCGCCCCGGCTCGGGTCGGAGCGGGCCGGGACGGGTGGCGTCGAGGAGCCCGCGCGGCCCCGGCGGCGGGCGGGCCCAGGACTCGGCGCGTCCGGCAGGGGAGCACGAGGCGGAGC
>DASQNF010000144.1:0-6792 GCA_035645115.1 Thermoleophilaceae bacterium | reverse complement strand
TATGGCTTGCTGCCGATGCGCTGGCCCGAGCGCTGGCCCAACAACACACTGCAGGCTATGCGCGCTGCCACCTTCGCGCAGCAGATCGGCCGTGCGGTTGCGTTCTCGCTCGCCGCGTTTCGGCAGGCGTTTGCGGGTGGCCGGGACCTCAGCGAGATCGACAACGTCCTGATCGCGGCCGCCGCCTGTGAGCTGCATCCAAAGGCCGTCCTAAAAGGAATCGGTCTGCAATCGACCAAAGACCGCCTCCGCTCGGCAACGACCGAGGCCTACGAACGCGGCGTTCGTGGCGTCCCCACACTGGTGATCGGCGACCGGCTCTTCTACGGCGACGACCACCTCGAAGAGGCAGCGGCCGCACTGGCTTGAACCCCGCCGTCGGCGAGGCCTGTGCCTCTCTTCTTCAACTTCGTTGCGCCACTGATCAGTTATGCAACGAATTCGAAAAGGAGAGGTGGGGTGTCCGCGGATCGCGCGGGGACCGGTGAGGCTCAGGGCCGGGGACCGGTGAGGTTCAGGTCCTCAGGCTCGGGGCCCGGCGAGCGGCAAGCCCGATGGCGGCCTGAGCTCACCCCCCACCCGGGGGTGCTTCGCGTCCCCGCCATCCTCACCGGGTACAGTCCGAAGCGATGGCCACCAGGGATGCCACGGCCGCCGGCAAGAGCGGCAACAACTCGAAGGACAAGGTTGACGGCGCGCCTGCGGGGGGCGACGGTTCCGGCGCGCCGGCCGAGGTAGCCGGGGCCGACGAGGTCCGATTCGGCGAGATCAAGCACGACCTCCCGGACGCCGAGACGTGCCGTGTGGTGCTGGAGAAGATGGTGCTGATCCGCCGCTTCGAGGAGCGCGCCGGCGAGATGTACGCCAAGGCGAAGATCGGCGGCTTCCTGCATCTCTGCATCGGCGAGGAGGCCACCGTGGTCGGCGCCACCCAGGCGCTGCGCGAAGACGACTACCTGATGTCGACCTACCGCGAGCACGGGCAGGCGCTCGCTCGCGGCACCCACCCGAACGCCGTGATGGCCGAGCTGTTCGGCCGCCAGGACGGCTGCTCGCACGGCCGCGGCGGCTCGATGCACCTGTTCGACTGGGACAAGCGGTTCCTCGGCGGCTACGGCATCGTGGGCGGGAGCCTGCCGCTCAGCGCCGGCGTCGCGCTCGCGTGCGACTACATGGGGACCGAGGACGCGATCCTCTCCATGATGGGCGACGGCGCCACCAACCAGGGCACCTTCGGGGAGACCATGAACCTCGCCGCGCTCTGGAAGCTTCCGGTGGTCTTCGTGATCATCAACAACCAGTTCGGCATGGGCACGGCGCTGCACCGTCACTCGGCCGTCACCGACCTGTCGCTCAAGTCGGAGGGCTTTGGCGTTCCTGGCAGGCGCTGCGACGGCATGGACGTGCTCGACGTCCACTCGGTCGTGACCGACGCGCTCGAGTGCGCGCGTGAGCAGCGCAAGCCGCAGCTCGTGGAAGCGGTGACCTATCGCTACCGCGGCCACTCGATGGCGGACCCCGAGGAGTACCGCTCCAAGGAGGAGGTCGAGGAGTGGCGCGGGCGCGACCCGATCGAGGCCTTCGCCAAGCGGCTCGTGAGCGAGGGCGTGCTCGCGCGGGATGAGGTGGAGAAGCTCGACCAAGAGGCCATCGAGACCGTGGACGAGGCGCAGCGCTTCGCGGACGAGTCGCCGTTTCCGGACCTCGACTCGCTCTACGACGAGGTCTACGTCTATACCGACGACGTGCCCGCCTGGTGGACCGTCGACGAGCGCTCGCCCGAGGTGCATCGAGGCGAGCGCGAGCGCGAGGCGGGAGACGTGCCACACGAGCTGGCCGAGAAGGGCGCCGCCTACGCAGGGGTTGGCGACCGGGCGGCACGCAAGCGGCGATCCGCGCAGGAGGAGGCAGACGCTTCCGGCGAGGACGACGCCGGGGACCGCGATGGCGGCGGCGGCGGCACCGGCGAGCCCGGCGCCGACGAGCGCGACCAGCAGGGTGGCGGCGGCTGATGCCGGTGATGCGCTACCGGGAGGCGCTGAACCAGGCGCTTCGCGAGGAGATGGAGGCCGACGAGAAGGTCTTCATCATGGGCGAGGACATCGGCGTCTTCCAGGGCGCGTTCAAGGTCACCGCGGGCCTGCTCGAGGAGTTCGGCGAGAAGCGCGTGCGCGACACGCCGATCTCCGAAAACACGATCGTGGGGATGGGCGTGGGCTCCGCGATGGTCGGGCTGCGGCCCGTCGTCGAGATCATGACGATCAACTTCTCCCTGCTCGCGATGGACCAGATCGTCAACCACGCTGCGGCAATCAGGTACATGTTCGGCGGCCAGGTGAAGGTGCCGCTCGTGGTTCGGATGCCGCAGGGGGCGGGTCACCAGCTCGGGCCCACGCACTCGCACTGCTTCGAGGCCTTCTTCCTGCACGTGCCCGGCCTGCTCGTGGCGGTGCCCTCCACCCCGGCCGACGCCAAGGGCCTGCTCAAGGCCGCCGTGAAGGACGACAACCCCGTGATCTTCATCGAGCACGAGACCCTCTACGGCCAGCGCGGCGAGGTGCCCGAGAACGGCGGGCCGATGCGCTTCGGCGAGGCCGCGATCCGACGGGAGGGCGAGGACGTGACCGTCATCGGCATCTCGCGGATGGCGATCACGGCCCAGAAGGCAGCCGAGAGCCTCGCGGAGAAGCACGAGATCGACGCGGAGGTGATCGACCCGCGCACGCTGCGGCCGCTCGACCTCGACACGATCCTCGAATCGGTGCGCAAGACGAACCGAGCTGTGATCGTCGAGGAGGGCTGGCCACACGGCGGCGTGGGCGCAAACCTCGCGGCTCTGATCCAGGAGCAGGCGTTCGACTGGCTCGACGCTCCCGTCCAGCGCGTGACCGGCGCCGACGTGCCGATGCCCTACTCGAAGCCGCTCGAGCAGGCCGCCTTCCCCCACGAGGAGCACGTGATCCAAGCCGTGCTCGCCACCTACCGGGACCTCTGAGGAGAAGCAAGCGCATGGCCAGCGACGTCGTGATGCCCCGCCTGTCCGATTCGATGGAGGAGGGCACGGTCCTCAAGTGGCTGATCGACGAGGGCGGCGAGGTCAAGCGGGGCGAGCCGCTCGTGGAGATCGAGACCGACAAGGCCAACATGACCTATGACTCCGACACCGACGGGGTCCTGATCGAGATCGTGGCCGAGGAGGGCGACACGCTCCCGATCGGCGAGGTGATCGCGCGCATCGGCGAGGCCGGCGAGGCGAAGGGGAGCGGAAAGCCCGCGCAGGAGGAGAAGCCCGCCGCCGGCGACTCGGGAGAGGAGGCCAAGCCCGAGTCCGACGCGTCGCAGTCGGCCCCGGCGGTCGAGGAGAGCCCAGAGAGGGACGAGCGCGAGCCCGCGATCGCCTCCGCCGAGGAGGGCGCGGAGAGGGAGGAGCGCGAGCCCGCGGTCGCCTCCGCGCAGGCGGGCGGCGGCGAGACCGAGTCCGGCGCCGGCACGGCGACGAAGGCGTCCCCCAGCGCGGGCAACGGCGACGGTCGCGTGAAGGCCTCGCCGGTGGCGCGCCGGATGGCTCGCGAGCTCGGTGTGGAGCTCGCCGCGCTCGAGGGCAGCGGGCCCGGCGGGCGGATAGTCAAGGCGGACGTACAGGCCGCGGCCGGCAACGGCGGCGCCCAGGCGGAGGCCGCCGCGCCGCCGGCAGCCGAGCCCGCGGCGGCCGAGCCCGCCGCGCCGGACCAGCCGAGCGAGGAGCGCGCCGCCCAGCCGGACGCGAGGGAGGCCCTCCCGCAGCCCGCCCGGGCGGAGGCCGGTGCAAAGGGCCAAGCGGAGGTGCTGGAGCTCACGCGCCTGCAGCAGACCGTCTCGCGCCGGATGGCCGAGTCGAAGGCCACCGCGCCCGACTTCTCGATCAGCCTCACGGTGGACATGACAAAGGCTGTTGAGCTGCGCGCGCGGCTCAAGGAGGTCACCGACCCCGCGCCCTCCTTCAACGACATGGTCGTCAAGGCCGCCGCCACCGCCCTGCGCGAGCACCCGCGGGTGAACGGCGCCTACCGCGACGGCAAGTTCGAGCTCTACGAGAACGTCAACATCGGCGTGGCGGTTGCGGCCATGGACGCGCTCGTGGTGCCCACGATCTTCGACGCGGACAAGAAGTCGCTCGGCCAGATCTCAAAGGACGCGCGCGCCGTGATCGAGAGGGTGCGCGACAAGACCGTGACCCCGCCCGAGCTCTCCGGCGGCACGTTCACAGTCTCGAACCTCGGCATGTTCGGGATCGAGCTCTTCACGGCGATCATCAACCCCCCGCAGGCGTCGATCCTGACCGTGGGCGCGCTCGCCAAGAAGCCGGCGGTGGACGCGAGCGGGCGAATCGTGGCGCAGGACCAGATGACGCTCAGCCTCGTGTGCGACCACCGCATCCTGTACGGCGCCGACGGGGCGAAGTTCCTCGCGCGCATCAAGGAGCTGCTCGAGCAGCCGCTCTCGCTCGCCCTGTAGTAGTCCGAGGCGTCCAGCCCGTCCGGTCCATTTCTACCGCCGCGGCGAGAGTCGCATCGGCGCGCGGTGGGTAGGTCCCGGCCAAGCTTCCTGGGGGAAGGGGAAATCCCGCGGCTCGCGGGCGCGTTGCCAAGGATGGCGTGCCCGCGACCCGCCGGGAGGACGCGGGAGGCGCAGCCCTGGCACCACGGAGAGAGCGGGCGCGGCCACGATCACGCTCCGCGCAGGCCGGGCCGCCGACTCCCCGACGAATAGTCTCGGGGCATGACGGAACGTGGCCCAGAGCCTGGCATGCCCCATGCGCGCATGCCGCAGACGCTCGACGAGGAGATCATCGCCGCGCAGGAGCCCGTGGTCGTCTCGACGCTGTCGGACGAGGCGCGGCTCGAGCGGATCGCCGCTGAGATTCGGCTCGGCTTCGAGACGCTCGCGCCGGTTGGGGCCGCAGCGTCGTTCTTCGGCTCGGCTCGCACGCCCGAGGGAGATCCGGAGTACGCGCTTGCGCGGGAGACGGCGCGGGTGGTCGGGGAGTCGGGCCTCGCGATCATCACCGGCGGCGGTCCCGGCGCGATGGAGGCGGCCAACCGCGGAGCTCAGGACGCCGGCGCCCTCTCGATCGGCCTCAACATCGAGCTGCCGTTCGAGCAGGGCGTGAACCCGTACTGCGACATCGCGCTCGAGTTCCACTACTTCTTCGTGCGCAAGATCATGTTCGTCCGCTACGCGAGCGGCTTCGTGGTCTTCCCCGGCGGGTTCGGCACGCTCGACGAGCTGTTCGAGTCGCTCACGCTGATCCAGACCGGGAAGGTCCGCAACTTCCCGGTGGTCCTGGTGGGGTCCGACTACTGGCAGGGTCTCGTCGACTGGATTTGCGAGCGGCTGCTGGCCGAGGGAAAGATCTCGCCCTCGGACGAGGAGCTCTACACGCTGACCGACGACCCGCAGGAGGTGGGCGAGGTGCTCATGCGCGCCGCCCACCGGCAGGCTCGCGCGTAGCCTCGGGCGCCGGCATGCGCTCGTAGCGCTCGCGCACCGTGTCGATGAACGCCGCGATGCTGTCGGCGAGCTCGGCGTCCTGCAGCTCCAGCACGTTCTCGGCGTTCATCTCGCCCGAGCGGGAGAGGTTGAACGAGCCCGCGAACACCCAGTCGTCGGCCACCGTGACCTTCGCGTGCATGAAGTCGTGCGGTGTCTCCGGCGAGTACTTGGTGGAGCGCTTTCCGCGAAAGTCTGCGTGCGCGAGCATCGATCCGAGGATCGGGATCTTCCAGGCCGAGCGGCCGTTCGTGCGCCACTGATAGACCACGTTCTCCATCTGCGTGCGGTCTACCACGCCGCGCAGGTCCACCCGCGCCTCGGCGGCAACCTGGGCGAGTGTGCCGAGCACAGGCCCCGCCGTGATCACCGGGGATGCGATCCGGATGCGCTCGCGGGCGCGCCCGATCGCGCGGGCGATCCGGTGGGAGAGCTCCTCGCCGTGACCGGGCGTGAACCAGGCGCGAGCCTGGCGGCCGTCGAGGCTGAGGTCGCGCGGCTGCTCGTGCCCCGTGCGATCGACGTCCCCGAGGCGCCACAGCTCCTCGAAGTTGCGGGTGTACTCGCCGGCCACTTCCGGGGAGTCCGCCAGCACGATCACGTTCTCCTGGAGGGTCCACGAGTCGGTGGTCCAGTTGGTCGAGCCGGTCCACACCGACTCGCCGTCGCGCACCACGTACTTGTGGTGCATGAGGTCGGGGATGCCCGGGATCCCGCGAGTGGGGATCGGGAGCTGCTCGAGCAGCTCGGGCGAGGTGCGCGGCGGCGGCGGGAACACGCGCTCATCGTGGTCCGCGTTGTAGGCGATCCGCACCTGGACGCCGCGACCCGCCGCGTCTCCCAGTGCGCCTGCCACGAGGTCGCCGGGCTCGCCCGGGAGGCGCACGTCGTAGAGGGCGAGGTCGAGCGTCGCGCGCGCCTCTCCCAGGAAGGCGGACACCCGCCGGGCCATCTCGAGCGCGGTGTGGTCGCCCGGCGAGAGCGGCTGGATCTCGATCACGAGCCGGCGACCGGAGGCGCCGTGGGGTCGGCGGACTCCTCCTCGCCGCCGATGCCCTCGCGTGCGATGAACTCCTCGAGGTCCATCGGGCGCTCGCGCGTGCGCTCGGCCACGTCCAAAAGGGTCGAGAACAAATCAACCTCCTCCACCTGCTCCTTCAGGAACCACTGCATGAACTGCTCGCTCACGTGGTCGCGCTCCTCGCGGGCCACCTGTGCGAGGTCGGAGATCTGCTCGGTCACTCGGCGCTCCTGCTCGAGGGC
>DASQNF010000143.1:0-22653 GCA_035645115.1 Thermoleophilaceae bacterium | reverse complement strand
AGCTTGCCGTACACGAAGGCAGAGCTGACCGGGTCGCCGAGAGCTTCCTGCGCGACTCCCCGTTCGAGGATTCCCCACCCGATGGAGCACGTCCGGCCGCGTCGCCGACCGGCCTCAGGGCGGAGCGACTACGAGCTCGCGCTCGACCTGAGACGGCCTGGAGCGGATGCCTACCGCTCGACCGGCGAACGGCGCCCGCGGCCCGGCAACCGCAGCCGGCGGCGCCGCCCGCCGTCGCCGATCACCGAGACGACGGTCTGCGCGAGGTGCACGCAGCCGGTCGAGGGGAAGGCATCCCGCCGGTGCCGGTGGAGAACGAGGAACAGGTCCCCGGGCGGCGCGTCCCGGTAGAGGCGGCCGAGGCGGAGGCGGTCGATCGCGGCGAGCGTCGGCGTGTAGATCGCGTCGTACCAATCCGCCGCGATCTCCGCGTTCTCGAGCACGCGTCCGCGTCCCCGCATCAAGTGGTAGCCGTGCACCTGGATGTTCTCCAGCAGCTCGAGGTAGTGCGCGGGCCGGCTTACCGAGACACGGACGCCGGGGCGCGCCTCGGCAAGCCCGCCGTCCTCGAGGAAGATCCGCTCGAGCTCGCGGAGGACGACCTCGAGCATGTCCGCCCCGGCCGGGAGCGGAACGCGCGCGATCAGCTCGGTCACGTCGGCGTCGATCATCGCTGCGCCTCCGCGTCGGGCGAGGGCGGTGCGATGGTGACCGTCGATCACGAAGAACGTCTCACCGAGCTTGACCGTGACGATCGGCGGAAAGGCGCCGTCGGCGAACGCGCCCTCGAGCGAGCGCAGCCGGGCGCGGCTCGAGGCGTGAAGCGGGCGGAAGTCGCGGGTGAACGAACCGGCGCGGCTGTCGGTGCCCACGAGCGCGTCGAGCGGGATCTCGCGGACGCCCAGGTAGCGGCGGCCGAACGGCTTCAGGCGCCGCTCGACCTCGTCGAGCCCGAGCAGGCGGTCGCGCGCCCTCAGTCCCTTCATCTCGAGGCCAAGCGTACAGCGGGGCGCGCGTTCCGAGCTCGATCAGGGCCCCCGGCCCGCGGGCCCCGGCAGGGACGAAACCGCGGGGGGCCTGCGCGACCCTGCAAAGGCCTCAAGTTCACCCGCCCACCGTCCGATTACGAGAAGTGCCCCGATTTCGACGCGTCGGCCGGTCGAGCCGCCCAGCCGGACTGCGGGCCCACCCTCAAGAGGGCATCCCAAACTCCGCCATCAGGCGGAAAGGAGCACCGATGAAGGACACCATTCAGCAGGCGGAGGCGCTCCCGCTGGGTGACCTGCGCCCGCTCAAGAAGTCCCCGTCGGGGATCCTCGGTCTCGACGAGGTGACCGAAGGTGGCCTGCCGCGCGGGCGTCCCACGCTCGTCTGCGGTCCCGCGGGGTGCGGCAAGACCCTTCTCTCGCTCGAGTTCCTCGTGCGCGGCATCACCGAGTACGGCGAGAACGGAGTGTTCCTCGCGTTCGAGGAGACCCGTGCGGACCTGATCGCCAACGTGGCCTCGCTCGGCTTCGACCTGGCCAAGCTCGAGGCCGAGGGCAGGCTCGCGCTCGACCATGTCGAGATCGAGCCCAGCGAGATCGAGCAGTCGGGCGCTTGGGACCTCGGGGGGCTGTTCATCCGCCTCGGGGCCTCGATCGACGAGGTCGGCGCCAAGCGCATCGTGATCGACACGATCGAGAACCTCTTCGGCGCCTTCCAGGACAGCCAGACGCTGCGCTCGGAGCTGCGCCGGCTCTTCCGCTGGCTCAAGGATCGCGGGGTGACCGCGATCATCACCGGAGAACGGGGCGAGGGGACGCTGACCCGCCATGGCATCGAGGAGTACGTGTCCGACTGCGTAATCGTCCTCGATCACCGCGTCGACCAGGAGACCTCCACCCGCCGGCTGCGAGTGCTCAAGTACCGCGGCTCAATGCACGGCACCAACGAGTATCCGTTCCTGATCGGCAAGACGGGTGTGTCGGTGGTCCCGATCACCTCGCTCGGCCTGGAGCACGACGCCTCGGGCGAGACCCTCTCCATGGGAGTGGACAGGCTCGACGAGATGCTCGGCGGAACCGGCGTGCTGAGGGGAAGCTCCATCCTCGTAAGCGGGACCGCCGGCACGGGCAAGTCCACGATCGCCGCCCAGTTCTGCGACGCCGCCTGCCGGCGCGGCGAGCGAGCGCTCTACTTCGCCTTCGAGGAGTCCGAGGCGCAGATCATCCGCAACATGGGGTCAGTGGGCATGGACCTCGGCCAGTGGGTCGCCGAGGGCATCCTGCACTTCAAGTGCGTGCGCCCCAGCCTGCTGGGCCTCGAGGCTCACCTCTCCTCGATGCAGGACCTGGTCACCGAGCTCGAGCCGTCCGTGGTGGTGGTGGACCCGATTTCGGACCTGTTGACGGCGGGCGCGAGCCGCGACGTGTCCGCCATGCTCACCCGCCAGGTGGACTTCCTGAAGATCAGGGGCGCGACCGCGCTCTTCACGAGCCTGGACCAGGACCTCCAGCTCGAGGAGGCGAACCATCAGATCGCCGCCCTGATCGACGTCTGGCTCCTGGTGGTGACCAAGGAGAGCAACGGGGAGCGCAACCGATCGATCTCGGTGCTGAAGGCGCGCGGCATGGCGCACTCCAACCAGATCCGCGAGTTCCTGCTCACCGAGCGCGGAATCGAGATAGCAGACGTCCACAGACTCGGAGAGGTGCTCACGGGCTCGGCCCGGCTGGCTCAGGACCTCGAGGAGGGACGCGGGCACGCGTTCTCGCTCGACGTCTCCCCCGTGGCCGACGCTCCGGTAGCGGGTGGCCGATGACCCCCGGGACGCCGCCCGCCGAGTCCGCGGAGCCCGCCGACATCGTCGCGGACGAGGAGTTCATCCATCTGCGGCTCTACGTTGCGGAGGCCTCGCCAAAGTCGATGAAAGCGCTGGTCAACCTCCAGCGCATGTGCGAGGAGCACCTTCACAGGCGCTACGAGATCGAGGTCATCGACCTGGTCGCGGAGCCGCATCGCGCCAAGCAGGACGAGATCATCGCAATCCCGACGCTGGTGCGCCGGCTCCCGAAGCCGGTCCGCCGCGTGATCGGGGACCTGTCGGACTCCGAGAACGTGCTCGTGGGTCTTCGGGTGGGGGCCGACAATGGGTAACGCCGCGCCGCCCGGTTCCGCCCTCGAGCGCCTCGAAGCGGCGCTCCGCACGCTCAAGGAAGCGCGCTATGAGCTCACCCTGTTCGTCAGCGGGGCTTCGAGCTCGTCGGCCCGAGCCATAACCAACGCCCGTGAGCTGTTTGAAACCCATCTGCCCGGCCGCTACGACCTGACCATCGTGGACGTGAACCAAGACCCGGAGCTGGCTCGCGGCAGCCGAGTGCTGGCCACGCCGACGCTGCTGAAGGGCCGGCCGGGACCCGAGCGCATGGTCGTGGGCGACCTGTCCGACGGCGATCGGGTCCTGCTCGCCCTCGACGTGCTGGTCGTCGACTCGCCCAGCGAGGCGCCCGGGGTGTGAGCCCAGTGGAGCGCGAGCAGCAGGGCCCTGACCGCGCCGGCGAGCTCGAGACCCAGCTGGCGGAGGCCGTCGAGACGCTGCGCGCGATCCGCAACGGCGAGGTCGACGCCCTGGTGGTGGCCGACGGCTCACCGGGCGAGCAGGTGTTCACCCTTTCGAGCGCCGACCGCCCGTACCGAATGTTCGTGGAGAACATGCGCGATGGAGCGGCGACGGTGTCCGATGGCGGGATGGTCCTTTACGCCAACCACCGCCTCGCAGACATCCTCTCGCTGAACGTCTCCGACATCGTCGCAGCGCCGTTGGCTGCGCGCGTCGCAGCCGGCCACCATGCGGCGCTCGCGTCCCTGAGCGCCACGGGCGGCACGATCGAGATCGAGCTGGTCGGCCGGGACGACGAAACGATCCCGGTCCGGGTAGGCGCGTGGAGCGTCGTCGTGGAGGACGAGCGAGTGGTGTGCCTCTCGTTCGCCGATCTCACCGAGGACAAGCGCGCCCAGGAGAGCCTGGCGCGTGCGCACGACAAGGCGGTGGAGGCCTCGCGGATGAAGTCCGAGTTCGTGGCGAACATGAGCCACGAGATACGCACCCCGCTGAACGGCGTGATGGGCATGAGCGGGCTGCTGTCCGACACGGTCCTGACCCTCGAGCAACGCGAGTACGTGGACGCCGTGACCGCGTCGGGCGACGCGCTGGTGGCGGTCATCGACGAGATCCTCGACTTCTCGAAGATCGAGGCCGGCAAGTTCGAGCTCGACGAGGCGCCGTTCGAGCTGTTGGAGGTCGTCGAGGAGGTGTGCTCGATCGTCGCCGTTGCGGCGCACGCCAAGGGCGTGGAGCTGCTGTCCTCCGTGCACGCCGAGGTGCCGGTGACCGTGATGGGCGACTGCACCCGTATCCGCCAGGTTCTCATCAACCTTATGTCCAACGCGGTGAAGTTCACGGCCGCCGGCGAGGTCCGCGCACGAGTGACGAGCCCCGATCTCGAGAGCCCGAGCGTCCGCTTCGAGGTCACCGACACCGGCATCGGCGTCCCGGCCGCCTCGCTGGAGCTGATCTTCGAGTCCTTCTCCCAGGGGGACGGCTCGACCACGCGCGAGTACGGCGGCACCGGCCTCGGCCTGACCATCTCCAGGCAGCTGGTCGAGCTGATGGGCGGCGCCATCGGCGTGGAGAGCGTGGAAGGCGAAGCGAGCACGTTCTGGTTCACGGTGCCGCTCGAGGCGGTGGGCGATCCGCAACCCAGCGTTCCCGCTCCGCCCGGGTTCACCGGCACGCTCGCGCTCGTGGTGGATGACAACGCGACCAGCCGGACCCTGCTCGAGCAGCGGCTGGTCGGCTGGGGAATGGCATGTGAGACCGCGGCGGACGGGGACGCGGCCCTCGCCATGCTGGGCGCCGCCGACGCGTCCGGGGCGCCCTACGACATCGCGCTGGTGGACGCGGGGATGCCTGGGATGAGCGGCGTGGAGCTCACCGCGCTGGTTCGCGCGTACGCGCTCGAGCACCGCACGCCGATCATCCTGTTGACCTCGGCGATCGGCGAGCGCGAGGCCGGCGGAAACGTCGGCGTGAACGGGTTCGTGGCCAAGCCGGTCAAGCAGGCAAGGCTGCGCGACGAGATCGCGGAGCTGCTTCAACTCCGGCGCGCGGGCGACCGCGCCGAGCGCGCCGCCACCGTGGCGCCTGCCCACGCTCACAACGGCGGGGACACGCTGGTGCTGCTGGTGGAGGACAACCCGATCAACCAGCTGGTGGCCGTCAGGCTGCTGGAGAAGCACGGCTTCCAGGTTGACGTGGCCGAGAACGGGCGACTCGCCCTCGAGATGTCCAGGGGCTCTCGCTACGCGGCGGTCTTCATGGACTGCCACATGCCGGAGCTCGACGGCTACGAGACCACCGCCGAGATCCGCCGGCTCGAATGTGCGGGCAGCCACGTCCCGATCATCGCCATGACGGCCAGCGCCAAGAAGGGCGACCGCGAGAGGTGCCTGGCAGCCGGGATGGACGACTACGTGGCCAAGCCGATCGACGCGGCGGCGCTCAGCGAGGCGATCGGGCGGTCGATGGGCTCGCCAGGCAACGGCGGCGCCGGCAACGGCGGCGGCGCTCCAGTGGGCGCCGCTTAGCCGGCGCGAGGGGCGCGGCGCGCCTCGTCGACGCCTGCGCAGCCGGCTGAGCGCCTCAGCCCTGCCCTTTGAGCTTGCGCCATCCGCCCGCCCTGTTGTTGGCGATGATCTGCTCGAAGATCCTTTGCAGGGCCCGGCCGTTGACCGTCTCGCCCTCTCGGATCGCGACCGTGCGGGCTGTCTTGTTCTCGTGACCTCCCGTGACGATGCCCTCGGGGTCGGGGACCATCGCGCCGTCGTAGAGGAACACGTTGACGTGGTCCTTGGCCGCCAGCAGCGCGCAGACGTTCCCGTCGAGCACGAAGTAGGGCTGAACCCTCCTCTTGATCGTCTCGCTCACCTCGGGGTCAGCCGCGTGGACGAGCTCGCGCACCTCCTGGCAGACCGCCTGCTGCCAGTCGGGCAGGCCGTCGATGTAGGCGTCGACGCGGGGGTCCTTCTCGTAGGCCATGGCTAGACCTCCTCCCTGGCTCGGTGGTGGAGCGGAGCGATATCCTGGCCGCCCCTCAGCCCGCCGTCCACCCCCCGCCCAGGGAGAACCGCCTTCACCACCGAGTTCCTGTTGACGACGCTGATCGTCGTGGCCACCCCCGGAACCGGCGTCCTCTACACGCTCGCGGCCGGCTTGGCGCGCGGCGCCCGCGCGAGCGTGATCGCCGCGTTCGGCTGCACGCTGGGCGTGGTCCCGCACATGCTGGCCGCGATCACCGGCCTTGCCGCGCTCCTGCACACGAGCGCACTCGCGTTCCAGGTCTTGAAGTACATGGGGGTGGCGTACCTGCTGTTCATGGCGTGGAGCACCCTCAGGGACAAGAGCACGCTCACCGTCGAGGAGGCGGCCCCGCTGCCGGCGACGAAGGTGATCGTCTCGGGCGTCCTGATCAATGTGCTCAACCCGAAGCTGACGCTCTTCTTCTTCGCGTTCCTCCCGCAGTTCGTGAGCAGCGCCGAGCCGAATGCGTCGCTGCGCATGGTGGGCCTGAGCGCGGTCTTCATGCTCGTCACGTTTGCCGTCTTCGCCGTCTACGGCGTGTTCGCGGCCGCGGTCCGGAACCACGTGATCTCCCGTCCGCGAGTCGTGACCTGGATGCGCCGCGTGTTCGGCGCCGCCTTCCTCGCCCTCGCCGGGCGGCTCGCGCTCGCCGATCGGTGAGCGCGCCGGGGTCTCGCCCGGCGCGAGCAAGCGACGGCCGCTCAGCGGCGCTCGCGCCTGGAGAGGCCGCGACCTTCGTGCCAGGCCTCGATCAAGATGTGGTCGGCGGGCTCGCCGAGCCGCACCACCACCAGCTCGGCGATCTCGGCGCGAAAGAGGTGCGACCGTCCCCCCGGCGCATCGGCGCCGTTGATCTCGGCCACTCGCGCGGGGTCGGTGATCTCCTCGACGCGGCCCGCGAGCTTGGCGTCGCCCGTCCAGTCCGGCGGGCTGGCGGACCCGCTGTGCAGTGCGAAGCGCGGGTCGCGCCGGAGGTCGAGCGCCTTGAGGGAGCGCCACATGCTGCCGAGCCACAACTCGCCCTCGGAGAAGTTGACCTCGCTTCCGCTGATCCGCGGCGAGCCGTCGCGGCGCAGCGTGGCGAGGGTCTTGTGGACGAACGCATCGAGGAAGCCGCGGGCCGCGGCGGCCAGCTCAGGCGCCTCGCGCTCGACCTCGCTCCAGCGGGCCACGTCCTCAACCTAGCCGCGCCGGGAGCCCGGTCCGGCCGAGCCGGCGAATGGGGTCAGGAGAAGATCGCGAACAGGATCGCTATGGCCACCATCAGGAGCACCCCGGTTGCCCCGAACTTGAAGTCCCGACCGCCGACGTCGTCGGTGTCCATGTGCAGCTCCTTCCGTCGTTGTCCGTGCCGCAGCGTATCGCCGCGCCCAGCCGTCATCTAGTCCCGGCTTCGCCGGGTAGGAGCCCTACGTGCGCTTCTACTCCGACATACCCGCCCGCAGAACACCCGCGATCCTCGGCGACCTGCTCGTGCTCCTGCTGCTCGTGCTGCTCGCCTGGCTCGGACTGAAGGTCCACGACGCGGTGGCTGAGATAGCCAGCGTGCCGCGTGGCGTGGGTGACGCCGGCGGCGCGATCGAGCGCGGCTTCAAATCGGCAGGCGACGCGGTGGGCGAGGTCCCGGTGGTGGGCGACACGCTCGGCGGGGCGCTGCGCGACGCCGGTGAGGGGGCCGGCGGCCAGATCGCGGAGACGGGCCGTGAGGGCGAGGAGGACGTCAACGACCTCGCCGACGTGCTCGGGGTGCTGTTCTTCCTGCTGCCGGCGGCCGCCGTGCTCTCGCGCTACCTGCCCGACCGGATCGCGGACGTGAGGCGGCTCAGGGCCGCGGCGCGCGCGATCGGTCCCACGCTCACGCCGGACCGCGAGCGCACGCTCGCGATGCGGGCCGCCTTCGGGCTTCCATACGAGCGCCTGGTCCGCTATACGCGCGACCCGCTGGCGGACCTCGAGAGCGGACGCTACGACGGGCTCGTGGCGGCCGCGCTCGACGACGCCGGGCTGCGCCCGGCGCGGCTCCAAGGGCGGAGCGGCCCCAGCTAGCCGGCCGCCACCACCTCCAGCACGTGGCGTCCGGGCGTGGTCTTCGCCACCACCTCGACGCCGCGGTTGGTGAGCCGGCGTGCGGCGCCGGCCGTCCGCCCGTCGAGGAACACCGCCACGGCGTGCGCGCCGCGGGGCAGCGTGTGGCCGATGTAGAGCTGGTCGACCGGTGCGCTGCCCGTGTCCACCTCGGTGCGATAGCGGTCGCCGTCGCGGCTCGCCGCCACGAGCGCGAGAGCGCCGTTTCCGAGCCGGATGTTGCGAGCGCTGCGCCCGGCAGGCGGGTCGTCGCGGGGCAGCTGCGGGACCACGGTGAGCCTGTTACGGCCGAGGTCGGGCCGCACGCCGAGCTGCTGGTGCACCACCGGCCACATGGTCCCGTAGTGGCCCCAGGCCTGCATGACCATCGCCCGGCAGCGGGTGCAGCGGTCGATGTTGGCGTCGCGCGGACCCGCGCCGTCGAAGTCGGGCGAGGGAAGGATCTCCGGCAGCGCGCCCGGCTGCTCGTCCGGCGTCCCGCCGGTCCATGGCTCGCTGAACATGGGCTCGATGTTGGCGTCGGTGTATCGCTGCTGCTGGCCGGGGCCGAGGCGTCCGTAGTTGCCCTCGCCCACGGCCTGGATCGCCGTGTTCAGCGAGAAGATCGTGCGTTCGCCCTGGCCGGTGGCGCCGCCGCCGCAGCCCGTGTGGAAGAGCCCGAGGTTGTATGGGCGCGTGCCGCTGTAGCAGGCGCTTTCACGCTCGGCGAGCGCCGCGAAGCCGTGAGCGAAGTCGGCCAGCCCGGGCCGCGTCCCCGTCTCGAGCGCCAGCTCGACCTCCATCGGCGTGACGCCGATCCAGTGCCGCTGCTGGAGCTTGACGTTGCCCGGATCGTCGAGGGAGTCGGCGTACTGGGTGTGCTCGGGCATCCACCAGCTGCCCTCGAAGCGCCCCAGCAGCTCATGGCCCCTGTCGCTCGCCCACCGGGCCGTGGCGCTGTCGCTCTTTGAGCGGGCCATGTCGGCCAGGTCGAAGAGCGCGCGGATGGTGGAGACCGTGTTGTCGAGCTTCTCCTCGCCCATGCCAGTGCGCTCGACGTTGCCGAGTCCCTCTGGCCAGCCATCGCCGTCGTCGTCGAGCTCCTCGTAGATGTACTCGAGGTTGCGCGTGGCGAAGCCGTACATCTCGTCGCGGAAGCGGTTGTCTCCGGTCCAGCGCCAGATCAGCGCCACCAGGCTCGGGAACTTGGCGGTCTCGTCGGTGTTGCCGGCGTGCTGGAGGTTGCCGAAGTACACCGAGCCATCGGCGACCACCTCGTGCGCCACCTTGCCCGAGTTGCCGTTCAGCATCAGCGAGACGTCGCGCACCGCCCGAGCGTGATCCTTGATCGCGCCGAACTGGCCGACGATCACGTTCGCGAAGCCCGTGTACTCGCCGTCGGTGGCGAAGATCCACGGGTAATCCGGATAGCCGGCGCCGATCCAGCGGGCGCTCGCGAGCCTCCCGATCGGGGCGGGGTAGGCGCGGCCCTCGTCGACGTCGCGCACCTCCAGGTTGTCGGCCACCTGGGTGAGATCGAGGATGTTCTGCTTGCCCCAGTCGATGCCCTCGGCCAGCGCCGGGTCGCCGGGCAGCGAGAGCTGCGTCCAGCGCGCCCAGCGCTCGCGCTCCGCGATCTTGTCGGCAAGCGCCCGCGCGGGATCCGCGCGCGCCGCGTCGAGCTCGGCGCGTGCCTGCGCGAGGCCTTGGTCGGACCCAGCCACGGCGATCCAGAGCGTGGCGTCGCCTCCCGCCGGCAGCTCTAGCTCATAGCGGAGCTGGCCGCCCGTGCCCTTGCCGGCGGGGCCGTCGTCGCAGCGGAACTGGGCCTCGGCCTCGCACAGCTCGGCCGGCGCCTGCGCGCCCCAGTGCCCTGGCCCGGTCTCGCCCCCGACCGGCGTGCGGTTCGAGCCGACCAGCGCCGCCCAGTCGTGCGAGCCGGCGTTCGGGTGGGACGTGCCGGTGTCCCGGAAGACGAGCGCGCCCGCGGCGGAGTCGTAGGAGCCGGTGTCCTGCAGGTTGAACTGCCCGGAGTTCGGCGTGGTCCACGCCCACGGGTAGTGGTACATGAGCTCGGAGCGGGCGTCGACCTTCACGCTCACCGTGCGAGCCGCGCCCGGGTTCTTCACGTGTAGCCCGATCAGCGCAGCGCGGCGGCCGTCGGGTGCGAAGTCGGTGCGGCTCAGTTCGAGCCCGTCCGCGGCCGGAAGGTCCATGCGGGTGTAGCCCCAGCCGCTCGTGAACTTCGTTGCGGGGCCGACCCATGCGTCGCCGATACCGAACCAGATGCCGTCCACGAGCTTGAGCGGCTGCGTCCAGACCCCGCCCATCTCGCCGGTTATGTGCCAGCCCTGGGCGTAGAAGTTGCCGTCCTCGAAGCCCATCACGTAGGCGCGGTCGCCGGCGCTGACGTAGCGCCGGTCCTCGAGGCGGTTGGTCACCGACAGCTCCGGCGCGGCCTCGGCGGCGGCGGTGGGGCTGAGCACGGCGAGGGCGACGGCGAGGGCGAGGATTCGGCGCATTGCCTCATCGTAGCGTTAGTTACAAGCTGTGATTCCCGTCCGCGGCAGGCGAAGCTCTCGCCGCTCCTGCGTTGAGCAGGGGGAGCATCTCGAACGAAGGGACGACGATGCCAAGGACGGCGTTGGTGCGCTGAGTACCCTCCCCGCGATGCCCCACCTGCTTTCGCCGCTGCCCGCGGCCGGCGTCCTGGCAACGCTGCCCGCCGCCGCCGCGGAGGCCAAGGTCGCCTGGCTCTGCAAGCCCGTGTATTCGCACGACCCCTACCGGGCGGGCGGGAGTCTGGTGGAGCAAGTGCGCCGCCTTGCGGCCGTCTACCTGCGCCGCGCGCGTTGAGCCACGCTCCGCTCCCGGCCGGCCGGCTCGACACGGACGTGGCGATCATCGGCGCGGGCGTGGTGGGCTGCGCGATCGCGCGTGAGCTGTCCCGCTACGAACTGCGGCTGACGTTGCTGGAGGCGGGACCCGACGTGGGCGCCGGCACGAGCAAGGCCAACACCGCTCTCCTGCACACCGGCTTCGACGCCAAGCCCGGCACACTCGAGGCGCGGCTGGTGAAGCGCGGGTACCAGCTGCTCTCCGAGTACGCGCGGCGCGTGGGGATCCCGGTGGAGGTCACCGGCGCGCTGCTCGTGGCCTGGGACGAGCAGCAGCGCAAGCGGTTCCCGTCGATCCTGGGGCAGGCGCGCGCGAACGGGCACCACGGCCTGCGCGAGCTCGCGCCCGACGAGCTCTATCGCCGCGAGCCCCAATTGGGAGCGGGCGCCGTGGGCGCGCTCGAGGTGACGGAGGAGGGAATCGTGTGCCCGTTCACGACGCCGCTCGCGTTCGCCACCGAGGCCGTGCTGGCGGGCTGCGACCTGCGGCGCTCGGCGCCGGTGCGGGCGCTCGAGCGGCTCGACGGCGGCGGCTTCGCGCTCACGCTCCCCGGCGGCAGGCTCACGGCCGGCTGCGTGGTCAACGCGGCCGGCCTGCATGCGGATGAGGTCGACCGCATGCTCGGCCACCAAGGCTTCACCGTCACTCCGCGGCGCGGGGAGCTGATCGTGTTCGACAAGCTCGCACGCCCGCTCGTCAACCAGATCCTGCTGGCGGTGCCGACCGAGCTGACCAAGGGCGTGCTGATCGCCCCGACCGTGTTCGGCAACGTGATGCTCGGCCCAACGGCCGAGGACGTGGAGCGCAAGGACGACACGAGCTCCACCGCGGCTGGGTTCGCCTACCTGCGCGAACAGGGCGAGCGCATCGTGCCGGCGCTGCTCGAGCAGGAGGTAACCGCCGTGTACGTGGGGCTGCGCGCCGCCACCGAGCACGTGGACTACCAGGTGAGCGTGCACGCCGATGAGGGCTACGCCTGCGTGGGTGGGATCCGGTCCACGGGGCTGTCCGCGTCGATGGCTATCGCCGAGCACGTGCGCGAGCAGCTCGGCGACGCCGGGCTGACACTCGAGCCCCGCGCAGCGGACCTGCCCGAGCTGCGAATGCCGAACATCGGCGAGGCGTTTCCGCGGCCGTACGTCGAGCCCGAGCGAATCGCCCGCGACCGCGACTACGGGCGCGTGGTGTGCTTCTGCGAGCGGGTCACGCGTGGGGAGATACGCGACGCGTTCGGCTCCCCGATCCCGCCCGTCGACCTCGACGGCCTGCGCCGGCGCACGCGTGCCCACATGGGTCGCTGCCAGGGGTTCTTCTGCGGGGCCGAGCTGGCCGCCTGGCTGGCGGGACGGGGGGCCGGCTCCTGAGCGGCCGAGCGGTGGTGGCGGTGGTGGGCGCCGGGCCGGCGGGACTGGCGGCGGCGATCGAGCTGCGCCGGCGCGGGGTTGCGGAGGTGCTGGTGCTCGAGCGCGAGGCAGAGCCGGGGGGGATCCCACGCCACGCTCAGCATCAGGGCTTCGGGCTGCGCGACCTGCGCCGGGCGATGTCCGGGCCGAGCTACGCGCGTCGGCTGGCCGAGCTCGCCAGGCGCGCGGGCGCGGAGATCCGCACCGAGACGATGGTCACCGGCTGGTCGCCCGTTGGCCCTCTCGAGCTCACCTCGCCGCGTGGGCGCGAGACGCTCTCCCCGGCGGCGGTGGTGCTCGCCACCGGCTGCCGCGAGCGCCCGCGCGCGGCGCGGCTCGTGCCGGGCTCGCGGCCGGCGGGCGTGATGACCACCGGGATGCTGCAGCAGCTCGTGTACCTGCGCCGCCAGCCGGTGGGCGAGCGGGCGCTCGTGGTGGGAGCCGAGCACGTGAGCTTCTCGGCGCTGCTCACGCTGGCGCACGGGGGCGCGCGATGCGTCGGCATGACCAGCGAGCTCGAGCGCCACCAGTCGCTCGCCGCGTTCCGGCTCGGTGCGGCCATTCGCTTCCGGGCGCCGCTCTGGACGCGCACCGCCGTCACCGCCATCCGCGGTCACCCGCGCGTCGAGGAGGTGGAGCTCACCGCCGTCGGGAGCGGCCGGACACGTACGGTCGCGTGTGACACGGTGGTGTTCAGCGCCGACTGGATCCCGGACAACGAGCTGGCGGCGATGGCGCAGCTCGACCTCGACCCGCTCACGCGCGGTCCGGCGGTCGACGCCGCCCTGCGAACGTCACGGGCCGGGGTGTTTGCCGCGGGGAACGTGCTGCACGGGGCCGAGACGGCGGACGTGGCGGCGCTGAGCGGCCGCCACGCGGCGGCCGGCGTGGCCGCGTTCCTCGCGGCGGGCGGCGCGGCGGCGGCCGGCGTGGCGGCGGGCGACCCAGCTGCGGGCGGCCCGGCGGCGGCCGGCGGCCCGGCGACCGACCGCGTCCCGATCCGCTGCGAGCACCCTCTCGGCTGGATAGCGCCCAACGTGGTCGCTGCAGGCGCCGGGGCTCCGGCCCGCGGTCACTTCGCCCTGCGCTCGCGGGAGCTCCTGCCCCGCCCGGCGCTCGAGATCGCGCAGGGCGGGCGCCCGCTCTGGCGCGGTCGCGTGCGCCGGCTGATGCCCGGCCGCTCCACGCGGGTCCCGCACGAGTGGGCGGCGGCGGTCGACCCCGACGCCGGCCCGGTGGCGGTCCGCCTGCGCGGATAGCCGCCCTGCGGCCGTTTGCGCACGCACGCGCCGCGGGTACAGGCGCGCGATGGAGCACGACGAGCAGTCGGACAGGCTGGAGCGCGACGCCGAGGGTCTGGCTCAGGACTCCGACGAGGTCGGCGAGCACATCGAGGAGACCCGCAAGGACTGGGAGGCCAAGGAAAAGGACCGCTCGGTGCCCGGTGCGCAGCCGGCGGACGAGGAGGAGATCGAGTCGGTGCCCGGC
This sequence comes from Thermoleophilaceae bacterium, assembly GCA_035645115.1. Taxonomy (GTDB): domain Bacteria; phylum Actinomycetota; class Thermoleophilia; order Solirubrobacterales; family Thermoleophilaceae; genus JACVRW01. Next base: position 8,679 of record DASQNF010000143.1, on the reverse strand, counting down.
GCGGAGACCGACGAGGAGCTCCTGAGCGAGGAGGGTGGACCGTGACCGAGACCCCGCGCGAGGAATCCGACCAGCTTCCCGAGGAGGCGCCGGCGGAGCAGGTCCCGGACGACGCCGGCGGGGCGGCGCGCGAGCGGGCCAAGGACAGCCCCGGCGTTCCCGGGGAGGAAGGCACCGCCACCGGCAACCCGGACGCTGCCGGCGCGGACGACGAGTAGCCGCGATCGTTGCTCGCGTACCCTCGGAGCGTGAGGGACGCGCTCCAGGGACCGGCCAAGGCGGGCTTCGCCGCGCTGTTCGCGGTCGGGCTCGTCCTGCTGTTCCTCAACCCGCCCTCCCTCGACGGAGCCGAGGGGATGGCCCTCCTCATCGGCGGTGGCCTGGCGCTGCTGCTCGGCACCGCGTGGGCGACCGTGGCCCTGGCCGGCCGCGACACGATGCCCGAGCACGAGTTCGAGCGGCTCGTGCGCCGCAGCGAGGAGCTTGCGGCCGAGCCCGGCCTGCGCGCCGGAACGAGCGAGTTCGACCTGCTAGTGGCCGAGGCGATCGACGAGCTGCCCAGGCAGTTCCAGCGCCTGCTCGACACCACCCCCGTGGTCGTCTCCCACCGCGGTGCGGAGAACCGCGCCTACGGCCACTACTTCGGCGACACCGTCGCGCGCGACGACTACCCCGACCGCATCGTGCTCTACCAGGACACGCTCGAACGCGACTTCGGCTACGACCGGGAGCTGCTGCGAGCCCAGGTCGTGCGCACGCTGCGCCACGAGCTCGCCCACCACCTCGGCTGGACCGAGCCCGGCGTGCGCGAGCTCGGGCTGTAGGGGACCTCAGGCCGGCAGCGGCGCCGCGTCGTCCACTGCCAGCCGCGGCGTGAAGCGGTAGGCGCCCGCGTCGAAGCGGCGCGTGCGGCGCCTGAACTCGAACGTGAATCCGGGCCACATGATCGAGTTGCGCCCTTGGCGGTCGAGGTACCAGCTGCCGCAGCCGCTGTTCCAGACCGAGCGCGCCAGTCGCCGCTGGATCTCCAGGTTGTATGCGTCCTGCGACTCCCGGCGGACCTCGAACGCCGCCGCGCGACGCGAGCGCATCGTGCGCAGCGCTGCGAGCGCGTACTCCATCTGGGATTCGAGCATGTACACGATCGAGCTGTGCCCGAGGTTCGAGTTCGGGCCGTAGAGGAGGAACAGGTTGGGGAAGCCGGCGACCGTGGTGGCGAGGTAGGCCCGCGGGCTACCTTGCCAGACCTCGGAGAGCGCCCGGCCGTCGGACCCGTGCAGCCGGCGCGCGATCGGAGGGTCGCTCGGGGAGAAGCCGGTGGCGAAGATGAGCGTGTCGACTTGGTGCTCGCGTCCGTCGCTCGACACCATCGAGTGCCTGCGCAGCTGCCGGACGCCGGGACTCACCAGCTCCACGTTCGGAGCTGTGATCGCGGGATACCAGTCGCTCGAGAGCAGCACCCGCTTGCAGCCGAGCGAGTAGTCGGGCGTCAGCCTGCGCCGCAGCTCCGGGTCGCGCACCTGGCGGCGCAGCTGCAGCTTCGCCGCGGCCTCGTGGGGCGTCAGCATGCGGCGGTCGTAGGCCATCCCGAGCACGACCGTCTCGCGCACTCCCCAGATGCCGGCGCGGGCCAGCTTCTGCAGCCGCGGCGCCCGCGCGTAGAGGGCGTGGCGGCGCGGGCCGACCGGCCGGTCGAAATGCGGGATCACCCAGGGCGGCGTGCGCTGCACCACGAACAGCCGCTCCACCCGCTCGCGGATGCTCGGCACGACCTGGATCGCGGTGGCGCCGGTGCCGAACACCGCCACGCGCTTCCCTCTCAGGTCGTGGCCGTGGTCCCACGCGGCGGTGTGGAAGCTCGTCCCCTCGAAGCTCTCCAGGCCCGGCACGCGCGGCGTGCGCGGCTCGCTCAAGAGGCCGGTGGCAACCACGAGCACGCGAGCGCCGAGCCGGCCCTGCGAGGTCTCGAGCTCCCAACGCTGGCGCTCGGGGCGCCAAGAGGCGTCGAGCAGCTCGGATCCGAAGCGGGTGTGCGGGAGCACTCCGAAGCGCTGAGCGCAGTCCCGCAGGTAGCCGAGGATCTGGTCCTGCATCGGATACGACTGCGGCCAGTCCGGCTTGGGCGCGAAGGAGAACGAGTAGAGATTGGAGGGGACGTCGCATTGGCAGCCGGGGTAGGTGTTGGCGCGCCAGGTGCCGCCGACGTCGTCACCGCGCTCGAGCAGCACGAAGTCCTCGGAGGTCTCGCGCTTCAACCGGATCGCCATGCCGAGCCCGCCGAAGCCGGCGCCGACGATCGCAACGTCGGTCTGCCTCACCGTCCCAGGCTATGCCCCGGCGCCACCGGGGGCAAGCAGGGCCAAGCTAGGCTTGGCGCGCTCAGGAGAGGTGACCGAGCGGCTTAAGGTGCACGACTGGAAATCGTGTGGGCGGGTCAAACTGCCTCGTGGGTTCGAATCCCACCCTCTCCGTGGCGGATGCCCCCGGCGCCTCGCGCGCGCTAGCCTCGGGGCCATGTGCCGCAACATCCGCACCCTTCACAACTTCGAGCCGCCGGCAAGCGACGAGGAGGTCCGCGCGGCGGCCCTCCAGTACGTCCGCAAGATCAGCGGCTTCACGAAGCCCTCGCGTGCCAACGCGGAGGCGTTCGAGCGCGCCGTGGACGACGTGGCCGAGATCTCGGCGCGGCTGCTCGGCGAGCTCGTGACGAACGCGCCGCCGAAGGATCGCGAGGCGGAGGCCGCGAAGGCCCGGGCCCGCAGCGCAGCGCGTTACGCCGCCGCGTAGCGGGCCCGCCGCTCTCAGGCCGCGCGGCGCTGCTGCACGTACGGCGTCCGGCGCGGCAAGGCAGTGACGGTGGCCGCCGAGACCTCGCAGAACGAGAGCGGCTGCAGGACGCATCCGCAGCTCTCGCAGCCCAGGGCACAGAGCTCCTCGGCCTCTCCCCATGCCTCGAGCTCCTCGGCGCAGGCTTCGTCCGTGCAGATGAGGATCGCGTACAGCATCGGAGGGACAACCATGTGGGCGGCCCCGGACGGAACGGGCGCGCCCCGGCGCGAGCGGGCCGTTCAGGCGCGCTCCGAGGCGGGCACGATCAGCCTGATGTGGCGCCGCGCGAGCATCAGCACGGGCGCCGTCCAGTCGCGCCCGGAGCCGTCCAGCGCGGTCATGCGCGCCTCGAGCACCGTGAAGAACTCGTGGTCGCGGCGGTTAACGTGGTCCGACAGCCGACTGCGGTAGCCCTCGCTCGGCAGCGTCATCATCCCCTCGACCCGGTAGCGGTCGGTCTCGACGACCACGCGTTCCTGGCGCAGGTCCACCGCGCGCCAATCTAGCGCGCGGCCCGGCGCGGCGGTGGGACGGCACCTGTACCTTTTCCGGCGATGGAGCCGACAACCACGGCCTCCGGCGGCTCCGCGCTCGAAGCCGTGTTCAAGCCCGTGTCGCCGCCCACCACGTTCGAGGAGACGGTGGAGCGGCTCGGCACCGCGATCAGGCTCGGCTTGCTGTCCCCGGGCAGCCGCCTGCCGTCGGAGCGCGATCTGGCGGACCAGCTGCGGATCTCGCGCTCGACGCTGCGCCAGGCGCTGACCACCCTGGTCCAGAGCGGCCACCTGGTGTCCGTGCGCGGACGCAGCGGAGGCACCTTTGTGGCCGACGAACCGCCGCTCGGCCAGGCCGAGGGCGAGCCGATCGGGGCCGAGACGCGCGCGGTGCTCGACTACCGCGTGGCGGTGGAGACGGGCGCCACCGTGCTTGCGTCCGAGCGCGCGAGCGACGAGGACCTGGTGCGGCTCGAGACGCTCACCGCGCACATGGCTGACACGGGCGGCGCCACCTTCGAGGTCTACCGCCGCGCCGACGTTCGCTTCCACATCGGGCTCGCCGAGGCTTCGCACTCACCGCGGCTCGTGACCGCGATGACCGCCGTGCAGGGCCAGATGAGCGACCTGATCGCGCGCATCGCCCACCCCGACGAGGTGCTCACCCGCTCGAACGCGCAGCATCGTCGGCTCGTGACTCTGCTGCGGCGCCGAGAGCTCGGGCCGGCGGTGCGGCTGATGCGCGAGCACTGCGAGGGCACCGAGCACATCCTCGCCGGGCTGCTGCCCGACGCCTCCGCCTGAGCCCGAGCGGCGCGCGGCCGCTCAGGACGGCGCCCACACGTCCTTGGAGCCGCCGCCCTGCGCGCTGTTCACGATCATCGACCCGCGCTCGAGCGCCACGCGACTGAGCCCGGCCTCGAGCACCCGCGTGCCGGAGTCGGTCACGAGCGCGTACGGGCGCAGGTCCACGTGGCGAGGCTCGAGCCGGCCCTCGCAGACGGTCGGATGCACGGACAGCGTGACGAGCTCCTGCCCGATCCAGCCGCTCGGATCGCGCCCCAGCGCCGCCCTGATCCGCGCCTTGGCCTGCGCGTCGGCGTCGCGCCAGATCGTGACCCCGGCGCCGCCCATCTCGCCGCGGGGCTTCACCACGAGCCCGTCGAGCGGCTCGTCGGGCTCGAGCCGCCGCGCCGGCACCGACGGCAGCAGCGCCTCCTGGTCGAGGTAGAGGCGCACGAGCTCGTCCACCCGCGCATGGACGAGCTTGTCGTCAGCCACGCCCGCACCGGGCGCGTTCACGCACGCGAGCTTCCCGGCCGCGCACGGCTCGAGCAGCGCGGCGCCCACGGCCGTGGGCGAGCCGTCCGGCTGCGTGAAGCGGTCGTCGTCGGTGCGCAGGTAGACCACGTCGACCGCCCGCGGCCTCCCGTCGAGCCATGCCACGAGCCGGCCGTTGCGGTGCTCGAGGTCCCCCAGGGTCACGAGCGGGGCGCACAGCTCCCGCGAGAGTCGCTCGTGCTCCCAGAAGGTCGCCGCCGCCGGCCCCTCGGAGAGCACTACCACGAGCGGCTCCTCCACTCCGGGGAGCGCCGCCTCGCGCAGAGCCAGCGCGAGCTGACCGAACGCAGGCGATGTGTCGTGCTGCGGCGGCGGCGTGGGCAGCAGCTCGCGCAGGGTCTCCCGCATGCCGACGGCGTACGCCAGCCCCGATGGCATCCGCACCTGGTCCTCGATCACCCGGAAGCGACCGTCCTCGCAGCGGATCACGTCGAGGCCTGCGTACGTGATCCAGCGCGCGGGAGCGGCGCCGCGCATCGCGGGCTCGAAGTGCGGCGAGCGCTCGACGTCCTCGCGCGCGAGCACGCCCGCGTCGAACACGCGCCCCTCGTCGTACACGTCCGCCACGAACGCCTCGAGCGCGCGCAGGCGCTGGCCTATCCCCAGCTGGAGCTCCGACCAGTCGGCCCGCGTGAGCACGCGCGGCACCGGGTCCACCGGGAAGGCCATGCCGCGCGCGAGCGCGCGCCGGCTGAACTCCGCGGCGAGCGCTCCGGGGTCCCCGAGCGAGTCGAGCAGCTCGGCGTAGTGCGGGCGGGGCGAGCCGTCCTGCTCGTACGCCTCGTCATACGCCGAGCCGGGCGCCTGCGGTTCGAGGGCCTCCACGCCGCGTGCGTACCCGCCGGGGCCTTGACCTAGCCCCGTGCATTCGGCCCAGCCTTCCGTGCGAACGTCCGAGGGGGGAGCGACCCCCCCGGCCACAGCGCGCGCCGGCGTCAACCCTGGCAGTCTCGGGTCGTTGACCGACGGCGAATTGATCCTCGTCGCCGGAGCGCTCCTGGCGGCCGGCATCGGAGCGTCGCTGCTGGCTGCCCGGGTACGGCTGCCGGGCCTGCTGCTGTTCCTCGGCCTCGGCCTGGCGATCGGCACCGACGGGATGGGCTGGATCGACTTCGCCGACTACGAGGCCGCGCGCACGATCGGGATCGTGGCCCTTGCGCTGATCCTCTTCGAGGGCGGCCTCACCGCCGGCTACGAGGAGATCCGGCCGGTGCTGCGCCCGGCGATCTCGCTCGCCCTGCTCGGCACGTTCATCACGGCCGGCATCACCGGCCTGGCGGCGATCTGGCTGTTCGACCTCGGGACCCTCGAGGGCCTGCTGCTCGGCTCGATCATCTCCTCCACGGACGGCGCCGCGATCTTCTCGCTGCTGCGGGGCTCCACCCTGCGCCGGCCGCTCGCGCGCACGCTCGAGGGCGAGGCCGGGTTCAACGACCCGGTCGCGGTGCTGCTCGTGGTCGGCTTCGTCGAGTGGATCGACAGCCCGGGCGGCTACGGCGCGTGGGACATGGCGCTGCTGTTCGTCTCCGAGCTGGGAATCGGAACGGCGGTGGGGCTGAGCGTGGGCTGGCTTGCCGTGAACGCGCTCCGCAGGGCCCGGCTGGACACCTCCGGCCTGTACCCGGTGGCCACGCTCGCCACTGCGGCGCTCGCCTTCGGCTCCGCGAGCTTCCTGCACGGCTCGGGATTCCTCGCGGCCTACCTCGCCGGCCTCGCGCTCGGCTCCGCGAACATCCCGGCCAAGCGGACGGTGACCGTCTTCCACGAGGGCCTCGCCTGGGTCGCCCAGATCGCGATGTTCATGGCCCTCGGGCTGCTCGTGTTCCCCAGCCAGCTGGGCGACGTCTGGCTCGAGGGCACCGCGTTCGCGCTCGTGCTCGTGCTGGTGGCGCGACCGCTGGCCGCGCTCGTGGCGACAGCGCTCGACCCGTTCTCGATCGTCGACCGCGTGGTGCTCGGGTGGGCCGGCCTGCGCGGCGCGGTGCCGGTGGTGCTGGCCACGTTCCCCGTGATCGCCGGCGTCGACGAGTCGCTCGAGTTCTTCAACATCGTCTTCTTCGCGGTGGTCATCTCGACGCTCCTCCAGGGCACGACCTTCGAGCCGCTGGCGAGGCGCCTGGGCGTGACGACGAGCGAGCCGGCCCTGCCCCGACCGCTGGCGGAGACCGGGACGATCAGGCGCCTCGGCGCGGAGATCGTGGAGTACCCGGTGGGCGCCGGCGACGCCATCGTCGGCCGCTACGTCCGCGAGATCGGCCTGCCCCGGGACGCCCTACTGAGCGTGATCGTGCGCGGGAACGAGGCGGTGCTGCCGCGCGGCTCGACGCGCATCGAGGCGGGAGACCGGATGCACGTGATGGTGCGCAGCGAGGTGGCGGACCGGATGCAGGCGCTCGTCGAGCGCTGGGGCACCGGGCCGCTCGGGGCGCCGGAGCCCGCGCGCGAGATCGCGGGCGCCTCGCGCGTGTTCAGCTCGCGCCCCTGGGACGACGAGCGCGATGGCGACCCGGCGGCGCCGCGCGAGGTGGACGGCGTGGCGGTGCGCGAGCACCTGCGCACACGCCGCGACGAGCGCGGCGCGCTGCTGGCCCTCGCGGATGGCCGCTACGCGATCACGGGCGCCACTCTCGCCACGGGCGGCGCGCGCCAGGTGCAGGCTTACGCGCGCCGGCGGCTCGCGCGGGAGACCGACGACACGGCGCGGGCCTGGTGGCAAGAGGTGATCGGCGCGCTCGCGCGCTGAGCTAAGAGCGCCCGCGGCGCGCTCACCATCGCCGCGGAGAGACAGTCGCTCATCGTCGCGCAGCGGCGCCGGTTACCCGAGTCAGAGTGCCGCGGCCCGTTCCACGAAAGCCCGCCAGGCGGCGTGCTCTTCCCCGCGCCAGCCGGCGTCGCGGCGCGGCTCGATCCGCTCGCCGGCCGGTATCCGCTCCCCGATCTCGCGGGTCGACTCCCACAGCCCCGCGCCCACCGCGGCAAGGGCCGCGGCGCCGGCCACGGTGGCATCCACGGCGCCACGCTGCACGGGAACGCCGGTGCTGTCGGCCTGGAGCTGGAGGAGCAGCGAGCTGCGGGTGAGCCCGCCGTCGACACGCAGGGCCTCCACGGGCGCGTGGGCGGCCACCGCCTCGAGCACGTCGGCCACGCGCCAGGCGATCGCCTCGAACGCGGCGCGCGCCACGTGGCCGCGTCCCGCCCCGGCGCTCAGCCCGGCGATCACGGCGCGCGACTCGGGCCGCCACCACGGCGCGCCGAGGCCCGCGAGCGCGGGAAGGACGCGCACGCCGCCCGCGTCCTCGACCTCGCCGGCGAGGGCCGCGAGCCCCGCCGGGTCCTCCGCCAACCCGAGGTCCCGCGACATCCATTCGAGCAGCGCCCCCGCCGTGAAGACCCCGCCGTCGAGCGCGTACTCGACCAGTCCGTCCACGCGCCACGCGACCGTGGGCACGAGCCCGTTCGCGGAGTCGCCCACCGGCGACCGGTCGCCCACGTGCGCCAGCACGAACACGCCGGTGCCGTAGGTGGCCTTCACGAGCCCGGCCTCGACGCAGCCCGCCCCGGCGAGCGCGGCCTGCTGGTCCACCACCCGCGCCCGCAGCGGCAGCTCCACGGGCCAGTCGGCGTGGCGCAGCGCGCCCAGCTCGCCCGCGCTGTCGAGCAGCTCGGGGAGGGCGGCGCGCGGCACGCCGAAGGCGTCGAGCAACGTGGGGTCCCAGTCGGGCTCCCCCGGCACCGCGAGCTGCGTGCGCGAGGCCGTCGAGGGGTCGGTGGCAAAGCCGGCGCCGAGCACGTCGCAGAGCCAGGAGTCGACGGTGCCGAGCCGGGCGCTGCCGGCATGGACGGCAGCGGCGATCTCGTCTTGGCCGAGCAGCCAGGCGAGCTTGCCGGCCGAGAAGTAGGGATCGAGCGGCAAGCCGCTGCGCGTGCGCACGAGATCGGGGTCCGCGAGCGCGTCGAGCGCCTGCTGCGAGCGCTTGTCCTGCCAGGTCACGATCGGCGACAGCGGGCGCCCGGA
>DASQNF010000142.1:0-25629 GCA_035645115.1 Thermoleophilaceae bacterium | reverse complement strand
TCAGCGCGCGCACGAACTCGAGCGTGGCAGCCGGGTCGTGGCGCTGGGCCTCGACATTCAGCTCGGCCGGGTTCACGGGCGGCAGCCAGGGCTCGCCGCTCGTGAAGCCCCCTGCGGGCGAGGCGTCCCACTGCATCGGGTGCCGGAAGCGGTCGCGTCCGGCGCGGTCGAACTCGCGCTCGCCACCCTGCCCGTCGCCAAGCCCGATCTCGTCGCCCTGGTAGAGGAACGCGCAGCCCGGCAGCGTGAGCAGCATCACGGCGGCGGCGCGCGCGTTCGCCCGCCCGAAGCGCGTCACGAGCCTGCCGAAGTCGTGGTTGGAGAGCACCCACGCGGCACCGGGCAGGCCCGTTGTCGACTCGAGCGCGGCGCGGAGCGCCCCAGCCTCCCAGGGCGCGTGCAGCAGCTCGAACGCGAACACCGCGTCGAAGCAGTCGAGGTAGGGCTGCCAGCGGGCGCTCGGCAGGTACACCTCGCCCACCAGGAACGCGTCGCCCGCCGCGGCTCGGATCTGCGCCAGCGCCTCGCCCGTGTCGGGCGCGTTGCGCGACATCGTGAGCGCGAGCCGAGCCTCGTCGTCGCGCAGGGGCAGCCCGAACGGCTCGAGCGCCGGCGGGTCGTCGCGCAGCTGCGGGTCCTTCAGCAGCCGGTCGATCGCGTCGACCCGGTAGCCGGCCGCGCCGCGCTCGAGCCAGAAGCGCAGCACGTCCTGCATGGCGGCCACCACCTCGGGGTTGCGCCAGTCGAGGTCGGGCTGCTCCGGGTAGAACGAGTGCAGGTAGTAGCGCTCGCCGCGCCTGCTCCAGGCCGACCCGCCGAAGGCCGAGGACCAGTTGTTGGGCGCGTCCGCCCAGATGTACCAGTCGGGATGCTCGCGAAACCACGGGTGCTCGATCGAGGTGTGGCAGGGCACGATGTCGAGCAGCACGCCTAGGCCGCGCTCGGCGGCCGCAGCGGTCAGCGAGTCGAAGTCCGCGAGCGTGCCGAACACCGGGTCGACGTCCGTGTAGTCGGCCACGTCGTAGCCGAAGTCGTACATCGGCGAGGGGTAGAAGGGCGAGAGCCAGAGCGCGTCCACGCCGAGCCAGGCGAGGTGGTCGAGCCTCGACTCGATGCCGGGCAGGTCGCCGATCCCGTCTCCGTTCGAGTCCTGAAAGGAGCGCGGGTAGACCTGGTAGACGACCGCGTTATCCCAGGCCAACGCGCCCGTCCCATTCGTTCTCGAGCGCCCAGCGCGCCCCTACGGTCCAGGCCTGGACGCGGTTGGCGATCGCCACCGGCTCTGGCCCGTCCGGGCCCACCGCGTACAGCTCAGGGGCGCCCCCGAGCCGGTCAAGCGCGCCGAGCACCCCGGCACGGACGCGCTCCGCGTCCTCGGCGCGGCCGGCGGCACGCAGCCCGCCCCAGCCGAGCCAGGAGTCGAACGGCCAGACGCTGCCGCGGTGGTAGCCGTGGCGCGCGAACTGCGGGTGGCCCTCGGAGAGCGTGCGCAGGCCCCAGGGCGTGCAGACGTCCGGCTCCGCCAGCCGCGCCGCGGCGCCGGGCGGGGCGGCGTCGGCCCACAGGAGCCAGCCGAGCTGCGAGCCGGCGCCGCGCAGCCGGCGCCCGTCGGCCTCGATCGCCATCGTGTCGGGGCGAAAGCGTCGGCGTACCCGCTCGCCGAGCTCGGCCGCCCGGCGCGCGATGCGCTCGTCGCCCGCGAGCGCTGCGAACGCCCGCAGGGCGGCCACCGCCGCGGCCTGAGTGTCCGCGTCCGCCAGCGGCATCAGCGGGGCGCCGCCGTCCTCGCGCACGATCCCGCCGCCGCCCGCCTCGGGATCGAGGGGGTCCGAGGTGTCGCGCCAGCCCTGCTGCTCGAGCGCACGCCCGCCGCGCGCGCCGGAGCGCACGAGCCCGCCGCCGCGCTCGAGCGCGCGCTCGAGCCACTCGCCCGCGGCGCGCCAGGCGTGCTCGAGTTCGGCCGCCAGCGCGGCGTCGCCGAGCGCCCGGATGACGACGAGGAACCAGGCGGTGGAGTCCGCCGAGCCGTAGTAGAGCAGCGCGCCGTCGCGCACCGGCCAGTTCATCGCCTCCAAACGCGCGGGCGCTCGCGGCCAGTGCTCGTGGAGGATCTTGCCGGGCTCCTCGCAGGTCTCGGGAACGTCGCGCCGGCCCTGCAGCGCGGCGAGCTCGCGCAGGGTCGCGCGCGCCACGTCGGGCCGTTCGGGCAGGAGCTGGAGCGCCGTGACCAGCGAGTCGCGCCCGAACAGCGCGGGGAAGCGGCCGGGGTCGTCCTCGTCCAGCGGCCGCGCGCTCGCCTCGACCCAGCCGCCCGGGGCCAGCACCAGGTCGAGCAGGGTGCTCAACCCTTGACGGCGCCCGCGGTGAGCCCAGCGACGATGCGGTTCTGGAAGATCAGCACCAGGATCACGAGCGGCACGGTCACCACGACCGTGGCCGCGGTGATCGTTCCGAGCGGCACCTCGAACTTCTGGCTGCCGGTGAAGAACGCGAGCGCCGGCGGCACCGGTCGGGCGTTGGGCGAGCTCGTGAGCGTGATCGCCAGCAGGAACTCGTTCCACGCCCAGATGAACGAGAGCAGGCCGGCCGTGACGAGCCCGGGCGCGGCAAGCGGCATCACGACCTTGCGGAAGGCCTGGAAGTGGGTGGCGCCGTCCACGAGGGCAGCCTCCGAGAGGTCGCGCGGGATCTCCTTGAAGAAGGAGGCCAGCACATAGATCGTGAGCGGCAGGGTGAAGGCGAGGAACGGCGGGATCAGCCCGAACAGCGTGTCGTAGATGTCCAGGTCGGTCCAGAACTTGAACATCGGGGCGGCGATCGCGATCGGCGGGAAGGTGGTGATCGAGAGGATGATCGCGAGCAGGATGAACTTCCCTCGGAAGCGCAGCCTTGCGAGCGCGTAGCCGGCGAACGAGCCGATCACGAGCGCGAGCACCGTGGTCACCGACGCCACGATGATGCTGTTGACCAGGGCGCGCGTGAAGTTGGAGTCCTCGAAGATCGACGTGTAATTGTCGATGCTCGGGTTGGGCGGGATCAGCTTCGCGCTCGAGAGGTCGGCGCCCGACTTCAGCGACGTGTTGACGAGCCAGTAGAACGGGAAGAGGCAGAACAGCATGATCGCCACGGTGGCGATCCAGAGCAGGATCTGGTTGCGCCGGTCGCGGCGCCGCTTCGACTGGCCGGAGGCCACGCGTGCCTTCGACTGCGGTCGCGCTTCGGTGGTGCCGGCAGCCTGAGTTGCCATCAACCCTCCTCCGCCATAGCTCGGATGTTCCCGCCCACGAAGCGGATGTAGAGGAACGACACCACCATCACGATCACGAAGGTGAGCACGGCGAGCGCCGACCCCTCACCGACCAGCCGGTTCCGCGTGAGCTCGTTGTAGGCGTGCAGCGAGAGCGTGGTGGTGCCGTTCGCGCCGTTGGTGAGCGCGAAGGGCAGGTCGAACACGCGCAGTGCGTCGAGGCTGCGGAACAGCAGCGCCACGAGGATCGCCGGCTTCAACAGCGGCAGCGTGACGCGGCTGAAGCGCTGCCACACGGTCGCGCCGTCGACCTTCGCCGCGTCGTACACCTCTTCGGGGATCACCTGGAGCCCCGCGAGAATCAGCAGCGCCATGAACGGAGCGGTCTTCCAGACGTCGGCGAAGATCAGGGTGGCCATCGCCCAACCGTCCTCGCCGTACCAGAGCACGTCGCCCCCGGGGAGGCCGAGGGCGGACAGCATCGAGGGCAGGAAGCCGAGGTTGGGCTCGAAGATCGAGCGCCACAAAAGGCCGGCGCCGAAGGTCAGCACCGCCCACGGCACGAGCACCGTGGCGCGCAACATCGCGCGGCCCCTGAAAGCCTGGTGCATGGCGAGCGCGAAGGCCACGCCAAGCACGAGCTCGATCGACACGGAGATTCCCGTGAAGATGAACGTGGCCTTGAACGCCTCCCAGAACTGCCGCGAGCCGTCGCCCCAGAGCGCCTCGGTGTAGTTGTCGACGCCCACGAATCGCGACAGGCCGGCCTGCCTGACGCTGTACTCGTTGAGCGACAGCCAGATCGCGTAGCCGATCGGGAACGCCGCCACGAGGCTCATCACCACCAGCGACGGCGCCATCATGGCGGCGCCGAGGCGGCTCTCCGTCAGCCCGGAGGGCCGCCCCTCCTTACGCCGAACCGCTACGGATGCGGCTTCCATCGATCGGTTCGCCTAGAACGTCTCGAGCGCCTTCTCGATGTCGCCCGACATCGTCTTCAGCGCCGCCTTGGGCTCGACCTTGCCCTGAAGCGCGTCATGCACGTTGTTGAAGATCGCCTCGCTGATCTGCGGGTAGACCGGTGAGACCGGGCGCGCCTGGCCCTGCTCGACCGCCTTCTTCAAGTCGGCGGCGAAGGCGTACTTCTCCTGCACCTCCGGGTCGTCGTACACCGCCGCGAACGCGGGCGGTGACGCCGAGTCGAGGAAGTTTGCCTTCTGCACCTCCTCGCTCGTGGCAAAGTCGATGAAGGCGGCTGCCCCCTCCGGGTTCTTCGCAAAGGCGGAGATGGCCAGGTTGAAGCCGCCGAGCACGCTGGCGGGCTCACCGCCCTCGAAGCTCGGGAATGTGCCGATCTCGAACTTGTCGGCGATCTTCGACTCCTTGCCGAGGGCATAGGCGTACGGCCAGTTGCGCATGAAGGTCGCCTTGCCGGACTCGAAGGCGCGGCGCGCCTCCTCCTCCTTGTAGGTCGTGACGGCCTTCGGCGTGGCGCCGTTCTGGAAGCCCTCCACCATGAAGCTGAGCGCCTTCTCCGCCTCCGGCGAGTCCACCTCCACGGACTGGCCGTCCTCGGAGAGCACCGTCCCGCCCGCGCTGTAGAGCAGCTCGAGGAAATTCACGGTCAGGCCCTCGTAGCGGAAGCCCTGGTACACGAGCCCGTCCTGCTCCTGGGCCTGGGTGAAGACGTCCTCCCAGGTCGAGGGCGGCTCGGGCACCTGGTCCTTGCGGTAGTACAGGAAGCCGGCGTTCGTGTGGTAGGGAACCGCCCAGTACTTGTCCTCGAACTTGGCGGTCTCGAGCGTGGCGGGGATGAAGTCGGACTCGCGCTTGGAGATGATGTCGGTGGTCTCCGCCAGCCAGTCCTGTGCTGCGAACTCGGCGGTCCAGATCACGTCCATGCCGACCACGTCGCACTCGTCGGACTCGGCTCGCAGCCGCTGCACCAGCTGGGTGCGTTGCTCGTCGGCCGACTCGGGCAGCTCCACGAGCTTGACCTTGACCTTCGAGTTCTGCTTCTGGAACAGGTCGATCGCGGTGCCGTAGGCGCCGCTCGTGTCCTTGCCGATGCACCACGAGACGGTTCCCGACGCCTTCCCCGAGTCGGCTGCCGGCGCCTTCTTTGCGTCGCCGCTCTCCTCGTCGTCGCCGCCGCATCCCGCGAGCGCGAGACCCACCACACAGCAGAAGCTTGCCGCCCAACGCCAGCTCATCCTGATCTTCTCCTCCGCTTTCGGACGCTGACTGGTTACCCGCCAGTACAGCGCCCGAAACGACGGCGAGGCGCCGGATGGCGCCTCGCCGCTGGTCGGGGGGAACGCGAGCGCGGCGCTAGGCGCCGGTGCTCGCGGCCTGCAAGGCCTGCCGTTCGTGGCGGCCCTCACAGATCTCTTCGGCGAGCTTGTCGCAGAAGGCCGGCAGGTCATCCGGGTTGCGGCTCGTCACGAGGCCGCTGTCCACGTGCACCTGCTCGTCCACCCACGTGCCGCCTGCGTTCTCGATGTCCGTCTTGATGCTGGGGAAGGACGTGAGCGTGCGACCCCGCACGACCCCTGCCTCCACCAGCGTCCAGGGCCCATGGCAGATCGCCGCCACCGGCTTGCCCTGCTCGAAGAAGGAGCGCACGAAGCGCACGGCGTCCTCGTCGGCGCGCAGGAAGTCCGGGTTGGCCACGCCGCCGGGCAGCACGAGCCCGTCGTAGGCCGAGGGGTCGGCGTCCGAGACCGGCTTGTCGACCTTGAACCTCTCGCCCTTGTCGAGGTGCTCGAAGCCCTGGATCTCGCCGCTCTCGAGGGAGATCAGCTCGGGCTCGCCGCCCTCGCGCTCCACCGTCTTCCAGGGCTCGGTCAGCTCGATCTGCTCCACGCCGTCCGCGGCGAGGAACGCCACCGTCTTGCCCTCCAGTCGCTTGCTCATCCGGCTCACCTCTGGTTCGGGTCCAACGCTGCCCGGGGTACCGGGAGCGGAGCCGGCTAAACGGCCGGTCGAGTTCGACCGGCGATCGCTACGCGAGGCGCTCGAGCGCCTCGGCTGCGGCCTGCTCGCCGGAGCGCACGGCGCCCTCCATGTAGCCGTTCCAGACGCGCGCGTACTCGGCGCCGGCCCAGTGGAGGGGGCCGACCGGCGCGTGCAGGGCGGGTCCGTAGCTCGTCCAGGCGCCCGTGGGCATGTGACAGCCGTAGCAGCCGCGCGTCCACTCCTCCTCCGCCCAGAGCCTCTCCACGTAGGCATTCGGCCTCGCCGCACGCGGGCCGAACAGGCGGGCGAAGGTGTCCACCACAGCGGTGCGCCGCTCGTGCGCCGGCAGCCTGCCGAGCTCGCGCGCCCGGCGTCCTTCGAGGAAGCCCAGCAGCACCCCGGGCGTGCCCGCCGGCGGCGAGTTGTCGAACGTGAGGCGCACCGGGCCGGCGTCGCTCGTGCCCTGCCCGGAGAGGCCGTGGCCGCGCCAGAAGGGCTCGTCGTAGATGGCCATGCACTTGGCCACGGTGCCGAGCGGCATGCGCTGGGTGAGCTGGTCGCGGTAGCCGGGCAGCGGCGGGTCGTATGCGATCCGCCCCGCGAGCGTGGGCGCCACCGCCACGATCGCGAGGCGTCCGCCCGCCACGCATCCGTCGGCGTGCACGGTCACGCCGTGGCCGCCGTGCTCGATCCTGCGGACGGGCGCCCCGAGCAGCATCCGCTCCTCGCCGAGCACATCGGCCATGGCAATCGGGATCCGCTGCGAGCCGCCGACGAAGCGGTCCTGCTGGGCGCCGCCCTCGGTGTCGAACAGCATGTCGAGGCCACCCGCCGAGTGGATGTAGAACAGCACGTGCAGCAGCGACATGTCCTCGGGCTGGGCCGCCCAGACCGCCTCTATCGCCAGCTCGAGCAGCGTCCGGCCCGCTCTCGTGGCGAGGTTGCGGCGCAGCCAGGTGGCGGCGGTCTGGCCGTCGAGCCGCGCGGCATTCGGCGCCTCCCAGGGGGCCTCGAGGGGCACGCTCCGCGCCAGCCGGTCCAGCCGTCGCTGGGCGCGCTCCACATCCAGGAGCACGACGGGGTTGAGGCGCGGGATCGTCCCGCGGTAGCGGCGCAGTCGACCCCCGTACTCGATCACGTTCTCGCCGGCGCCATGGGTCGGGAAGGTCTCGATGCCGAGCTGCGCCGCGAGCGCCGCGAGGCGATCCTGAGTCGGACCGATCCACTGGGCGCCGACCTCGACGACGTTGCCGCCGCCGATGTCGTGGTTCAACACACGGCCGCCGACACGCTCACGCGCCTCCACCACCACCACCGCGACGCCACGCGCGCTCAGCTCCCGAGCGGCGGCCAGCCCGGCGAGCCCGGCGCCGACGATCACAACGTCTGCCTCATGCGAGCGGGCCACCTGCGGCCAGCCTACCGGCGCCCACGCGCCTCGCGGCGTCGGGCCGCGACGGCGAAGTCCAGGGGGCTTGTCGTCTTTGCACGTACACCAAGGACAACGACAGGCCCCGACCAGCGGCGGGCCCGAGCACCCACCCAGCCCAGCCCGGGGACGCCCGCACCCCTCGCCCGGGCCGAGCGCAGCGCGGCCCGGCCGGAGCGGGGCGCCGCCCCGGCCCGAGTGGACCGCGGCCCGGCCCGGGATCGCTAGCGTGCGAACCGGATGGCTTCGCCTTCTCGCGAGAGTGAGCGCGAGGAGCAGCGCCGCTCAACATACGGACCCTGACGATCGCGAGCGTCGCGTCCGCTGCGGCGGCCGCGGTCACCTCGCAACTCTGGATCGCCGGCACGTGGATCGCTGCCGCGGCCACCCGGGTGATCGTCGCTCTCGTGAGCGAGGCGCTCCACCGACCTACCAAGAGGCTCGCCCGCGCCTGGACCGGCGAATGGCCGGCGCTCGGGCTGGGCGGGCGGGGCGGGGCGCGCCGCGCAGAGGAGCCCCCGCTCGCCGACGCCTCCGGTCGCCGCGCGTCCCCCGCGCTCCGCGATCCGGCCGCACACCGGAGCGCCTTCCGACGCCGCGCCGGTCCGCGTCTACCGCCAGCCCACCCCGCCGGTGCGCGGGCGCCGCCGGGGGCGGAGCGCGCTCGGCGTGGTGGCCGCCACAGCGGCGATTTCGTCATCGCCGTGCTCGCTCACGGCCGGTGAGCTGATCGCCGGAGGCTCCCTAGCGGGAGGCGACCGCAAGACCACGTTCGGCGGCGGCGACAACCGCTCCGCCGAGGAGCGGGAGGAGGCTGAGCGGCGCAATCGGACGCAGCCCGAGCAGGCCCAGCCGGCCCCGACCAGGACACCGAGGCTCCGCCGGCCGAAGAGCCCACGCCCGACGAGCCGCCCGTCACGACACCGGCCCGACGTGCCAGTGGAGACCACGCCGGAGGACGAGCAGCCGCCGGCCGAGGCGCCGCTCGAGCCCTGAGGGCGACCGCCGCGGCCGGCGCCCTACGCGTCCACCCGGTCGCGCGCCCCCTCGACGCCGCTCTGCTCGGCGCAGTGCGCGCAGCAGTACATCGCGCCGTTGGCCTCGATGCCGTGCCCGGCTATCCGGATCCCGCACTTCTCGCAAACCGGCGCTATGGCGTGGATCGCGCACTCGAAGCTGTCGAACACGTGCCGCTCGCCGCCGCGAACGATCTCCATCGTCTTGTCGTAGTCGTTGCCGCAGACCTCACAGCGGGCCATCTGGTCTCCTTCCGTCGAGTTCGCTCGGGTCAGCCCGTCCGCGCCCCCACCCCGCTCGCGAACTCGCGCAGCCGCGCGGGGCCGCCGCCGCCCGGCTCCAGTGGCGGGGTGTCGAGGCCGGCGCCGTCGCGGATCCCATCGAGCAGGTCGCGGAGGGCGTCGGCGGCGCTGTGCCGTGGGCTCCAGCTGAGCTGCGTGCGCGCACGCTCGGTGTCCATCAGCGGCACGCCCAGGCCCATGTCGACCCAGCCGGGCTCGCTCGGCTGCAGCCGCAGCCTGTAGCTGAGTGCGGCGCCCGCGCGCAGCGCCGCGGCGGGCACCGGGATCGGGCGCGCGCCGAGGACCCGCCCGAGCTCGGGCGGCCCGAGCACCGGCTCGGCCGCGATGTTGAACGCGCCGCGCGCCTCGTCGTTCACCAGCGCGAGCCGATACGCATCGCCCACGTCGTGGGAGTGCACGGCCTGGAACACGAGCCGCGCGGCGGCCGGCACCGCCGGGATCAGCCAGCGCCGCACGAGGAAGCCGGGCAGCAGCGGGCCGGCGAACAGCCGCCGGATCCCCGAAGCGGCGTCGCGCTTGAAGATCAGGGCGGGCCGCAGGCGCACCACGCGCATGCCCGGGTGCTCGCTCTCGTGGCGGTCGAGCAGGCGCTCCACCTCGGCCTTGTGGCGCGAGTAGAACGAGCTGGGGATGCCCGAGGTCGGCCAGCTCTCGTCCACGCGCTTGTCCTTCGGGCCCTTCGCATAGGCGCCCACCGACGACGCGTATACGAGCGTGCCGACCCCGGCGGCCGCGGCTGCCCGGAACACTCGCGCGCTGCCGTCCACGTTGACTGCGCGCACGGTCGCGCGGTCGCGCGCGGGCTGGATCAGCCAGGCGAGGTGGATCACGGCGTCGGCGCCCTGGAAGAGCGGTCGCAGCGGCGTCCGCACGATGTCCGCGCTGCGCCACTCCGTCTTCGGGAAGCTCGCGCCCGCGCCCGGCGTCCGCCGGCAGAGCCCGAGCACGGACTCCACGGCGGGCTCCTCGGCGAGCGAGCGCAGCACGCTCGTCCCGACGTTCCCGCTCGCCCCCACAACCACCACTCGCATGTCCGGCCCCTACCCGGGAGCCGTGCCAACATGCCTCCCGGGGCATGGCCGGGCAGCACGACCACGCGCACATCCACACCGACGACTCACGCCGGCTGATCGCAGCGCTCGTGCTGATCCTCGGCTTCATGGCCGTGGAGGTCGTCGTGGGCCTGCTCGCGTCCTCGCTCGCGCTGCTCTCGGACGCCGCCCACATGCTCACCGACGCCGCCGCGATCGGGCTCGCCCTGTTCGCCGCGCGGCTCGCCCGGCGGCCGCCGGCCGGGGGCTTCACGTTCGGGTTCCGCCGCGCCGAGATCCTCTCGGCCCAGCTGAACGGCGCCACGCTCGTGGCGCTCGCGCTGCTGATCGTCGTTGAGGGCGTGCGCCGGCTCGTGGACCCTCCCGACGTTGAGGGACTGCCGGTGCTCCTCGTGGCGGTCGCGGGCATCGTGGTGAACCTGGCCGCCACGCTCGTGCTCGCCGGCGCCGAGCGCCGCAGCCTCAACGTCGAGGGCGCCTTCCAGCACGTGCTCACCGACCTGTTCGCGTTCATCGCCACCGCGATCGCCGGCGCCGTTGTGCTGCTCGCCGGGTTCGCGCGGGCCGACGGCATCGCCGCGCTGCTCGTGGCCGCGCTGATGCTGCGCTCGGGCTACGGCCTGCTGCGCGACTCGGGTCGGGTGCTGCTGGAGGCGGCGCCGCGCGATCTCGATCCCGACGAGATCGGCC
This sequence comes from Thermoleophilaceae bacterium, assembly GCA_035645115.1. Taxonomy (GTDB): domain Bacteria; phylum Actinomycetota; class Thermoleophilia; order Solirubrobacterales; family Thermoleophilaceae; genus JACVRW01. The sequence goes on along the minus strand of DASQNF010000142.1, from coordinate 14,934 downwards.
ACGCGCTCGCCTCCGAGCGCCACGTCGTAGAGGTGCACGACCTCCACGTATGGGAGGTCACCTCGGGGTTCCCCGCGATGTCGGCCCACGTGACCGTGCGCTCGGGCTGCGACACCCAGTCCCACCGCCGCCAGCTCGCCGAGCTCCTGCACGAGCGCTTCGGGATCGCCCACTCGACGCTGCAGGTCGAGACGCGCCACGAGGGGCCGCTCAGCATCGAGCCGCTCACCCGGAACAGCGGTGGATGAGGATGCCGCGCTTCGTGGTCCAGCAGCACCACGCCACCAGCAAGCACTTCGACTTCCGGCTCGAGGTGGACGGCGTCTACAGGTCGTGGGCCGTGCCCAAGGGCCCGTCCACCGACCCGGGCGACAAGCGCCTTGCGATGGCGGTTGAGGACCACCCGCTCTCCTGGGGCGATTTCGAGGGCGTGATTCCCCAGGGGTCCTACGGCGCCGGGCCGGTGATCGTGTGGGACCGCGGCAGCTACGAGAACCTGCGCGAGGAGCCGATCGCGGACGCGCTCGCCGCCGGCCACGCTTCGTTTCGGCTCGACGGCGAGAAGCTGCGGGGAGGCTGGTCGCTGCGGCGGATCGACGGCCGCCGCTGGCTGCTCGTGAAGCGCCGCGATCACGAGGCGGCCACCGGCGACCCGGTGCGCGAGCGGCCCGAGTCGGTGCTCAGCGGGCGGACGATCGAAGAGCTCGCGCAGTGAGGAGCGTCGAGCTCTCGAGCCCGGACAAGCTGCTCTTCCCGGACGACGGCATCACGAAGGCCGACCTCGCCGAGTATTACCAGCGGGTGTCGCGGTGGATGCTGCCCCATGTTAAGGGCCGCCCCGTGAGCATGCAGCGCTTTCCCGGGGGGATCCGCGGCAAGGGCTTCTTCCACAAGGACGCTCCCGAGCACTTCCCGGCCTGGATCCGGCGGGTCGAGGTCCCCAAGGCGGGCGGCACGCTCCAGCACGTCTACACCTCAGGCGCGGACACGCTCGTCTACCTCGTGGGGCAGAACACCATCACACCGCACGTCTGGCTCTCGCGGGCGGACCGGCTGACCCAGCCCGACCGGCTCGTGTTCGACCTCGACCCCCCGCCGGGGCGTGACTTCGCCTCCGTTCGCCGAGCCGCCCGCGCCACCGGCGAGCTCGTGCGAGAGCTCGGATTGACGCCGTTCGCGCAGGTCACCGGCTCGAAGGGCATCCACGTCTGGGCGCCGCTGCGCCGCCGCGCACACCACGACGAGGTGCGCGAGCTCGCGCGGCGAGCGGCCCAGGTCCTTGCGGAGCGCCACCCGGGCGAGCTCACGACCGAGTTTCGCAAGGGCAAGCGCGACGGGCGCATCCTCGTGGACGTGCTGCGAAACAACTACGCGCAGACCACCGTGCCGCCGTACGCGGTCCGCCCCCGCCCCGGCGCGCCGGTGGCCACCCCGATCGAATGGGACGAGCTCTCCGACTCGAAGCTCCGCCCCGACCGCTGGACCCTTCGAAACGTGCTTCGCCGCCTCGCCGCGAGCGGCGACCCGTGGGCCGACATGCAGTCCCACGCGCGCGGGATCGCGCGCGCGCGCGAGCGGTTGGACGCGCTGCTGCGCTGAGGCACGCGCTGGTGCGCCGAGCCGCCGGGCTGCGCGCCCGACTCCGCGGCCTCAGTGCACGGCCGGCGCCGCCTGGGTCGCGCCGGTGAGCTCGAAGAGCCAGAAGTCCTGGCCCATCACCGGGACCGAGACGTTGTACACGGGCACCCCGTCGAGCTCGCCACGGAACTTGCCCGCGTGCGCGTGGCCGTGCAGCACGAGGTCCGGCCGGTGCTCCACGATCGGGGCGGCGAGCCTGTCGCTGCCGAGGAACGGCCAGATCTCGGGAGGCTCGCCGAGGAGGGTCTCGGGGATCGGCGCGTAGTGGAGCAGCGCCACCCGGAACGGACAGAGGGCCACCTCGTGCAGCCCGGCCGACAGCGCCGTCGCCTCGGCCGTCGTCTCGGCGTAGATGCCGCGCAGCGAGGGCTCGCCGAAGTCGGGCAGCCCGAGGCCGCGGAAGCCGCCCACGAACCCCTTCGTGCCGGCCACGCCGAGCCTTCGCCCGCCCGTGCCCAAGGTCGTCCAGGAGCGCTCGAGCAGCTCCACGCCGGCCCCGGTGAGGACCTCCACGAGCTCAGCCGCCCGGTTTGCATGAAGGTCGTGGTTGCCGAGCACCGCGATCACGGGCGTCTCCATCCCGCGGCAGGCGTCCGCCAGCACCGCCGCCTGCTCGGGCTCGCCGTGGGTCGTCAGGTCGCCGGCCAGCAGCACCACGTCCGCCTCGCCGTCGATCGCGTCGAAGGCGGCCGCTACCGCGTCGCGGTTCTCCTCGCAGCAGTGCACGTCGCCCGCCGCCGCCACGCGCATCCGCGCCCCGCTGCGCAGGTTCGCGGCCAGCACGCTGGTGGGCGCCTTCATCCCGTCTGCATACCCTCCGCCGGCGCGGCATATCCGCATGTCGGCACGGGTACAGCGCGAACGTGGGCAACGCGGCTGAGATCGAACACCCCTTCCCCTCGATCGAGGCGGCCCTGAAGAAGGCGGTGGCGGCGCTGCGCGAGGCGGAGCTGCCGTTCCTGCTCGGAGGCAGCCTCGCGCTCTGGGCGCGCGGCGGTCCGGAGACTCGCCACGACCTCGACTTCGTGATCAAGCCGGAGCACGCCGAGCGGGCCATGGAGGTGCTCGAGGCGGCTGGAATGCGAACCGAAAAGCCGCCGGAGGAGTGGCTCCACAAGGCCTGGGACGGCGATGTCCTGATCGACCTGATTTTCGCCCCGCGCGGGCTCGAGGTCACGGACGAGGTGATCGAGCGCGGCGAGCTGCTGCACGTGCTCGGCATAACGATCCCGGTGATGGCGATCGAGGACGTGCTCGCCACCAAGCTGCTCGCCCTCGACGAGCACGAGCTCGACTACACGGCCCTGGTGCGGATCGCGCGCTCGCTGCGCGAGCAGATCGACTGGCGCTACCTGCGCGAGCGCACTCGCGACTCCCCCTACGCGACCGCGTTCTTCGTGCTCTGCGAGCAGCTCGGCATAGCGGCGGACAGCCACGCGCTGCAGGGGGCCGACGTGCGGGTGCTCACTCCTCAGCGGCCTGGCTGAGGCCCGGCTCGGGCTCAGGCTGCAGCACGAACACCACGAAGGCGACCTCCGAGCCGAGCAGCAGCTGGCTGGTCACGGCGAGCACCCGCCTGCCGAGCGCCTCCTCCACCGCCTGCTTGAACTCGTCCTCCATCGCGTCCTGGAAGGCGAGCCGGGTGGCTCGAACGCGTGCGGCGTCGCCGGCCTCGACCAACGTCCGCTCGACGGTCGTGAACACGTCGTTCATCACGCAGACCGCCACGTCTCCGAGCAGGTAGGACTTCGAACGGGTGGGGCCCTTGCCGTAGTGCTTGCGGTGCAACCCCACGACCGCGTTGGTCATGGCTGCGAGGGTCGGGCCGAGGTCTCGTGTAGGCACGGTCATGGCGCGTCGCACCACCGCCACGATCCAGCTCGGGCCGCCCGGCGGCCACGACCCGTCCGGTCGGACTAGGTTGGCACCGCGCGCCGCGCACGGCGGACGACGCCGCGCGCGATCATACCGGGCACCGCCGCATACAGGCCCTCAAGGCCGCCGCCTCGCCCGTTTCCGTAGAGGACGGCCGGGTACGGAACAGGCATGGAGACGTCGAACGTCGACGCGCTCGTCGAGCGCGGCGAAGAGCAGGGTTGCTTGAACCTGTCCGAGCTCTCCGAGCTCGTGCAGGAGCTCGAGCTATCCGAGGACGAGGCGCAGTCCCTGGCCGACCGCCTAGAGGCGCGCGGTGTGGACGTGGCGGACGACTGCGGGCGCCCCTCCGTCGCCCCCACCCATTACGACAACGCGGAGCTCGCCACGATCACGAGCGACGCGCTGCAGCTGTTCCTGCGCGACGTCCGCCGGCATCCGCTGCTCACCGCGACCGAGGAGGTCGAGCTCGCCAAGCGGATCGAGCGGGGCGACCTCCAGGCCAAGGAGCGGATGGTCAACGCCAACCTGCGGTTGGTGGTGTCGCTGGCCAAGAAGTACCAGGGCCACGAGCTTGCGCTGCTCGACCTGATCCAGGAGGGCATCCTCGGCCTGATCCGCGCGGTCGAGAAGTTCGACTGGCGAAAGGGGTACAAGTTCTCGACCTACGCCACCTTCTGGATCCGCCAGGCGATCCAGCGCGGGCTCGCCAACCAGGGCCGCACGATCCGAATCCCCGTCCATATCGGCCAACGACAGCGCAAGATCGTGCGCGTGGAGCGGGAGTTGGCGCTCGAGCTCGAGCGGGCGCCCACCGACGCGGAGATAGCCGCGGGCGCGGACATCACGCTCGCGGAGCTCGAGGAGACGCTCGAGTTCACGCGGACGATCACGAGCCTGGAGCGCCCGGTGGGCGAGGATGGCGAAGCCGAGCTCGGAGACCTGCTCCCGAGCGACGAGCGCGAGCCCGTGGAGGTGGTGGAGATCGGGCTGCGGGAGGAGGCCGTGCACGCGGCGCTCGAGCGACTTCCGGCGCAGGAGCGCGAGGTCATCAAGCTGCGCTACGGCCTGGGCGGCGCGGATCCCACTCCACTGCGCGAGGCGGGCAGGCGGCTCGGACTCTCTCCCGAGCGCGTCCGGCGCATCGAGCACAAGGCGCTCGAGCGGCTGGCCGAGACCCGCGAGGTCGCCGCGCTCGCCGAAGCAGCCTGAGCTCTCCCCCCAAGTGCATATCCCGTCCTACAGCGGGTAGTCACGGGCCATGGAAGGCACGAGCACCAGATTCGACCACAGCGGCGCGGTTGCGCCGGCACAGCAGGACAGCTCGGTCGGCGAGCTCGTCCGGCAGCTGTCCGAGCAGACCTCGACCCTGATCCGCCAGGAGATGCGCCTCGCGCAGGCGGAGCTCACGGAGAAGGGGAGACATGCCGGCAAGGGAGCGGGCATGTTCGGCGGCGCCGGGCTCGTCGCGCTCTACGGCGTCGGCGCGCTGGTGGCCGCGGCGATCATCGGGATCGGGACGCTGCTCGAGCCCTGGATCGCGGCGGTGATCGTGGGCGTCGTGCTACTCGCCGTGGCAGGCATCCTCGCGCTCACGGGGAAGAAGCAGGTGGCACAGGCCGGGCCGCCAAAGCCCGAACAGGCGATTGCGAGCCTGCAGCGCGATGTCGACACCGTGAAGGCGAGGGCGAAGTCGTGAACGAGGCGAAGATGACCGAGGAGCAGCGCCAGGCGGAGCTGCGGCGCGATATCGAGCGCACGCGAGCGGAGCTCGGCGACACCGTGCAGGCGCTCTCCCAGAAGGCCGACGTAAAGGCCCAGGTCCAGGAGAAGAAGGAGCGCGCGAGGGCCCAGGTGCAGGAGAAGACCGAGCAGGCCAAGGTCCAGCTCCGCGAGAAGACCGAGCAGCTCAAGGCGAAGGCCGGCCCGATGCAGGAGCAGCTCATGGCGAAGGCCGGCCCGATGCAGGAGCAGCTCATGGCGAAGACCGCGCCCGTCCAGGAGAAGGTCCGCTCTCAGCCCAAGAACGTCAACGCGGCGATGGGCGGGATAGCGCTCGGGATCGCTGCGCTCTGGCTCGTCAGGAGGCGATAGGGATGGCGAGATCCGACCGGACCGCCCCGGCCGGGCCTACCGACCTCGACAAGGGCTCCTGGGTCGGCGTCCTGAAACGCTCGGCCAAGGAGTTCAAGGAGGACAACCTCACCGATTGGGCGGCGGCGCTCACCTACTACGGCATCCTCGCGATCTTCCCCGCGCTGATCGCGCTGGTCTCGATCATCGGGCTGATCGGCAGCTCGGCGACGCAGCCGCTGATCGACAACCTCGGAGCGGTCGCCCCCGGCCCGGCCAAGGAGATCTTCACGAACGCGATCGAGAACCTGCAGGGCAGCAAGGGCGCAGCCGGCTTCTTCTTCATCATCGGGATCCTCGCGGCGATCTGGTCGGCGTCCGGCTACATCGCGGCGTTCATGCGCGCATCGAACGCGATCTACGACATAGAGGAGGGGCGACCGATCTGGAAAACCCTCCCGGTTCGCGTCGGCCTGACGGTGCTGCTGATGCTGCTGACCGCGATCAGCGCCATCGCGGTGACGCTCTCGGGTGGCCTCGCCAAGGAAGCCGGCAGCCTCCTCGGCCTCAGCGACACGGCGGTCAGCGTCTGGAACATCGCCAAGTGGCCGGTGATGCTGCTGCTCGTCTCGTTCATGTTCGCGGTCCTGTACTGGGCGGCGCCGAACGTCAAGCAGCCCGGCTTCAAGTGGCTCTCGCCGGGCGGCATCCTCGCCGTGCTCGGCTGGGTGATCGCCTCCGCGGCGTTCGCCTTCTACGTGGCGAACTTCGGCTCCTACAACAAGACCTACGGGGCGATGGCCGGACCGATCGTGTTCCTGGTGTGGCTCTGGATCTCGAACATCATGATCCTGCTCGGGGCGGAGTTCAACGCGGAGGTACAGCGCGGCAGGGCGATCGAGGGCGGAATGCCGGAGGACAGGGAGCCGTTCGTGGAGCCGCGCGACACCCGCAAGATGCAGAACCAGAACGCGTGAGCCTCGACGCCGAGGCGCGGGAGGACGACGCCACCCACTCCGGGGGCGACGGCGGCCCCTACTCCGGCTACGCCGAACCCCACGAGCGCCCGCCGTTCGCGTCCTATGCCGCGTTGGCCACGATCTTCAACGCCGGAATGGCCGCGGCAGTGGTGGCGGCCAAGCGCTCGGGGCGCGAGCTTCCGGAGCGCGTCGGCGCAGGTGACCTGCTGCTGATCGGGACCGCCACCCACAAGCTCAGCCGGCTCGTCGCGAAGGACAAGGTCACGACCTTCGCGCGGGCGCCGTTCACCGAGTTCCAGGGCAAGGGCGGCCCGGCCGAGGTCGAGGAGAAGCCGCGCGGGCGTGGACTGCGCAGGACGGTCGGCGAGCTGCTCGTGTGCCCCTATTGCCTCGGCCTGTGGTTCTCCGGCGGCTTTCACGCCGGCCTGCTGTTCGCCCCGCGGCCCACGCGCCTCACCGCGTCCGTGCTGTCGGCGCTGACGCTCTCGGACTTCCTCCAGATCGCCTACAAGGCGGCGGAGGACAGGGGGCTGGGCGGCGGCTAGGCCCTCAGGTCGGGCGCCCGCAGCGCCTCGACGCCCTGCTCACCCTTCGACTGGAGGCGCGGGGGGAGCGACGATCGGAACAGCCGGCTCACCTGCCCCAGCTTGGCCCTGCAGCGCGGGCACTCCTCACTCGTCAGCGCGAGGGCCGGCCGGTAGACCGTGAGCCGGCAGGTGGGGCAGTTGAGATACGCCATCCTTATCCTCCTCGCGTAGCTGTCACGCCCGCGAGGTGCGGCGCGCCGCCGTGGTCGGCGCCCGTCCCGCGCTCCTCGGGCAGGCCCGGACCGTACCCCGTCCGGCGCCCCAAGTCAACGATTGGTCTTAGAGCTATCGGCCCACTGACCGGGCACGAGTTGGACGAATGGGTGTAAAACCCCTGCGAGCGGTGTAAATCGGCGCGAACTCGCGGGGTGGCCAAATATATGAGCCCGCGGGACCCGCATCGGCTTCCGGAGTTGCATGGCGCCCCGCCGCCCGGGTAGGCGGTATCGAACCCGACCGAGAGGCACCCGATGCCATCGTTGCTGAACCGCGTGACCGCATTCGGCCGCAGTCCCAAGGGCCAGAGCATGATCCGCCAGGCCATGAGCCGCTTCGGCGGGGGCGGCGACGCCAAGAGGGGCCCCCGCGGCGGTACGCGGCGCTCGGGCGGCCGCACCCGTTCCGCGGGCCGCGCGCGCTCGATGCGCAAGCGCTAGTCGTCGAGCTTGTCCCGTTCCGGCGCCTCCGTCGGCTCCGCCTCCGGGTCCTGCGAGGGATGCGGCTCGCTCGTGCTGGTGCTGCCGGTGGGCGGATGGCCCTCCCCGCGCGGGTCCTCGCGCCGCTCATACGGGTCGGGCCACTCCGTCGGGTCCGGCTCTCCCACCGGCGTGTTCAGCGCCGAGTGGGGGTCCGGATCCTGCGAGCGGTCGCCTGGATCGTCGCCCGGCGGCTCGGGGAAGCCGGAGGGTGGCCGCTCCTCGGTCACTGGTCGGGCGCGGCCGAGGAGATGTCGGCGAGCGCGGACTGGGGCTCCCGCTCGATCGCGAGGTCGCCGAGGCTGAGGATCCCGACCGGGCTCCCGTCCTTGACGACCGGCAGCCGACGGATGTCCTTCTCGCGCATCAGCCGGAGCGCATCGTCCACGCTCTGATCGGGCTCGAGCGACTCGAGTCCCGTGCTCGCCACCTCGCCGACCTTGGTCGACTCGGGGTCGCGTCCCTCGGCCACCGCGCGGATAACGATGTCGCGGTCGGTGAGCAGCCCCGAGGCCTGCCCCCCGTCCATCACGATCACGTTGCCGATGTCGGCGTCGCGCATGGCGCGCGCGGCGTCGAGCAGCGTGTCGCCGCTTTCCACCGTGCGCGGGTCGCGGGTCATGAGCTCTTCGACTGTCTGTGCCATGGGTCCCTCCTTCCGCTGCGTATATCCGCTGCGTATTCGCTCTCGCTGGGGCATACCCGGTGCGCCGGCGCCAAACCGCCCCCCATCTCCCAGGGCGTTTAGAATCGGGCGCCGGGGGAGAAACTCACCCCAGGTCGCCACATCGGGATCCGTGCCAACGGCCTGAGTGGTGCCATCGGTCGAAATGGGGGACGACGCGCGGCCGTTGATTTCGGCGGCGCAGCGGACCTTTGTCCTTACGAGACGGAGGTTCCAAGATGGCTGCTGTGGCGCTCGCACCCGCGAGCACGTCACGCGTCCCCCGCCGGCGTTCGCACGACCGCGGCGACGCGAGGGCTACCGAGCGGAGGCTGCTGGTCCGCTATCACCGCGAGGGCGACCTCGCCGCTCGCGAGGAGCTCGTCGAGCGCTTCCTGCCGCTCGCGCGTGACCTCGCCCTCCGCTACACCTACACCGACGAGCCGTTCGACGACCTGCTGCAGGTCGCGAGCCTCGGGTTGATCAAGGCGATCGACCGGTTCGAGCCCGGGCGAGGCACCAAGTTCACGAGCTACGCGGCGCCCACGATCCTCGGCGAGCTCAAGCGCCACTTCCGCGACAAGGGCTGGTCGCTGCACGTCCCGCGTGACCTGCAGGAGCGCACGCTCGCGGTCAGCCGCGAGACCGAGACCCTCTCGAAGAGCCTCGGCCGCTCGCCGAAGGTGCGCGAGGTGGCGGCGGCGCTCGGCTGCTCGGTGGAGGACGTCCTCGAGGCCCAGGAGGCGGCGGGCAGCTACGAGGCCGCGTCGCTCGACGCCCCGGCGGCTCGCGACGACGAGGAGTCGGCTTCGCTCGTGGACCTGCTCGGCGGGGAGGACTCGGCCTACGAGCTCGTGGAGGACCGCGACGCGATCGCCAGCACGTGGCTGGCGCTGCCCGAGGTGGAGCGCCAGGTGCTCGAGCTGCGCTTCATGCACGACCTGACGCAGCGGGAGATCGGCGAGCGGATCGGGTACTCCCAGATGCACGTCTCACGTCTGCTGCGGCGTGCCCTGACGCGGCTGGAGACCGCTGCAGCCGCCGCCTGAGCGTGAGCGCGTTCTCGACGGCGAAGCCCTCCCAGTCGTTGTTGAAGTAGACGAGCACCTCGGCCCGGCGCCGCCATCCGGCGACGCGCCGGGCCCACTCGTCTATCTCGGTGAGCGAGTAGTTGCCGCGCCGCCCGCGGCGTCCGTAGTGGAGGCGCACGAGCGTCCAGTCGGTGGTGAGCTCGCGTGCCTGGAAGGGCCACTTGGGGTGGTCGCCGATCACCAGCGCCGCGCCGTGCTCGCCCAGCAGCGCGTATAGGTCTTCCGTGAACCAGCTGGGGTGCCGGAACTCGAAGCAGTGGCGTCCGGCCGGCAGCAGCGGCAGCGTCGCGGCCAGCAGGTCGAGGCTCGCCCGGAAGCTCGCCGGGAACTGCCACACGATCGGCCCGAGCTTGCCGCCCGCCACGAGCGGCTCGATGCGCTCGTAGTAGCGATCGATTCCCTGCTCGATCTCGCGCAGGCGGCGGACGTGCGTGAGGTAGCGGCTCGCCTTTGCGGCGAACAGGAACCCGGGCGGCGTCTGTTCGACCCAGCGCGCCACGGCGTCCCGCGAGGCGAGCCGGTAGAAGGTCGAGTTCACCTCGACCGTGTCGAAGACCTCGGCATAGCGACGCAGCCAGCGCGGCTTGCCGAGCCCCTCCGGATAGAGGCGCCCGCGCCAGTCGTCGTAGTTCCAGCCCGAGCAGCCGATGCGCACGGGCCGCTCCGCGCCGGCGCCGGTCACGGCGTCAGTCGGGGGTGAGCGTCTGGCGATCGCGAGCGGTGAAGTCGACCGTGTCGGTCTTCGCCTGCTCGCGGTGCTCCTGCATGCTCAGTGCGTTCTTGCGGCGGCGGTGGGCGTCGACGAAGGCGGCGGTGCCGACGGCCACCAGCGCCAGTGGGACGGCCACGATCACGGCGCCGCCCGCGAACGCGAACGACATCGCTATGAGAGCCAGTGCGAAGGCGCCGACTACGACTGTGATCCCCATGGCTCCGGGGTACCCGCCTCCGGGCGGGGCAAACGGCTAGGCGGCCTTCCGGCGCCGCGCGGGCGCGGCGGCGCTCCAGATCGAGACGATCGCGATCAAGACGCCGGTGATCAGCACCGTTCGCCCTTGGTTGGGCCGGTCGTGGAGCGGCAGCGCAGCGATCGCCACAGCGATGCCGATCACGCCGGTGAAGGCCCCCACCCACGCCGCGCCGTGCCAGAGCAGGATCCGCAGCAGGGCGAGCGCGGCAACGGCGCCGCCGGCCGCGACGTCGAGCCACGCGTTCGCGTCCTCCTGGTTGCCGACCACGAAGGGCGTCAGCGCCAGGAACACGCCCAACGCGAGCAGGAAGGCGTTCGCGAGAAGCGACTCCTCGCGCCAGCTCGGCCCGAGCTCCTGGATAGGGCTCGCCACCTCAGGCTTCGGCTCGCTCTCGCCGAGTCCCGGGGTGATGTACGGGCCGTCCATGCCCTCGGCATACCCGGACAGGAGCGGCTCAGTCGAGGCGCGGGCGGCGCCCGTCCGGGCCCGGCCGGTCGTCGTCAGCCGGGCGCTACGATCGCCCGAAGCGGCTCGTCTCGCCCTCGGGGAGCCGCCCGTCGCGCCCGACGTAGCCGCCCTTGCCGCCCGCCACGAGGTAGAGGGCCGGCTCGTCGCCGAGGTTCTTCACCTTGCGCACGGTGGCGGCGTCGACGCGGGCGACGCCCCCCGGTCCGAGCACGTGGCTCTCGCTCGGGTCCTCGCCAAAGCTGATCTGCACCCGCCCGCGGTGGACGAAGTAGAGCTCCTCCTGCTCGTCGTGGTAGTGACGGCCGGTCTCGAATCCGGGCGGGATCTCGATCGCGTTCACGCCGAACGCCGTGACCCCGAGCGCTCGGCGTACCTTTCGAAACCCGGGGCCTTCGCCCAGCGTGTCCACGTTGGCTACCGCGTAGCCCTCGCCCTCCACTACGTCGCTCACCTCATCTGGCATGGCCGCAGCCTACAACGACCCTCTCAGGCGGCCCGCTCCGCGCTTCGCAGCCCGCCGCGCGCCCACACAAGGCTGAGCGACGCGAGTGCGGCCACCACCAGGAAGGCGGGCAGCACCTTGACGGGATCGCCCTCCAGGAAGCCGCGGTTCGCCTCGAGCACGAGCGTGATCGGATTGAACGTGGCCGCGCCCTTGACCCAGCCGGTGAGCAGGTCGAACGGCACCCACACCGGCGCCAGGAACAGCAGCAGGAAGAACGGCGTCTGGACGGCGGGCGCAGCCTGCATCGTGCGCAGGCGCATCGCCACCCCCGTCCCGGCGAGCATCGCGAACGCGTTCACGAGCAGCACGAGCGTGTAAAGCCCGACGAGATCGACGGCGCCGCCGTCGATCTCGAGCCCGGCAAGCAGGGCGATGACGGTGATAACCGCGATGTTGAACGCGGCGCGGGCCACCGCCGCCAGCCAGTAGCCGGCGATGATCCCGTGGCGGTTCCCGGCGGCCAGCATCAAGCGCTGCGAGAAGCCCGACTCGAAATCGCGCGCCACCGAGAAAGCGGTGAACACGCCGCCGAAGGCGGCCCCTTGGAGCAGCACGAAGCCGTAGATGAACGTGGTGTAGCCGGCGCCGTAGTCGAAGCCCGGCACGGAGTCCACGCGCGAGAGCCCGCCGGCGAAGGCGGTGAAGAAGAAGAGCGGGAACAGGAGGCCCGGGACGACGAGCGCCGGGTTGGTGAGCCAGTTGTGGATGTTGCGCCTGCCGACGGCGCCAGCAACCGACACGAACGAGCGCCTGCTCACGTGCGCACCATCCGCGTGCGCAAAGCCGCCGAGGCGGCCACCAGGGCGATCAGCGCGAGGCCCCCGGCGCACCCGAACCCGAGCGCCAGCGCCTCCGTGTCCCACCCGTCGATCATCAGCGAGCGGATGCCCTCGAGCATGTACGAGACCGGGTTCCACGTGGCGACCGTCCGGAACCAGTCGATCTCGATCAGCTCGCGCGGCAGGTTCATCGAGGACAGGAAGAGCGCGGCGAACAGGAGCGGGAACGCGCCCTGCACCGCCTCGCCGCTGCCCGACCGGAGCGCCACGAACGCACCGAGGCAGCCGAACCCGAGCGAGATCAGCAGCGACAGCGCCACGATCGTGAGGACCCCCGCGAAGCCCGACTCGAAGCCCGCGCCGAAAGCGAGCCCGACCGATATGAAAGTGAGCGCCTGGATCAGGCCGAGGCTGAGGATGCCGGCGAGCTGGCCGAGCATGAGCGCGGCCCGACGCAGCGGGGTGAGCGAGAGCCGGTTGATGAAGCCGCTCTCGACGTCGCTCGCCACGTTGGTGCCCGCGCTGTTCGCCGAGAAGAGCGCGCCCTGGACGAACGAGATCGCAAGCGCGAACTGGAAGTAGGAGTCGGTGGGGAAGCCGGGCAGGTCGGTGACCGAGGCGAGCCCGCTGCTGCTGATGGCGAGCAGTATCAGCGGAAAGACGATCGCGGGCACCACCAGCGCCGGCTGGCGGAGGGTGCGGACGATCGAGCGGCGGGCGAGCACCCCCACCTGGAGGGCTACGGTGGAGCGGCTCACGCCACGAGCGACTCTTGCTCGGTCCCGTCCGTGGCCGCCTCCTCCTTGGCGGCGCCTTCGAGCGAGCGCCCGGTCTTGGCCAGGAAGACGTCGTCGAGCGAGGGCGCGTGCAGCTGCAGGTCGAGGATCTCGATGCTCTCCGCGTCGAGCGCCCTGACCACATCCGCGAGCTGAGCTCCCGGCGCGAGGCGCACGGCGGCGCCCTTGGGCGAGCCCGACACCGAGTCGCCGAAGCGGCCCAGCACCGCCTTCGTGCGGGCGAGCTCCGACGTCGCGCAGGGGGTGGCCTCCACGGTCGGCCGGCCGATCTCGTCCTTGAGCGCCTCGGGCGTGCCCTCGGCCACGATGCGGCCGTTGTGGATGATCCCGACGCGGTCCGCCAGCACGTCCGCCTCCTCGAGGTACTGGGTGGTGAGGAAGACCGTCACGCCGCGGTCGGAGGCGAGCCGCTGCACCTCCACCCAAAGCGCGGTTCGGCTCTGCGGGTCGAGTCCGGTGGTGGGCTCGTCGAGGAAGAGGATGCGGGGACGGTGGACCAGCGCGAGCGCGAGGTCGAGCCGGCGCTTCATGCCTCCTGAGTAGCCGCGCACCTTGCGATCGGCCGCCTCTACGAGGCCGACCCGCTCGAGCAGCGCTTGTGTGCGCTGCTTGCCGTCCTTGCCGCGCATGCCGTGCAGGGCGGTCTGGAGGCGCATGTGCTCGCGCCCGGTGAGGAACGGGTCGAGCGCGGCCTCCTGGAGGGCGGCGCCGATCGCGGCGCGCACGGCCGGGCCCTCCTTGACCACGTCGTGGCCGGCCACGCGCGCGCTGCCCGCGCTGGGCGGTAGCAGCGTGGTCAGCATGTGCACCGTGGTGGACTTGCCCGCGCCGTTGGGGCCGAGAAAGCCGTAGACCTCGCCCGGCTGGACGGCCAAGTCGATCCCGTCCACGGCACGGGGGCCCTTCTTGAATTCCCGGACGAGGGAGCTCGCCTCGATCGCAGCTTCTGCCATGTGGGCCAGGCTAGCACCTTAGTTGAGGTAGTCGACTATCGAACCGGTCGACTATCATGCTGGTCGACCATGGCGCGCGACGACGATCCTGCGGCGGAGGCCTGGCAGCTGCTCTGGCAGGTGATGCAGGCCAACAAGCCGCGGTTCATGGCGCTCGCTCACGAGATGGGCCTCGCTCCGATGCAGCTCCACGCCCTGCGATTGGTCGAGCCCGGGGGGGCGGTGCCGATGAGCTCCCTGGCCGGGATGCTCTTCTGCGACAACTCGAACGTCACCGGCATCGTCGACCGGCTCGAGGCGCGGGGGCTGATCGAGCGCCGCACCGCGGACCACGACCGGCGCGTGAAGCTGCTCGCGCTCACCCCGGAGGGCGAGCGCGTGCGAGAGGCCGTGTTCCGCCAGATGAGCCGGCCTCCGCCCGAGATAGCGGCGCTGTCGCTCAAGCACAAGCGTGCGCTGCGCGACGCGCTGCGTGCCGCGTGCGACCGGGCCGGCGAGCCGCCGGGCCGGGTGGGCGACGCCTCCGGCGGCTCGGCCGACGCTGCGGCTGGGCCGGCCGCGGCCGACACCCCCGCGCCCGCGCGCGGCTGAGCGTCAGAACCTGAGCAGCGCGGCCGCGCCCCCGTGTGCATCTATGGCGTCGCGGTCGTGCCTCACGGCGAGGAGCTCCGCGGACTGCTGCAACGCGGCCTCGATCGCCGCGTCCGTCACATCCTCGAGCTCCACGGTGCGCGCGCCGTCCGCCGGACAGGACTCGCCCCCGAGACCGAGCCAGCCGCACTCGCTGCACCGCACGCCCTCGATGCCCGAGAGCTGCTCGTCGAGCACGAGCGTCTCGACCCTGCGCTCGTTGAGCGC
>DASQNF010000141.1:0-7264 GCA_035645115.1 Thermoleophilaceae bacterium | reverse complement strand
ACCGTCGAGAGCGTGTGCCAGGTGGTGCCGCCGGCGGCGCGCATCTCGATCTCGCCACCCGCGAGACCCGAATGGGCATCCGGCGCGAGCACAGAGATTCGCTGCGGGTCGGCCGGATCGTGGGCCTCGAACACCGGGGCGGGCGCCTCGGTGTCGAGCCGCAAGCGGACCGTGCGCGGCTGAGTGGAGTCCTCATTGCCGGCCTCATCGGCCAGCCAGATCGAGAGGTCGTACTCGCCCGAGGCGCCTGGCGCCAATCCAGCGAGCTCGTGCACGTCGCGGCCGTTCACGCGCCCCGAGGTGCACTGGCCACCCGCCACGGGACACAGCCTCCACCCGGCCGCCGCGATCGGCGCGTGCCGCTCGATCGGGTTCTCCCAACTGAGGTCGAAGCGGTTGACGTTGCGCCAACCGTCGCCGCCGGCCACCGCGATGCTCCCTGGGGGCGCGGGCGGCGTGTTGTCCACACGGACCGTGAACGGGGCTGAGGCCGTGGCCTGACCGGCCGGGTCTCGCGCGACCACGGTCGCCTGGTGGGCGCCGTCTGGGACAGTCAGCGCGGCCTGGATCGTGCCGCTCGTCGATGGCGCGCATGGGCGCAGGCGACGCCAGACCAGCTTGCCTTCGAGGTGCAGAGGTCCTGGACAGGTCGAGTGGCTACCGAGTGCTCGACCGTCGATTTGAAGCTCTGTACTCGCCACCCCGCCGCCGACGTCGCTGGCGGTGTAGCTAACGGTGCCACCAGTTCTCGTCCAAGTGCCGGTTGGCAGGGTGCCCCCGGTAATGGTGGGAGCGCCCGGCGGATGCGCGTCGTTAAGTCCGATCTCTTGGTTATGCATCGAGATCGTGGGATAGAACAGGGTCCATGCGCAGCCGTCCTCGCCCGCGAAGGCACCGCAGTCCATCTCGACACGGAGTGCCATCGCGCCGATCCCATCCCATCTCCGTTCGATAGGCGTGCTCGGGCTGTGAAGCCCCAGCAACAGAAACGGCCCGGAGCTCTGGCAGAAGTAGTCCCAGCACACCCGCGCCCGGTGGAGGATCCCGTCGGCGCTGTTGGCGCTGCCCATGAAGCCCGCGCTCCAGTGCGTGAATGATGTTCCCTCGGGAGCGAACGTCACCCAGGCGATCCCCTCGTTCAGCCCGATGCGGCGAAACGAGAGCGCGTGGAGGTGCATCGAGTTGTCGTTGCAGCGCGCCTCGCCCCACAGGACATCGCCGCGGGTGGTAGGCGCGAACCAGTCGTGCTCATAGGTCGTCGCCGGGTTGCACTGCTTGACGACGTAGATCGCGCCCCACGCAGGTGGCGCGGGCACGAGCAGCGTCGCGGCGCAGGCCAAGACGGCCACGGCTAGGACGAGCGAGAAAGAGCGGTGAGGGAGTCGTGCGGTTCCTGTCACGTTCATGGCGTCGCCTGTCGAAGTAACGGCGTCGAGAAATTCGCCCCCCAGCCGCGAAACCGTCCCCTCGAAGAGGCCGGAATCTACTGCGGGCTCGTGGCAGCACAGGCCGCCTTTACCGCTTTTTGCGAGGAAATACTTAGAGGTTCGGGCACCGAAATTGCCCAGTCGCCGCGACGGCAACCGCCAGGCGACCGCGCTCAGCCGTGTATCAGCCAGCCGTCGGTAGCACGAGCGGCTTCCATCACGGCTTCCGCGAAGGCCGGATGCGCGTGGATCGTTCGTGCCACCTCGTGATAGCCGCCCTCGAGCTCGCGGGCGTTCACGAGCTCCTGGATCAGGTCGGCGGCCTTCACGGAGACGATGTGAGCGCCGAGGATCTCGCCGTACTTGGAGTCGCCCACGATCTTGACCATCCCGCCGCGGTCGCCGTAGACCGTCGGTGCGCCGACCGCGCCCATCGGCACCTTGCCCACCACCACGTCGTGGCCGGCGTCCCGGGCCTCCTTCTCGGTCAGGCCGAACGAGGCCACCTGCGGATGGCAGAAGGTCACCGCGGGGATGAAGGCGTAGTCGATCTCGTGGACGTCCTGCCCGGCCGCGTCCTCCACGGCGATGATGCCCTCGTCGGATGCCTTGTGGGCGAGCGCCGGCCCCGGCACCATGTCGCCGATCGCCCACACCCCGGGCCGCGAGGTGCGCAGGCGCCCGTCGACCTTCACGAGGCCGCGCTCGTCCCGATCGATGCCGGCTTCCTCGAGGCCCAGCCCCTCCACGTCAGGCGCCCGACCGGCGGCGATCACGAGGTAGTCGAACTCCTCCGACCCACCGTTGAACGAGACGGACACACCCGAGTCCGAGACCTCCGCGCCCTCCACCTTCGCGCCCGTCTCGATGCGCACGTTCTGCTTCTTGATCTCGCGCGCGGCGGCCTTCGAGATCTCCTCGTCCTCGAGCGGCAGGATCTGCGGCAGCGCCTCCAGGAGCACCACCTCGGTTCCGAGGCGACCCAGCGCCGACGCGATCTCAGTCCCCGAGGCACCCGCGCCGATGACGCACAGCCGTGCGGGCTGCTCGTTCAGGAGCCACATCGCGGCCGTGTCGAGGATGCGCTTGCCGAACTTCAGGTCGAGCACGGGCTTGGACACCGATCCGCAGGCGAGCACCACCCGCTCCGTTTCGATCTCCGTGCCGTCGAACTGGCCACCGATCTTGACGTTGCCGTCGTCGGTCACCGAGCCGAAGCCCTCGATCAGGTCGATCCCGCTCTTCTTGAAGAGCCCCCCGACCCCGCCGGTGAGCGTCTTGATCACCTTGTCGCGGTGCTTGGTGGCCCCTGCGTAGTCGAACGACACCTCACCCGCAGAGATCCCGTACTGGCCGGCGTGCTCCACCTCCTGCATGACCTCCGCCACGCGCAGGATCGCCTTCGCGGGGATGCAAGCCTCGTTCAGGCAGCGTCCACCGGTGTTGCCCTTCTCGACGACCGCGGTCTTCATCCCGAGCTGGGCGGCGCGGATCGCGGCGACGTAGCCGCCCGGTCCAGAGCCGATCACGATGCAGTCGTACTTGCTCTCCGGCATCGGCGCTGAGACTACCTGCGGGGCGGCGCGCCGGGCCGCTCGGGCATCTGGATGCGCGCCATCGACTTGACCAGGAACCAGAAGAGCGTGCCGGCGGCCACGATGATCGCGGTGAGGAGCAGCGCGGCCCACGCGCTCGCCGCCGTGACCAGTCCGAGCGAAGCGAACACGATCGTGATCGCGAGCAGGGTCTGGAGCCCGAGCACCGCCCAGTACTTCGCCCGCCACATGCCGTAGGCCACGACCGCGAGCACCCCGGTGACGAGGACGCTTCCGGCGAGCGCCTGCGCGCCGTCCGCATCTGTGCCCCCGTCCCAGCCCAGCACCACGGCAAGCAGGTTGGCGAGCGCGAGCGCGCCGGCGACAACGGCCCCGACGCTCACGGCGATGGGCCGCTCGCCCGGGCGGAGCGGCCGCAGCGAGGCACGCGCCGCCTCGTCCTTCGCGCGCCCGCGGGCGTAGCCGCGCGCCGTCCGGTCCACCACCGGGGGGTCCGGGACAGCTCGACTCGCGGGTGCGGCGTGGGCCCCTGCTGCGCGCGCGCCAGGCCCCGACTCAGCCCGCGCGTCCAGGTCCGGCTCGGCGCGCAGCACCGCCCGCGCGCCTACGCTCGACCCAGCCCGCGCGTCCGGCCCCGGCACCGCCCGGCGCCTCTCCTTGCGGCGCTTACGCGAGCTCTTCGCCATCGGCGAGCGCCGCTCGCAGCGTCCGCGCCGCGGCGTGCGGATCGGGTGCGTCCCTGATCGCGCGCACCACCACGATCCGCGAGGCGCCGGCCGCAGTCACCTCGCGCACGTTATCGAGGTCGATTCCGCCGATCGCGAACCAGGGCACCCGCTCGCCGGCGACCGCTACGGCGTGGCGCACGTACTCGAGGCCGGCCGCCGGCCGCCCCTCCTTCGTAGGCGTCTCCCACACGGGCCCGACGCTGAGCTCGTCCGCGGCGTCCGCTCCGGTCGCCGACAGCGCTGACGCGAGCTGCTCCGGCGAGTGCGTGGAGAGCCCGACGAGCACGTCGGCGCCGGCCAGCCGCCGCGCCTTGGCCACGGCGATGTCGTCCTGGCCCACGTGCACGCCGTCGGCCCCGCAGGCGGCGGCCAGCTCGGCTCTATCGTTCAGCCAGAACAGCGCGTCGTGCGAGTCGCAGGCGCGGCGGAACACGCCGGCGGCGCTCACCAGCTGGGCGTCGGAGGCCGTCCTGTCCCGCAATTGCACCATGTCCACGCCGCCGGAGAGCGCCGCCGACAGGAGCTCCTCCAGGCCTGGCCGCAGATCGGTGACGAAGTACAGCCGGGCCGCGAGGAGCCGCCCGCGGCGATGGTCGAGCAGCGTGGCTACGGGTTGAACGTCCTGGTGCGAAGCGCCCTGCGGACCGTGCGATAGGCGGGCCGCGCCGTGCCGTCGGCGCGCACCAGTCCCGCGTCGAAGCGGTTGTCCCGATCCGGCTGGCTCCAGTGGTAGATGTAGAGCCGCTTGATGCGCCGCTGGTAGCGCTTTGCGAGCTCGAACATGCGCCGTGTGGCCCGGTTCGCGCGCGACTCGCTGAACGGGAACAGCGTGCCTCCGCTCGGCAGGACGAACTTCACGATCCCGCCGGTCTCGGTGAGCCAAACCTCCCCCTTGACCGCCTTCAGGAGGCGCGCTGTGCCGCCCAACCTCTGGCCCCTGCGTGGGTTCGTGTCGCGGTAGTTGTGGAGGCCCCAGATCCTGGGCCGCTTCGCATACCGCTTGAAAACCTCGAGCCAGCGCTCCATGTTGGTCTCGTCGATCACGTCCGCAGCCACGATCTTGCAGCCGCGGCAGTTCGCGCGCACCACGTTGTAGAACTGGGCGGCGCGCTTGGGGTTCTTGAAGGTCGGCTGCGAGCGATGGTTCGCCTCGTTCCACGGGCTTATCACCTCGACCTCGGGCCAGGCCGCGCGGAACGCCTTGAAGGCGCGCCGGTATTCCCTAACGCTCGGCAGCTTGCACGGCCGCCTTGGACAGGCCGACCCGAGCGCCTGGCTGAAGCTGATCAGCGGCTCCACACCCGCCGCCTGCGCGTCGGCAAGCCAGGCGTCGAGCCAAGCGGCCTGCTTCGGCTTCAGCGCCACGTTCCAGGACGGGAAATAGCGAGAGCGCTTCACGCCGAGCTTGGTGAACAGCGGATCCGCGAACATGGTCGCGTTCTGGTCGCCGATCCCCACGGAGACCGCGGCCTGCGAGCGCTCCGGGCCGGCGGCCAGGCCACAGCCGGCAAGCACAGCGGCGGCAACGAGGCATGCAATGGAGCGAGTCATGGTCCTCCGGAGCGTAGCCGCGCTCACCTGAAGCGAGCCACGGGCTCGACGGCGGGGCTGCTGTGCCCGCCGTACACGATCCGATAGCGCCGCTTGGCGGCGTTGCCGATGCGGAGCCTCTGCGTGAAGTAACCGCGAGCGTTGCGCACCGAGATCGGGCTGCCGAGATTCTGGAAGCCTCCCCGGCCGCGCTGCTGAACCTGCACGCTCGCGCCCGCGCCTCCCGGCCGGGCCGCGCCATGCACCTCGACCGCTCCGGGGCCGAGCAGCCGCACGAACAGCGGCAGGCGGTACATCTCGTACACGCCGGGCTTGGCTCGCCCGTCGGCGAAGCGCAGCCCGCTCTGCCATGTGCCCGTGTCGCCGCCCACGATCGGCGTGTCCCTCAGCGTGTACTGCGAGTAGCTCCGAACGCGCGGGTTGCGACGCGCGATCCAGAGCTCGGACAGCGCCATGAAATGCGGGATCCGCGCCAGCCGAACCCCCTGCTGGGGATCGGGCGGCAGCGACTGGAAGCCGAACTCCGTGAGCCAGAGGCCGAGCCTGCCGCCGCCGATGCGCCCGCGCGCGCGGGCACGGTCGAGTGCGCCCGTCACGCGATCGAGGGAGCGGATCGTGGCGTCGTCCCTGGAGGGCTCGACAAAGGTCGGACCGGCAGGACGCGTGTAGGGGTGGTAGGCGAAGCCATCGAGCCCGCTCAGCCTGCGGAAGCGCCCGCAGCCGCGCACCCGAGCGGCCCGCCCGCGCAGCCGCCGGTACGAGGAGTCCAGGCAGAACAGCTCGCGGATGAAGCGGATCGGCTGCAGGTTCGCCGTGCGGAAGCAGCAGCGCTTGGCGCCGATCGGCTGCAGCTCCCCGAACAGCGTCGGGTCGCCGCCGGCCCCGCCGCGTCTCAGCCCGGCCACCGCCGCGCGGACCATGCTGCGGTACAGATGCGGAGCGAACGGCACTCCGTTCCGCGACTGCGGGTACAGGTACTTGGCCAGGCTCGGCTCGTTCCAGAGCGACCATACGTCCACCTCGGGAAAGCGCCTGGCCGCTGCCTCCGCGAAGTGGCCGAACTCGCGCGCGCTCGGCCGGTCGACCGCCTCGTAGGGCCCGCGCCTGCCGCGCGTGGCCCAGCTCGGCGCCGGGGGCGCGAGCGTGAACATCACCTGGAACCCATGCGCCTTTGCGGCGGCGAGCACCTCGGCGTATCGGCCGAAGCCGGGGTACTGCGCCGGATCGCGACCGTCGAACCCCGACGGCTTGCTCTTGCCGCTCGGCGCCGCCTCGTCCCAGCGCAGCTGCACCTTGACCATGTCCACGCCGAGCCCGGCCAGCTCCACGAGCGTCGCCTCGCGCACGGCCGCGCCTCGCTCCACGATCAGGTTGTCATCCTGGAAGAGCGCGAGCTGGCGCGAGCCGGCGTGCGCTGAGGCCGGCAGCGCGAGCGCGGCGATGGCGATCGCGAGCAGGGTGATGTGCGTTCGGAGTCGCATGCGTCGTGCTGGAACACCACGGATGGCGTGGGTTGCGGTCCGCTCTAGACTTGCAGGCCGTACAACGGGAGCTCGGGCGGACCGGGCTGAGAGGGCGGCTGCGGCGCCGCCGACCGTAGAACCTGACCCGGGTAATGCCGGCGAAGGGAAGGTGATGGAGCTGCCGCGAAGCAAACGCTACGACGCCGTGGTGATCGGCGCCGGACTGATCGGCCTCGCCTGCGCTTGGAGGGCCGAGCGGCGCGGCAAGTCCGTGCTCGTGGTCGACCGCGCGCCGGCGGCTGGGGCCGCGACCTCGCGGGTGGCGGCGGGGATGCTCGCACCCGTGACCGAGGCAGACTTCGGCGACGAGCACAGGCTGCGCCTGAACCTCGAAGCCCGCCGGCGCTGGCCGGGGTTCGCGGCCGAGCTCGAGGAGCTCACCGGCATGAGCACGGGCTACGCCGACAGCGGCGCGCTGGTGGTAGCCGCCGACCGTGACGACGCCGAGGAGCTCCGTCGTCTGCACGCGTTCCAGGAGC
>DASQNF010000140.1:0-17859 GCA_035645115.1 Thermoleophilaceae bacterium | reverse complement strand
ACGCGCTCGGTCCCGTTGATGATGAAGGTGCCGTAGTCGGTCATCCAGGGGAAGTCGCCCATGAACACCGACTGCTCGCGGATCTCGCCCGTCTCGCGGTTCTGGAAGGCGACCTTGACCGTGAGCGGGCGCGCGTAGGTGATGTCCTTCTCGCGGCACTCCGAGATCGGCGCCACCGGCTCGTCGAAGTGGATGTCCTCGAAGACCACCGCCAGGTTGCCCGTGTAGTCCTCGATCGGCGATACGTCGTCGATCGTCTCGCGCAGGCCGCCCTTCTGGGTGTCGACGAGCCACTCGAACGAGCGCCGCTGGATGTCGATCAGGTTGGGGACCTCGAGGCTGTTCTCGAGCCGGGAGAACGAGCGACGGATGCGAGCAGCGTCAACGCGTGCCAAAGCGGCAACTCCTTCGAGCTAGGTGAAACGACAGCGGGGGCGAGGCAGTTCTGCGGCGCATTCTGCGGGCGCAAAGCGCGACCGACCAGAATAGCAGACTGAGACCCGCCCCTGTCGGGGGCGTTTGCCGGAGTGTTGTGCAAGCCGGCGCGGCCATCACGGACCCCGTCCCGAGGCGCCGGATATGTAGCGGCGCTGCTCGACAGGGACGGCTTCGGCTATAGGCCGCTTGGAAGCGTAGCGCTTATGCAGCCACGGGTCTAATCTCGCCGCGTGACGCCGGACGCGGCCACGTGCGCTCTGGTTACGGTGGGCGGCGCCGTCGTCTGCCCCCGTGTCACGCTCGCCGACACGTCGCTGACACGCCTGCGTGGGCTCCTGGGACGCCGTTCGCTCGACCCCGACGAGGGCCTGCTGCTGCGCCCGGCAGGCTCGGTGCACACCGCGTTCATGCGCTTTCCGATCGACGTCGTCTTCCTCGATCGCGCGATGCGGGTGCTGGAAGTTCGCACCGGCGTGGCTCCTTGGCGCATCGTCGGGAGCAGAGGGGCCAGGGCCGTCCTGGAGCTGGCGGCCGGCGCCGCGGCGCGGCGCGGCCTCGAGCCGGGAATGGCGCTGTCGCTGGAGGGCGCCGGCTGAGCCCCTACGGCCGCACGGTCGCCGCGCTGCCGCCACCGCGGCGCACCGGCTCGGCGGCGGCGAGCACCCGGCCGTCGCCCAGGAAGTCGAGCCCGGTCACGGCGCCGATCTCCTGCGGGTTGCCGAACACGTGCCCGTAGAGCGAGCTGAGCGCCGCCGCCTCCGGGGAGGAGATGAACGCCGGCTCCGCCGATGTCACGGCCGTGTTGCGCTGGGTCGCGCGCGGACGGGCGATCGCCGTGGGCAGGTCGGCCCCGAGGTCGAGCCGCTCCATCAGCACCTGCAGCACGGTGGTGATGATCGTCGACCCGCCGGGCGAGCCCAGCGCCAGCAGCGGCTCGCCGGCGCGCGTGACGATCGTGGGGCTCATCGAGCTGCGCGGGCGCTTGCCGCCGTCCGCGCGGTTGGGATGGGTGAGCGAGTCGTAGTTGAAGTCGGTCAGCTCGTTGTTGAGCAGGAAGCCCCACCCTGGCACGACGATGCCGTTGCCGCCGGTGGACTCGATGGTGAACGTGTACGACACGACCGTGCCGTAGCGGTCGGAGACCACCAGGTGGGTGGTGGACTGGCCCGGCTGGAAGCTGGCCCTGCCGACCCGCCCGGCGTTGCCCTCGTCGTCGTAGGGATTGCCGGGGGCGACCGGGCTCGTGGCGGCGCGTGTCGGGTCGATCAGGGCGCGCCGCTCGGCAGCGAAGCTGTCCGACAGCAGGCCGCTGAGCGGGACGTCGAAGAAGTCGGGGTCCGCGAGGTAGGCGTTGCGGTCCGCGAACGAGAAGCGCGACGCCTCCAAAAACAGGTGGAGCGCTCGGACGCGGTCGCGGGCGAGGTCGGCGTAGCCCTCGAGGATGTTGAGCGCCTCGCCCACGGTCGAGCCGCCGCTCGAGGGCGGGCCCATGCCCCACACGTCGAGGCCGCGATAGCTGACGTGGGTGGGCTCACGCTCGATCGCCTCGTAGGCGGCGAGATCCTGCTCGGTCATCAAGCCCGGCCGCCACACGTGGTCGGCGTCCGGTGCGATCGGCGGCTCGCGGACGGCGTCCACTATCGCCTCGGCGAGCGGGCCGCTGTAGAACGCCTGTGCGCCGTGCTTGCCGATCAGGCGGTAGGTCCGGGCCAGATCGGGATTGCGGACCAGCTCGCCCACGTCCGGCGCGGTGCCGTCCTCGTCGAGGTAGATCGCCTCCGTCGAGGGCACGTCGTCGAACCACGGGATGGCCGGCTGGGTCTGCGCGACGAAGGTCTGGTCGACCTCGAACCCGTTGCGGGCAACGCGCGCGCCCGCCCGCAGCGTGCGCCGCAGCGACCAGCTGCCGTAGCGATCGAGCGCCAGCTCCCATCCCGCCACCGTTCCGGGAACGCCGGCGGAGAGGCCGCTCCAGCGAGCGGCCGCGAACGGAAGCGGCGACCCGTTCTCCATGAACGAGTCGGGCCGCATCGCGAGCGGCGACTCCTCGCGCGAGTCGATCGTCGTGACCTTGCCGTCCGGGGTGCGGATGAGCATGAACCCGCCGCCGCCGATGCCGGCGGAGTAGGGCTCGGTCACTCCGAGCACCGCGGCGGCGGCCACGGCGGCGTCGACCGCGTTGCCGCCCGCCCGCAGCGTGTGGATCGCGGCTCGCGTGCCGAGCAGGTCCACGGTCGCGGCGGCGCCGCGGGTGCCCACGGCTGTCGGCTGCTTGACGTCGTCCGCTGCCAGCGAGACCTGGGGAACGAACAGGACGACGGCGACGGCGGCGATGAGGAGCAGGCGCAGGAGCATGGCTTGGCTTACCCGAGTCCGGGCGCTGTCATTCGCGAGCTACTTGAGCTCAACACTGGCGCCCGCCTCCTCGAGCTCGCCCTTGAGCTTCTCGCCCTCTTCGCGGTCGAGGCCCTCCTTGACCGGCTTGGGCGCCTCGTCCACGAGCGCCTTGGCCTCCTTGAGGCCGAGGCCGGTGGCCGCGCGCACGACCTTGATCACCTGGATCTTCTTCTCGCCGGCGCCGGTGAGGACGACGTCCACCGTGGTCGACTCCTCCTCGGCGGCGTCGCCGTCCGCGCCCGCTCCCGCGGCGACCGGAGCGGCGGCGGCAACCGCCGTGGCGGACACACCGAACTCCTCCTCGAGCGCCTTGATCAGCTCCGACAGCTCGAGCACGGACATCTTCTTGATCTCTTCGATCAGCTCTGTTGGGTTGGCCATGGCTAGCCCTCCTTCTCGTCGCCCTCGGAGGGCGTTTCAGTTTGCTCGGGTCGGTCGCCGGCGGAGGCGTCGGCGGAAGCCTCGTCGGCGGGTGGTTCCTCTGTGGCGGGCGGCTGCTCGGCGGCAGGTTCCGGCTCGGCGGCCGGCTCTGCCTCGGCGGGCTCTTCAGGCTCGGCCGGCTCCGCTGCGGCCGGCGCCGCGGCGCCATCGCCGCGCGGCACCAGGCCCTCGTCGGCGATCTGCTTCAGCTGGATCGCGAGGCCCGCGATCAGCGCGTTCAGCCCGCGCACGAGCCCGGTGATCGGAGAGGCGATGACGCCCACGAGCTGGGCGTGCAGCATCTCCTTTGCGGGCAGGCGCGCGATCTCCGCGATCTGCTCGGCGGTCACGGCCTCGCCGTTCATCACGCCGCCCTTGAACTCGAGCACGTCGAACTGGCGCCTGAACTGGGCGAGCGCCTTGGCGGCCAGGGCCACGTCGCCGTCCTCGGCGGTCACGAACGTGAAGGCGGTCGGCCCTACGAGGACTTCCTTGAGCGACTCCGCGCCGGCCTTGTCGGCCGCCAGCTCGGTGATCGTGTTCTTCACGACCCTGAAGCTCGCGCCGGCGTCGGTGAGCCGCGTGCGCAGCTCGGCAGCCTGGGGCACCGAGATGCCGCGGTAGTCCACCGCGAACACCGCCTCCGCCTCCTTGATCTGGGCCGCCACCTCCTCGATGACGGCTGCCTTCTGGTCTCTGTTCATCGCTTCCGTTTCCTCAGCTCCGGGCGCCCCGAAGATCAAACGAGCCCGCACGCAGGCGGGCTCACGGGGCGGCCGAACGCGTCGGCCGGCTTCGCGGGCTCCGCCTGCCCCGGTCTTAGCTGGACGCCGGGGGTCTAGGGCAGGAACACTTTCGAGGGGCTCAGGCTACCGCGCCCGCCTCCTCGACTATGTCACGGGTCCTCGATGGGTCGACCTTCACGCCCGGCCCCATCGTGGTGGTGAGCGTGACCGTGTGCAGGTAGCGGCCCTTGGCCACCGGCGGCTTCGCCTTCACTATCTCGTCGATCAGCGCCGCGTAGTTCTCGAGCAGCACCCGCTCGTCGAAGCTGAGCTTGCCGATCGGCAGGTGGACGATCGCGTTGCGGTCGGTGCGGTACTCGATCTTGCCGGCCTTGGACTCCCCGACCGCCTTGCCCACGTCCATCGTGACCGTGCCCACCTTCGGGTTCGGCATCTTGCCCTGCGGGCCGAGGATGCGGCCGAGCTTTCCCACCACCGGCATCATGTCGGGGGTGGCGATCGCCACGTCGAAGTCGGTGAAGCCGCCCTCGACCTTCTCCGCCAGGTCCTCGGCGCCCACGTGGTCGGCGCCGGCCTCCTCGGCCTCGCGCGCCTTGTCGCCCTTCGCGAACACGGCCACGGTCATCTCCTTGCCGAGCCCGTGCGGGAGCGAGATCGTGCCGCGCAGCTGCTGGTCCGCGTGGCGCACGTTCAAACCGGTGCGAATGTGGACCTCGACCGTCTCGTCGAACTTGGCCGCCTCGAAGCCCTTGATCAGCTTGACGGCCTCGGCCGGCGGGTACTGCGCCTCCCGGTCGACCGGCTCGAGGTTCGTGCGATAGCGCTTCCCGTGCTTCGGCATGGCTAGGTCACATCCACGCCCATCGAGCGCGCGGTGCCCTCGATGATCTTCGCCGCCTGATCCACGTCGTTGGCGTTCAGGTCCGGCATCTTCTGCTCGGCGATCTGGCGCACCTGGTCCTTGGTGATCGTCCCGACCTTGACGCGGTTGGGCTCGCCCGACCCCTTGTCGAGGCCGATCGCCTGCTTGATCAGCACGGCCGCGGGCGGCGTCTTCGTGATGAAGGTGAACGAGCGGTCCTCGAACACCGTTATCTCGACCGGCGTGATCGTCCCCGAGTCCTGCTGGGTCTGCGCGTTGAAGGACTTGCAGAACTCCATGATGTTCACGCCGTGCTGGCCGAGCGCCGGCCCCACGGGCGGCGCCGGGTTCGCCTGACCGGCGGGAACCTGGAGCTTGATGAGGGTGAGGACCTTCTTGGCCATGGGCGAGCGAGACTAGCGCCTAGATCTTCTTCACCTGGTCGAATCCGACCTCGACGGGCGTCTCGCGGCCGAAGATCGAGACGAGCACCTTCAGCTTCGCCGCGTCCTCGTTGATCTCCGAGATCTCGCCCGAGAAGTCCGACAGCGGCCCGGAGACCACCTTCACCGACTCCCCGATCGAGAACTGCGCGCGCGTTCGAGGGCGCTCGGCCGTCTCGCGGTGGAGCAGGCGGTCGACCTCGCCCTGGTTCAGCGGCACCGGGTTGTTCGACGCGCCCACGAACCCCGTGACTCCCGGCGTGTTCTTAACGAGCTGCCAGGAGTCGTCGGTGAGGTTCATGTTCACGAGCAGGTACCCCGGCATGGTGCGCTGCTCCTTGGTCACCTTCTGGCCGTCCTTCATCTCCTGCACCTGCTCGGTGGGGATGACGATCTGCCGGATGTTGTTCTCCTGGCCGAGCGAGATGCGGCGGTGCTCGAGGTTCTGCTTGACCTTGTTCTCGTGACCGGAGTAGGTGTTGACTGCGTACCAGCGGAACATCAGAGGATTGCCTTGATCAGTTCGGAGAAGATGGCGTCCAGCAGGCCGAGGTAGCCGCCGGCGATCAGGACGAAGCCGAGCACGACGCCGGTGAGCGTGACGAGGGCTTGGCGGTTCGGCCACTGCACCCTCTGGAGCTCGGCCCAGACTGCAATCAGGAACTGTACGACACGCGGGCGCTCCTTGTGGGCCGCGGCATCCTCACGGCCGCGCCGGCCGCGAGCCTCGTAGCCGGCCTCGCCGCTGCCGGTGGCGGCCACCTCGCCTTCGTCCGCGAGCTCCCAGTCCTCGATCTTCTCCAGGGCCTCGGCCTCGCTGGACGCGCCATCCTCGAGGTCGGGTTCGTCCTCGATGACGGTGTCGGAGCGGCCCTCTTCCTCGGGCGGAGCGCCCGCGGCGACGTCGGGGTCGATGCCCGGCCCGCCGACCGGTCCCACGGGCGGGGGGTCGATCCCGGGGATCGCACCGCGCGGCTCGGGCTCGGTGAAGGCGGGCTGCTCGCGGCGCGGCGCGCCCGCCTCGGGCGGCGCCGAGCCGCCGTCGCCGGCCGCGGTCGCGCCCGCGTTCCCGCCCTGCTGGGCGAGTCGCTTGGCGCGGCGCTCTGCCTGGCGCTGCTTCGCGCGCTGACGGTCTCGTGCCATTCGGCCCCCGTCTACGCGCGCGCGGGGAGAACGACCGCCATCAGCGGGTCTCCTTGTGGGGCGTGTGCTTGCCGCACCAGCGGCAGTACTTGCGGAACGCGATCCGGTCCGGATGGTTCCGCTTCGACTTCTCGGTCTGATAGTTGCGCCGCTTGCAGTCCTCGCATGCGAGGGTCACGGCGATTCGAACGTCTCCGCGAGCCATGGCTCCTTCGGAAGGGTAGGCGTGTGCGGCCGGCGGCGTAAACCCGTTCGGGAAGGCAGGACAACCCGCCGGACGCGAGGTCGAGGGCAGTCTAGCGCGGCCGCGAACCTCGCCCGCCGCCCCACTTGGCGATGCTGACGGCTCGTCCGGCCGTCCAACCCGGCGATACTGCCGCTCGATGGAGGAGCGCGTGCGCGAGCTGGTCGACGTCTACAACAGCGGCGATCTCGACGCCATGCTCGCGCTCCTCCACGAGGACGCGGTCGCGGTCATCCCCGACGGGATGCCGAACGCCGGCGTCTACGAGGGGCGGGCCGCCGTGGGCAGGATGCTCGTGCAGTGGGGCGAGGCTTGGGAGCACTTCCGCGTCGAGCCGCAGGCCTTCATCGAGGCCGGCGACGCCCTGCTCGTGCCCGCCAGGCAGATCGGCCGCGGCCGGGGCAGCGGCATCGAGCTCGAGCTCGAGTTCGTGTGGGTCGTCCGCGAGCGCGACGGCCGTCTCGTGTACTGGCGCCTGTGCCAGACGCTCGAGGAGGCACGGGCGCTGGCCGGCGGCGACCTCTTGCGCTGAGGCCCTGGCAGGACGCTCCCCGGCCGTGGCGAAGGATGCAGCCACGAGCCGGCCGCCCGGCATGGCTCGGAGGGAGAGATGGCTACCGAGCCCGAGGCGAAGGGAAGTGACCCACGCCCCCGCCCGCTGACCCCGGCGGCGCGGCGGGGTTCCCCTGCCTCGCCCACGTCCGCCCCCGACACGCAACCGCCGCGCGGCTCCTCACCCCCACCAGCGCCCGCCCCCGAGACCGAGCCGGCGCTTGACTCCTCCGCCCCGCCAGAGTCCGCTCCCGACGACGAGCCGGCGCTGCGCTCACCTGCTCTCTCGCCGCCCACCCCCGACACCGAGCTGCCGCTGGGCACGCCTCCCCCGCCACCGCCCGCCCCACACAGCAAGCCGGCGTGGAACCTGAGCGACGAGCTCGAGGGTCTCGAGGCGAGGAGCGAGCACGTGGCCGTCCGCTCCGCGGCCCGCCGGCCGGCAACCTCGATCCCGGCGCGCGAGCGGGCGACGCCCAGGGCCGCGGCCGTGCTGTCGATCTCGCTGGTGGCGCTGGCCGTTCTGATTCAGCTGACCTCGGTCCTCTCCTCGCGCTCCGCGTCCGGTGCCGGGCGCCTATCGGCGGAGCCATTGCTGGCCGTCGTGGCCCCCGGCGGGCGCATCGCGCTCGAGGGCGCGGGCGCGCAGGCCGGGGCCGAGCTGGTGCTTGAGACACGCAGCCGGGGCGAGGCCTGGCGGCCTGCGGGTGAGGCGCACGCCGACGACGAGGGCGGCTTCCGGGTTGAGGGACGGCTGGCCGCCGCGCCGGGACGGGTGCAGGTGCGCGTCCGCGCACCGGACGGCGCAGCCTCCAGTCCAGCGGCGGTGAGCGTGCGGCCGCTGCGGCTGGCGTCGGTCGGAGACATCAACCTCGGCGACACGCCCGGCGCGGCGATCGCCGCCGAGGGCCCGCGCTACCCGTGGGAGAGCGTCGGCCGGCGGCTGCGGCGCGCCGACATCGCCTTCGGGAACCTCGAGTGCGCGATCTCCAAGCGCGGCACGCCGTTCCCGAAGCAGTTCAACTTCCGCGGCACCCCGGCGGCGCTCGCGGGCCTTCGCCGGCACGCCGGCATCGACGTGCTCAACCTCGCCAACAACCACGTGGGCGACTACGGCACCGCCGCCCTCCTCGACACGGTGCGCGGTGTGGAAGGAAACGGCATGCGGGCGGTCGGCGCCGGTCCGGACCTGGCCCGCGCCCTGCGCGCGCAGGTCGTGGAGCGGCTCGGGCTGCGCGTCGCGTTCGTTGGGTTCTCCAACATCCTGCCTTTGGAGTTCGCCGCCGAGCCCGGCAAGCCGGGCGTGGCCTGGGCCACGCCCGAGTCGGTGTCCCAGGCGGTCCGCGCCGCGCGCCAGCGCGCCGACGTGGTGGTGGCCACCTTCCACTGGGGGATCGAGAAGGCGCCCTACGAGGCCGCAGACCAGGCGGAGCTCGCCGCGGTGGCCGCAGACGCGGGGGCGCAGCTCGTGATCGGAGCCCACCCGCACGTGCTCCAGCCGCTGCGCCGCGTCGGCTCGGCGCTGGTGGCGTACTCGCTCGGGAACTTCGTGTTCGGCGCCTTCTCCAGCGAGACCGCCGCCACGGGGGTGCTCGAGACCGACCTGGGCGCCGAGGGGGTCACCCGCGCGCGCTGGCGGCCGGGCATGATCTCGGCCGGCCGCCCGATCCTGGACAAGGGGCCCGCGCAGCGCCTGCCGGTGGGCGACCCGGACGCCATGGCGGCCGGCCTGACGCTGGGTGGGTAGCCTCGGACCGAGGCTTCAGAGCCGACGCGGGGACTCGAACCCCGGACCCCCTCCTTACCATGGAGGTGCTCTACCGGCTGAGCTACGTCGGCGTGTTTGTCAGTGGGGGGAGCAGGATTCGAACCTGCGTAGGCGTAGCCGACCGGTTTACAGCCGGTCTCCTTTGGCCGCTCGGACATCCCCCCGAGCGTGGAGGGCTCGATTGTAGAGCGGCCCCTACGAGGCGTCCCTCAGACGCTGCGCCTCCGGCAGCGCCTCGAGCTTCTTCAGCGTGTTGTTCTCGATCTGGCGGATGCGCTCGCGCGTGACCCCGAAGGCGCGGCCGACCTCCTCGAGCGTGCGCGCCTTGTTGCCCCTCAGCCCGTAGCGCATCTCGATCACCTCGCGCTCGCGCCGTGGCAGGGCGTCGAGCGCCCGGCGCACGTTCTCGCGGCGCAGGGTCTCCGAGGCGAGCTCGAAGGGCGACTCCGCGGCGTCGTCCTCCACGAAGTCGCCCAGCTCCGAGTCCTCCTCCTCGCCGATCGGCTTCTCGAGCGACACCGGCAGCTGCGCGATTCGCAAGATGTCCTTGACCTCACGCGCCGTCCACTGGAGCTCGGTCGCGATCTCCTCCGGGCTCGGCTCGCGGCCGAACTCCTGCACGAGCTGGCGCTCCACGTGGACCACCTTGTTCAGCTTCTCGACCATGTGAACCGGGATCCGGATCGTTCGCGCCTTGTCGGCGATCGCGCGCGTGACGGCCTGGCGGATCCACCAGGTGGCATAGGTCGAGAACTTGTAGCCGCGCCTGTAGTCGAACTTCTCGACTGCGCGGATCAGGCCGAGCGAGCCCTCCTGGATCAGGTCGAGGAACGACAGGCCCCGCCCGAGATAGCCCTTCGCGATCGAGACCACGAGGCGCAGGTTCGCCTCGATCATCTGCTGCTTGGCGGCCATGTCGCCGCGCTCGATGCGCCGTGCCAGCGTCACCTCCTGGGCGGCCGTGAGCAGGTGCACGCGCCCGATCGAGCGCAGGTAAAGGCGCAGCGAGTCGAGGCTCGGCTCGACCGTCAGGTCGATTTCGGGCTTTCGGGCGGCGCCCGTTGACTGCGCGCCGTCGCCGTCGGCCGGGACGGCGGCGAGAGCGGCCGGCGGCGTCTTTACGTCGCTCGCCACGATCTCGATCCCGCTGTCGAGCAGGTGCGCCCGGAAGTCGCTGACCTGCTCCTTGGTGAGCTCCACCTCCTCGAGGCACGCGGCGATCTCGTCGAACGTCAGGAACCCGCGCTCTCGGCCCTCCGCGGCCAGTCCACGCAGCTCCTCGATCTCGAGCTCGGGCGGGTGTGTCTCCTCCTCAGCCAGCAGGACAAAGGGCTCGTGCTTGTGCGTCAACCTCGCTCCTTCGAAGACGGCAGGACCCCCGCTGGAAGCGGGCCTCGTCTATGTCAGGTTGTCTGTTGCGCGGGGGGCCGCGAGGGGCTGAGCCCAGGGCCAGATCCGGTGAGCTTCAAGCCGCGGGCGAGTGTACACCCGACTTGTGACATTTGGCGCTCAGGTGGCCCAGGTATCGTGGACGGCGGTCATGACCGATCCGATAGCGCTGCTCGGCAGCGACGTCCAGGGCCGCCGTCCCGCCACACACCTGAGCCTCTCGCGAGTGGGCGTGACCGGCGTCGAGAAGGTGATCCGGATAAAGGCGAGCCAACCGGCGCACCCGGATGCGCAGCGCGAGCAGCTCTTCTACGCCGAGCTCGAGTGCTTCGTCGACCTCGGGCCGGAGCAGAAGGGCGCGCACATGTCGCGCTTCGAGGAGGTCGTGAATGCCGCGATCGACGAGGTGATCCTGGGCGAGGCCTTCAAGGCCGAGACGCTCGCCGCGCACATCGCCGAGCGGGTCCGTGACGGCCAGGGCGGCCGCCGCGCAGAGGTGACGATCGCCGCGCGCTACCCCGAGACGAAGCTCACCCCGGCGTCCGGCTCCATGACGCAGGAGATCTACACGATGTTCGGCTCGGCGGTGGCCTCGGCCGCCGGCACGCGCCGGCTCGTGGGCGTGCAGGCCCAGGGCATGACCGCCTGCCCGTGCGCGCAGGAGCTCGTGATGGAGCGCTCCCGGGAGCGCCTGCGCGAGGGCGGCTTCACCGATGACGAGATCGCGCGCGTGTTCGACGCCGTTCCGGTGGCCACTCACAACCAGCGCGGCATCGGCACGCTGCACGTGGGCTGTCCCGAGGACTGCGAGGACGAGATCCAGGCCGAGACGCTGCTCGAGATCGTGGAGGCTTCGATGAGCTCCGAGATCTACGAGCTGATGAAGCGCTCCGACGAGGTCGAGGTGGTCGAGAAGGCGCACATGCACCCGCGCTTCGTCGAGGACTGCGTTCGCGAGATGGTGCGGATGGCGAGCGCTCGCTTCGCCTCGCTCGGCGAGGGAGCGTTCCTGTCGGCACGCCAGGAGAACCTCGAGACGATCCACAAGCACAACGTGGTGGCCGAGCGCCACGGGCTGCTCGGAGAGCTGCTGCGGGAGCTCGAGGGCGGCGAGCGAGCCGATCGCCACCTGTCGATGCGCGAGTGGCTCGAGGCCGGACCGAGCTCGAGCTGAGCGGGTCGCCGCGGGCCGAACCGGGCGCGCTGCCACGAGTTTCCGCGGTCAAGGCCGCGGGCAAGCCCGCCGATATCAAACCGGTGATGGCACTCGCCACGGAGTCGTATTGACGCAGCACCGGCGCATCCCCCTGTCGCAGGACGCAGCACTGGTCGTGGCACTCGCCGGGACCGCAATGCCGTTCGCCCACTCGGCCGAGGACGAGGCCGAGCGCTGGCTGCGCGCGATGCGCCTGCATGGCCAGGTTGGCGCCGCCCTACAGGGCCTCGGCGTGGGCGAGGCGCCGCTGATGACAGGGACCGAGCACGACCCCTCCGAGGGGCTCGGCACGCCCACGCTCGGACCGGACGTGCTCGAGGAGATCACCGGCCGGGCAAAGGAGCTCGCCACCGCCCATGAGGCGGCCACGATCGGCACGCCCGACCTGCTGTTCGCCGTGCTCGACGTGTACGGCAATCTCTTCGACCGCGCGCTCTACCTGCGCGGCACGAGCCGCGAGGAGCTGGTCGAGCGGCTGGTGGGCTCGGGAGCGGCACAGCCGCGAGGCTAGCCCGCTACGACGGGCTCGGGTTGGGGCGCCGCGACGCCTCGTCGAGCTTGCGCCGGAAGCCCAGGAAGTAGTCGGCGCCCGAGAGCACCGTGACCAGCACCATCGCGTAGACGACCCCGTACACCCAGGCCGCCTCGTGGTCCGGCGCGGCGATCAGCGCCAGCACCGCAACCACCTGCACGATCGTCTTCAGCTTGCCGAGCGAGCTGGCCGGGATCACCACGCCCTGCTGGCCGGCGGCGATGCGCAGCCCGCTTACGGCGAACTCGCGCGCGATGATCACCATCGCCACCCAGCCGGCCAGCCGCTCGAGGCTCACCAGGGAGATCAGCGCGGCGGCGATCATCAGCTTGTCGGCCACCGGGTCCATGACCTTGCCGAAGGTCGTCACGGCCTGGCGCGAGCGTGCGATGTAGCCGTCGAGCCCATCGGTGAGCGCGGCCGCTATGAACACCACGGCTGCGATCGTGGTGCCGCCGGGGGACTCCACGGTGAGCGCCACCACGAGCACCGGCACCAGCAGGATGCGGATCAGCGTGAGCGCGTTCGGGAGGTTGAGCGGGAACAACTCGCTCAGGCTACCCTGCGGCGCGCCAGGTACTCGAGCCCGGCCGTGCTGCCCACAGGCCCCAGGGGGGAGACAGTGGCCGCCAGCAGCGGCCACGGGAACACTCGCCGCCGGCACCCGTTCGCCACCAGCAGACAGAGCACGATCCAGCCCACGCCGTGCGTCCAGCCGAGCGCCTGCTCGGCGCCCTCGTCGAGGTCGCCGATAGCGGTCACGAGCAGCGCGGCGAAGACACAGACCTCGGCGAGCGAGTAGATGCGCACGCCTTGGAAGTAGGACACCTAGAGGAAGACCTCGCGCAGGCGGCCCTCGTCGAGCTCGGCGACGAAGCCGCGCACGGAGTCCCGGTGTGGGAGGAACGGGCTCTCCACGACCGAGCGCATTGACGAGCGCACGGAGTCGTCGACGTCCTCGAAGGCGCGCCCCGGCCACGGCGGACGCCGGCCCGCCTCGCGCTCGAGCCGGGCCGCGAGCTCTTCGTCGGTGAAGGTCATCATCCCGCACTTGGTGTGACCCACCACGATCACCTCGCGCGTGCCGAGCAGGTGCTGCGAGATCGCCAGCGAGCGGATCTCCTCGTCGCCGACGATGCCGCCCGCGTTGCGGATCACGTGCACGTCCCCGGGGCGCAGCCCGAACAGGGTGCTCGGGACGAGGCGCGCGTCCATGCATGTCACGATCGCGACCGCTAGCGACGGCGCCGGCGGAAGCTTCCCGAGCTCCGGCGTGAGCTGCTCGTCGGCTCGGCTGACGTGTTCGTCGAATGCGCTCATGGCGCAATCATCGCGCGTTCGGGCCCTACGCCCGGGCCCCCACCGCTCAAGCCGACGCGGCTCCGCGTTCGGCCACGATCTGCCGCCGCACGAACAGCGCGCCCGCGAGCCCGAGGGCGAGCAGCAGCGCCACGGCGACGATCGCCTCGGGCGAGGTGAGATCGCCGAGGCTGCCCGCGAGAGCGGTGTAGGCGAAGACCTTGGGCGCACCGCCGACCGCGGTCCCGAGCGCCAGGTCCCGGTAGGTGAGCCGCGTGAGGCCGGCGCTGTAGTTGACGAGCCCGAAGGGCAGCAGCGGCACGATCCGCGACTCCATCACGGCCACGGCCCCGTTGCGGGTCAGGAAGTCCTCGAGGGCGCGGGTGCGCTCGGGCAACAGCGCGCCGTGGTGGCCGCCCGCCAGCTTGCGCGCCGTAGCCATCTGCGCCAGTCCGGCGAGGGTGACCCCCGCAAGCGCGAGCGGCGTGCCGGCCGCGGTGCCGAACAGGAGGCCGCCGGCGCCGGCCAGGATCGGCCAGGCGATCAGGAAGTTGACGAGCACGAACAGCGGGACGTAGGCGAGCAGCGCCCAGGCCCCGAGGCCCTCGCCGAAGTCGCGCGCCTCCG
Source organism: Thermoleophilaceae bacterium (assembly GCA_035645115.1). Taxonomy (GTDB): domain Bacteria; phylum Actinomycetota; class Thermoleophilia; order Solirubrobacterales; family Thermoleophilaceae; genus JACVRW01. The sequence continues at coordinate 3,783 of DASQNF010000140.1, read as the reverse complement.
CGGCGCTCGGGAGCGAGCCGCTGAGCGCCACGACGAGGAACACGGTCGCGAGCAGCGCGGCGGCGGTCACGATGCGCGCGCGAGCCGCCCTCATGCCCCGAGGGTAGGGCCTCGCCGGGGCTAGGATCGAGGAATGCACACGCTCGTCCTCTACGGAAGCTCGCGGCGCGCGGACGCCTCTCTCCGGGATCTCGCTCGCCGCGCGCGCGCCGGTGGGGCGCGGCTCACCGTGCTCTCGCTCGTCCGCCAGGAGCCCGAGCGCCGGCGCTGCTGCGACATGCGCTCGCCCATGTGGAACGAGATCTGCCGCGAGCTCGGCCAGGAGGACCTGACGCGCGCGTACAGAGCCGTCGACGGTGACGACCGGGTCGAGCTCGACACGCTGCTCGCGGGCGGGCGCCGCGCCGCGGACGCGGTGGCCGTAGAGGCGCTCCGCCGTCGCGCTGACGCGATCGCGCTCGCCGACCCGCGCGCGAGCGGCCTGGGTCCGCTCGAGCGCCGGCGACTGCGTCGCCGCAGCCCGGTGCCCGTGCTGGGCTGACCGGGCTGCGGGGACGCGGCGCTACTGCATGCCGTGGTACACGCGCAGGGCGCTCACGCAGCCGAAGCGGTTCTTCGCGGTGATGATCGGCCAGCCGGGCGGCAGCTCGGTGCTCGGCACGTCGCCGTAGAAGGTGTACGGGTAGGGCCGGCCCGACTCGTTCGACTCGGCGAAGCCCGCCTCCAACCCCTTGCAGTTCGCGATGTACGCGGCCGTGCTGAGCTTGCCGGTGGCGATCGTGCTGACGCACGCGCCGTAGCCGAACTCCAGGTTGCCGCCGGCGGCGCACTCCTGCGGCGGCGGCGTGGCGGCCACGCCGGGCCCGGCGCTCAGCGCCAGCGCCGCGCCGGCCAGCGCCAGCGCCTTCGTTGCTGTCTTCATTCGGTCTCCTTGGATCGTTCTACCGCGCCAGGCACGAGCGGTCTGTCGTGCTGCGGGCGCGGTCGCTGTACAGGTCGCCGGGGTTGCGGTAGCCGAACATCTCGCTGCTGCTCGCGAGCAGCCGGTTGACGTCCGGGCGCACCCCGAGTCCGCCGCCACCGAGGAAGCGGGCGCAGTACCCCATGTTGTGCGGGCTGTTGTCGTTGGGCGCGAGCGGGCCGTCAGGGCCGGCCGCGGCCGCGGGCATGCCAGAGATGGCGAGCACGCACGCAGCCATGAGGACGGTCACTGTCGGACGGAGCTTCGCCACTTTCGGATCCCGCTACGAACGGGGGCGAGCGGCCAAAGCTTGCGGCGCGGCCCTCGAGCGCGGGCGGGCCGGCCCCCGGCCCGCCTGGGCGCTCACTTGATGAACAGGATCTCCGAGTACTTGGGCAGCGGCCAGAGGTCGTCCGCCACCAGCTTCTCGAGGCGGTCGCCGAGCTCGCGCACGGCGGCGAGGGCGGTGAGCTGATGGTCGCGCGCGTACTCGGCCAGCGCCAGCCCCTCGACCCCGTGCGGGTAGCGATTGGCCTCCTCGAGCGCGACGATCGCGTCCGCGAACTCGCCCACTAGCGTGCGCGCCTCCGCAGCGAGCGCCTCCATCCCGGCGGCCTCCACGAGCGCCACGTGCCGCAGCGCGGCCGGCAGCAGCATCGTGCGCGCCATCGAGGCGGCGGTCTCCGTCTCGATGTTCGCGCGCGTGGAGTACTGCTCGCACCACACCTCGAAACGCGACTCGAGCTCGCGCCTGGAGAGCACCTCGTAGCGCTCGAACGCCGCCACGCTCGTGTCGGCGAGCACCTCGGGGAGAGCCTCGGGCGTGGTGCGCAGGTTCTTGAGCCCGCGGCGCTCGGCCTCGGCGTGCCATTCGTCGGCGTAGTTGTCGCCGCCGAAGATCACGCGCTTGCCGGCGGCGTAGGCCTCGCGCACCACGGCGGTCACGGCCTCGGCCAGGTCGCCCGCGCCGGAGGAGAGCTTGCCTTCGAGCTGGTCCGAGAGCTCGTCGATCGACTCGGCCACGATCGTGTTCAGCACGGTGTTCGGGAACGCGAGCGACATGCTCGACCCGAGGGCGCGGAACTCGAACTTGTTGCCGGTGAAGGCGAACGGCGAGGTGCGGTTGCGGTCGCCGCCGTGCATCGGCAGCGGCGGCAGCACCGGGGTGCCAAGGCCTAGCACCGCCGCCGGCGTGTGCGGGTCGCCCTCGCCGGAGGCGATCGCGTCGAACACCTTCTCGAGCTCCGCGCCAAGGAAGATCGAGATGATCGCCGGCGGCGCCTCGTTCGCGCCCAGGCGGTGGTCCTGGCCGATGTTCGCCACCGACGCCCGCAGCAGGCCCTGGTGCTTGTCGACGGCCTTGATCACGGCCGCGCAGAAGAACAGAAAGTTGATGTTGTCCGCGGGAGTGGCGCCGGGTTCCATCAGGTTGTGGCCGGTGTCGGTGCTCATCGACCAGTTGTTGTGCTTGCCGGAGCCGTTCACGCCCGCAAACGGTTTCTCGTGCAGCAGGCAGACGAGCCCGTACTTGCGCGCCACCGACTGCAGCAGCTGCATCGTCAGCTGCTGATGGTCGGAGCCCACGTTCGAGTTCTCGAACACCGGCGCGATCTCGTACTGCCCCGGGGCCACCTCGTTGTGGCGCGTCTTCACCGGCACGCCGAGCTTGGCCAGCTCGAGCTCCGTGTCCATCATGAACGCGAGCACGCGCTCGGGGATCGAGCCGAAGTAGTGGTCGTCGAGCTCATGGCCCTTCGGCGGCTTTGCGCCGAAGAGCGTGCGCCCGGTGTTGATCAGGTCGGGGCGCTCGAAGTAGTACTGCTCGTCGATCAGGAAGTACTCCTGCTCGGGCCCGACGGTGGTGAACACCCGCGTGGCCGCCGCGTCGCCCAGCAGGCGCAGGGCGCGGATGGCCGAGCGCGAGAGCGCGTCCATCGAGCGCAGCAGCGGGATCTTCGCGTCGAGCGCCTCGCCCGTCCACGACGCGAACGCGGTGGGGATGCAGAGCAGCGCGCCGTTCGGGTTCTCGAGCAAGAAGGCGGGACTGGTCGGGTCCCAGGCCGTGTAGCCGCGCGCCTCGAAGGTCGCCCGCACGCCGCCGGTGGGGAACGAGGACGCGTCAGGCTCGCCCTGGATCAGCTCGGTGCCGGAGAACTCGGCGAGCGCCACGCCGTCGCCGGCGGGCCCGAAGAAGGAGTCGTGCTTCTCGGCGGTTAGCCCGGTGAGCGGCTGGAAGACGTGGGTGTAGTGGGTTGCGCCGTTCTCGAGCGCCCACTCCTTCATCGCGAGCGCGACGGCGTCGGCCAGCGACGGGTCGAGCGGCTCGCCGTTCTCGAGCGTGCGCTGCAGCAGCCTGTAGGTCTCCTTGGGCAGACGGTGGCGCTGCACGGCCTGGGAGAAGACGTTCGCGCCGAACGGATAGTTCGCCGGCTGGGTGAGGTCGACCGAGCCGATCGCTCCTCCGTTCGGGCTCCAGCGGGCGGCGCTGACGTTGTGCTCTCTGATGCGTGGCATGGCGGGCGGGTCCTCCTGGCGCGGTTCCGGGCGTCCCCAACCTAGCCGCGCCGTCGGCTCGCAGCCATGTACGCGTGTCCAAAGATCGGCGCGGCGGGTTCTCCCCGCTGTCAGCCCGCCTGAGCGCCCTGCGCCAGCAGCCAGTCGAGGGTCTCGTCCGCGGGCATCGGCCGGGCCAGCGCGAACCCCTGTCCGAGGTCGCAGCCGAGTCGGGTGAGCCGCTCGCACACGCGCTCGTCCTCGATCCCCTCGGCCACCGTCTCGAGCCTGAGGTTGCGCGCGAGCTCGATGATCGAGCGCACGATCGC
>DASQNF010000139.1:0-4670 GCA_035645115.1 Thermoleophilaceae bacterium | reverse complement strand
TTGCATATCGCGTACTTGGGCCGCGCCTCCTGCCGGGCCACGAGCTCCCACTTCGTGCCGGTGGGGAAGCCGGCGCCGCCCATGCCGCGCAGGCCCGCGTCCTTGAGCGCCGCCACCGCGTCCTCGGCCGCCAGCGATCCGCCCAGCAGCGAGCGCAGCACGCGGTAGCGCTGCTCGCCGGGAGCGTAGGGGTCGTTCGGCCAGGGCTCCGAGCGCGCCCGCAGCGCCCGCGCCGCCTGCACGCCGCCGGCCCGCGCCGCGTCCACCAGCTCGGGCGCCCCGTCAACCTGGACCGGGTGCTCGTCCACGGCCGCCGCGGGCGCCATGTCGCAGCGACCGAGGCAGGACACCTCCACGAGCTCCACCTCCACGTCGTCTCCGTAGCGCTCTCGCAGCGCGGCGATCCGCTCGTCGGACCCATGCAGCCAGCAGGACAGGTCGTGGCACACGTGCAGCGCGACCTTCGCCGGCGGCGAGGTCCGGAAGTGCGGGTAAAAGGAGATCAGCCCCTCGATCTCGTACAGCGGCCGGCGCAGCTCGCGCGCGAGCGCTTCAAGCTCCTCGCGCGGCAGCCAGCCGTGCCGGCGCTGGATCGCGGTAAGCGCGGGGATCAGGCTAGGGCCCGGGAAGCGCCCGGCCCTGGCCTCCACGCCCGGAACGGTCCCCGGCCTGGCGGGCATCAGGCCGGCTCGACCCGCACCGCGCAGAACTTGAACTCCGGGATCTTGCCGGTGGGATCGATCGCGTCGATCGTCAGCAGGTTGGCGGCGGCCTCGCGGAAGTGGAAGGGGATGAAGCAGTTGCCGGGCGCCTCGCGGTGGGAGACCTTCGCGTGCAGCTCGATCGAGCCGCGCCGCGAGCTCACCCTCGCCATGCCGCCGTCCTCGATCCCGAGCCGCGCCGCGTCCTCTGCGTGCAGGTACACCTCTGCGCGCGGCTCGATCGTGTCGAGCGCGAACGAGCGCCGGGTCATCGAGCCGGTGTGCCAGTGCTCGAGCAGGCGGCCGGTGTTGAGCACGAACGGGTACTCGTCGTCGGGGAGCTCCTGCGGCGGAAGCCACTCGGCCGGCACGAGGTGCGCCAGCCCGTCGTCGGTGTTGAAGCGCTCCTCGAACAGCACCACGGTGCCGTCGCTGTGCTCGGGGTCGGGATTCGGGTAGAGCTTGCCGCTCGGGCCGAGGTTGTCGTAGCTGAGCGTCTCGTAACCGCTCGTGAGTCCGGCCATCTCGTCGAAGATCTCGCGCGGCGAGCGGTAGTCCCAGTCGAGGCCCAACCGGCGCGCTAGCGCCTGCACGATCTCCCAGTCCACGCGAGCCTCGCCGGGAGGGTCGAGCACCTTCAGCCCGAGCTGCACGCGGCGGTCGGTGTTCGTGTAGGTGCCGTCCTTTTCCATGTAGGACGACGCCGGCAGGATCACGTCCGCGAACTCGGCCGTCTCGGTCAGGAATATGTCCTGCACGACCAGGAAGTCGAGCGCCGAGAGCGCCTTGCGCACCTTGTTGATGTTCGGGTCCGACAGAAACGGGTTCTCGCCCATCATGTACATCCCTCGCACGCCGCCCTCGAGGATCGAGCCGATGATCTCGGTGACCGTGAGGCCGCGCTTCGGATCGAGCTCGGCCCCCCAGGCCTCCTCGAAGCGGGTTCTCACGTGCTCTGCCTCCACCCCCTGGTAGCCGGGCAGGAACATCGGGATCAGCCCCACGTCGGATGCGCCCTGCACGTTGTTCTGGCCGCGCAGCGGATGCAGTCCGGTGCCCGGCCGGCCGACGTTGCCGGTGATCGCGCACAGCGAGATCAGGCAACGGGCGTTGTCGGTGCCGGTGGTGTGCTGGGAGATCCCCATGCCCCAGAAGACCACTCCGGCGCTCGCCTCTCCCCACACGCGCGCCACCCGCCGGATCAGGTCGGGGTCGACCTCGCAGATCTGGCCGGAGCGCTCGGGCGTGTATGCGGCGACCGTCTCCGCGAGTGCGTCGTAGTTCGAGGTGCGGCGCTCCACGAAGTCCCGGTCCACCAGGTCGAGCCGGATGATCTCGCTCATGAGGGCGTTGTAGAACGCCACGTCCGTGCCGGGCTTGATCTGGCAGAAGATGTCGGCGTGGTCCGCCACTCGCGACTCGCGCGGGTCCACGTAGACGATCGTGGTGCCGAGTCGGCGGGCCTGCTTGAAGAAAGACGAGGCCACCGGGTGGTTGGCCGTGGCGTTGCTGCCGGTGATGATCGCCACGTCCGCGTTGATCACGTCACCGTAGGTGGTGGACACCGCCCCCGAGCCGATCCCCTCGAACAGCGCCGCCACGCTCGAGGCGTGGCAGAGGCGCGTGCAGTGGTCCACGTTGTTGGTGCCGAACGCGGTGCGGATCAGCTTCTGGAAGAGGTAGGCCTCCTCGTTCGAGCACTTGGCCGAGCCAAAGCCCGCGATCGCGGCGGGGCCGCCCTCGGCGTGGATCTCCTTCAGCCTGCGCGCCACGAGGTCGAGCGCCTCGTCCCAGCTCGCCTCCCGGAAGTGGGGGAGCACCTCCTCGTAGTTCACGAGCCCGCCGGGCTTGCGGCCCTTGCGCCCGCCGCGGCCGGGATCGTGGTCGCCGCGCACGTCCGCGCTCAGCGGGCCCTTGGGGTAGGAGCCCTCGAGCCTGATGAGCGGCGTGTCCAGCCGCTGCGGCGACTTGGCGTAGTCCCAGCCGTAGCGGCCCTTCACGCAGAGGCGGCGCTGTGAGCCGGGCTGCTCGCGCCCGTCGGCGTAGGCGATCGCGTTGCGCTCGCGGTCGACGTTGTAGGTGAGCGCACAGCCGACGCCGCAGTACGGGCACACGGTCTCCACCTGCTCGAGCTCCGGGCGCGGACGGATCGGCACACCGGCGATCGGCTTGTTCACGATCGCGCCCGTGGGGCAGGCGGCCACGCACTCGCCGCAGGTCACGCAGGAGGACTCGCCCATCGGGTCGTCCAGGTCGAACACGATGCGCGTCGTGTAGCCCTTGCCGGAGCGCCCGATCACGTCGTTGCCCTGGATGTCGTCGCAGGCGCGCACGCAGCGGTCGCAGAGGATGCAGGCGTCGTGGTTCACCGCGATCACCGGGTTCGAGAGGTCCTCGCCGCGCGTCAGCGCGCCGCGCGGGACACCGCCGTCCTCCTGCTCGACGCCGTAGCGGCGGACGAGCTTCAGCAGCTCGTTGTCGGCTGTCGTCGTCTCCTTTGGGTCCTCGGCCACCGGCGGCTGGTCCACGAGCAGCAGCTCCGTGAGCGTGGCGCGCTGGCGCTCCACGTCCTCCGTCGCCGTCTTCACCTCCATCCCGTCCTCCACCGGGCGCACGCAGGCGGCCGCGTACACCCGTCCGCCCACGTCGACGGCGCAGACCCGGCAGACGCCCACAGGGTCGTAGCGCTCGTCGTGGCAGAGCACGGGGATCTCGATGCCGACGTCGCGGGCGGCTTCCCAGATCGTCGCCCCCTCGCGGGCGCTGACCTCCCGCCCGTCGATGGTCAGCGTGACGGTTCGGGAGGCGGGCGGTGCGCTGGTCGCCACTAGCTCAGGTTACCTTCCTGGACAAATAGGTTCAGTCCGAGCTCGGTACTGGTCTCGGAGCTCGGCACGCCCGCGCCATCGAGCCCGCGCCCGGCGTAGTACGCGTCGATCATCGCGCGCAGGCGCTCGGGGGAGAGCGCCGCGCGGCGGCCCGACGCGAGCTCGAGCTCCTGGTCGAGGAAGCGCTCGGGAAGCCAGTCCTCCGAGGGGGTCCAGCCCTCGCGCAGGTTGAACAGGCGCTTGGCCACCACGATCCGGCGGGCGGTCCGGCGCAGCTCGTCGCCGTCGGCGTCCCAGCCGGTGACCGCGCGCAACAGGGCCGCCCACTCGGCGAACGGGTCCTCGAAAACGCCGCGCAGGAACTTGCAGAGGATCAGCGAGTCCATGATCGCCGCGCGGTCCTCGGTCTCGATCGCCGCAAGCGCGTGCGCGTGGCCCCCCGCGAAGCGGTCGAGCTCGCCCCCGAGGTCGACCTCATAGGCGCCCGAGCGGTTGTGGTCGGCCCCGCGCGCGTTCACGGCCAGGCCGAGCGCCATCGCCTGCAGCGTGCGCGGCTCGTAGCCGGGCAGCTCGAGCCCCTTCACGTGCGGGGCGAATGCTTCGGAGCCGCCGTCCACCTCGGCCGCTGCACGGCGCGAGCCGTGGGAGAGCAGCTCGCCGAGCCAGGTCGAGCGCGCCGCGGTCTCCTCGAGCGCCCGCAGCAGCGCGGCGGCGTCGCCGAAGCGCAGCCAGGGCGCGTCGATCAGCCCGCGCTCGGCGCACTCCATCGCCCACGCGATCGTGCCCCCGGCGGAGATCGTGTCGAGCCCGAGTTCGTCGCAGCGCGCGCTCGCGGCGAGCACCGCGTCGGGGTCGGAGAGGCCGCAGAGCGGACCGAGCGCGAACACGTTCTCGTACTCCACGCGCACCCTGTCGCTCCCATTCGCGCGCGCATAGATGTGCTCGCAGCCGATCGTGCACGAGGCGCAACCGGTGCGGGCCACCCCGCGCAGCTCGTGGAGCTGCTCGGCGGCGAGGCTGCGGGCGCCGTCGAACCCGGCAGCCTGGAAGTTGCGCGAGGGGAGCGCCGCGATCTCGTTGAACGCGAGCAGGTTCGCGAGCGTGCCGAGCTCGCGGTACTTCGCGGTGGCGGGCCCGAACG
>DASQNF010000138.1:0-6676 GCA_035645115.1 Thermoleophilaceae bacterium | reverse complement strand
GATCGCGGAGCTCGCGGGCGGCTCCTGCGAGGTCGGCGCGGAAGAGCCGCACCGAGCGCTCGAAGCGCGGCCGCGAGCGCCCGCGGTCATAGCCGTGGGCGGTCTGCCAGCCGTTCACGTCGGTGACACCGAACTTGAGCTCGCGCGCGATCGCCTCGTGGCGCCCGCGTTCCTCGACCTCGTCGAAGCGCTCCCCGAGCTCCCCCATGCCCGCGAGCGCCACCCCGACCGTGACCAGCAGCCCGATCACGGTCAGGGCGATTGCCGCGTACAGCTTCGCCCGGATCGTCACGCGAGGGTGTAGGTAGGGTGCGCGCGGCCGTGATCGTCTTCGTCGTCACGCAGCAGGCGCCGCCGGTGCTCATCCTCGCCCTGCTGATCGCGATCTACCTGACCGTCTGGGAACTCTGGAACGAGGAGATGCCGGTCCTGACGAAGGCCTGGTGGGTCCTCCTGGTGCTCCTCACCCACGTGGCGGGCTACCTGATCTTCCGGATCTGGATAGCGGCGCGCCGCGCCCGAGCCGCGCGACCTTGAGCGCGAGCTCGAGCGAGAGCAGGTCGTCCTCGCGCAGGTCGAGTCCCGCCACCTGCTCGATTCGCTCGAGGCGCTGTCGCACGGTGTTCGGGTGGATGAACAGCTCGCGCGCCGTGCCCGCCACGCTGCAGCGCGCCCCGAGGTAGCGCTCGAGCGTCTCTACCAACTGCGCCCTGCGGCGCTGGTCGTAGTCGAGCAGACGGTCCACCGCGTGGCCGAAGCGGTCACGCGGCGCCTCGCCCGGGTCGAGGTGTACGAGGTAGCGGTAGGCGCCGAGCTGCTCGTACTGGATCGCGCCGCCGGCGGGGGCCAGCGAGCCCCCGATGCGGGCGGCGTCGGCGGCCTCGCGCATGCGCCGGCGCGCTCCCGCGGCGCCGCGGTCGGCGTCGCTCAGCCCGATCGACAGCCCCTCCGCCCGCGCGAGCTCCTCGCAGGCCCGGCGCAGCTCCTGCGCGGTGTCGCGGTCTCCCAGGGGGAGCGGAGCCAGCGCGCGCAAGGAGTCGTGGCGGGAGTCGAAGAACGCACGCGGGTAGAGCCGTCCGAGCCGCGCCTGCGCGCGCCCGGCAAGGTCGGGCCACGGCGGGCCTTCCTCCGCGGCCTCCGGCGCCCGCTCCGCGTGGATGAACACGTGGGGGCGGCTAAGATCGCAGCGGGCCTCGGTGGCCTTCGCCTCGGCGGTCTCGATCGAGCCGGCCGCGAGCGCCTCGAACATGTCCTTGACGATGTTCTCGGCAGTCAGCCGCTCGATCAGCTCCGCCTTCTTCAGCCCGACCGCCGTCTGGTTGGCCACCGCCCGCAGCAGCTCGGCGTCCTCGGCGGCGAAGCGACGTGAGGAGGCCACGCAGCAGAGCACCCCGAGCAGCTCGTCGCCCGCGACGAGCTGTGCCGTGAGCACGCCCGGACCGTCGGCCGGGGGTGCGCCCGGCTCCACCGCGAGCGGCGGGTCTGCGCCCACCAGCACGAGCTCGCCCGCGCGCGAGTCGTGGCGCCAGATCTGGCAGGCGTCGGCCGCGAGCAGCTGGCGGGCTCCGCGAGTGACGGCGTCGTAGAGGTCCTCCCGCAGGGTCACGGCCGCGAGCGCCTGGCTCAGCTCGGTCAGCGTGGTCAGCGCGTCCACCCGCCGGCGCGTCTCCTCGAAGAGCTGCGCGTTCTCCACCGCTCCGGCCGTGAGAGACGCCGTGTGGACCAGGAAGTTGAGCACGTCGTCGTCGAACTCGCGCGGCGCCTCGGTGTGCAGCACCACGACCCCGATGACGTCGCCGGCGCGAGCGAGGATCGGCACGGCGACCATCGACTGGAAGCGCTCCTCCTCGAGTTCCGGAACGTACTTCATGCGTGGGTCGTGGAGCGCGTCGTCGCGGATGAACTCCGGCGTCTTGGTGCGGGCGACCCAGCCGGTCAGGCCCTCGTCGGCCCCCATCGAGAGCGAGCCGACCAGGTGCGAGTAGCGCGGCGAGGCGGCGCGCAGGACGAGCCGGTCGTCCTCGAGGAAGTAGATGAAGCAGGCGTGGCAGCCCGTGGCGTCCGTGGCGATGTCCACAATGCCGCCGAGCACGCGCTCGAGGGCGAGCGACGAGGAGACCGTCTCGATGACGGCGTACAGCGTGCGGTTCTCGCGCCGAACGCGGTCTAGTGCTCCCCCGTCCTCACCCACCGGCGCGACCGTCACGAGGTCATCGTAACCGGCGCCACGATCGGCTCTCTATGTCCAAATAGGACACTCGCCTTCGGATAACGCTGTGACTAACTCACATTGCACGAATGTCCATCTCAGGGATACGGTCCCGCCCGACGGCTGTGACAGGGGTCTCCCTATAGCTGGAGGAACGCCATGATCCACTTCGTCTTTGCACAGGTTGAAAGCCTGAAGGACGCCGCCAGCGCGGAGGGCCAGGCGCTCGACTCGGTCATCCTCGGCGAGCAGTTCTACTTCTTCACGGTCGTCCTCATGTGGCTGATCCACGTGGGCTTCATGACCTACGAGGCGGGCGCGGTGCGGCGCAAGAACGTGATGACAACCGCGCTGAAGAACATCCTAACGATCGCGGTCGTCACGCCCAGCTTCTACTACTTCGGCTGGTGGGTCTACAACTGCAACCAGCCCGGCCTGCCGATCGGCCCGAACTCGAGCGACTTCACGTCGGTGGCCTGCCAGGGCGGCATCCCGTGGTCGGACACCTTCGGGCCGAACATCACCAACAACATCAACCTGATCTTCTTCCTGGCGTTCCTGCTGTTCTCGTGGACCACGGCGTCGATCATGTCCGGTGCTGTGCTCGAGCGCGTGCGGCTGAGCGCCTACCTGGTGCTCGCCGTGCTGCTCGGCTCGGTGGTCTGGATCCTGGACGCCGCCTGGGGCTGGAGCGCGGGCGGCTGGCTCACGCTGCGCTTCGGCTTCCACGACTCGATCGCGTCGGGTGTCGTCCACGGCGTGGCCGGCGCCTTCACGCTCGGCGTGCTCTTCAACCTCGGCCCGCGAATAGGGAAGTACACGCGCGATGGGCTCGTGCGGCAGTTCCGGCCGCACAACCTCCACATGACGATCATGGGCCTGATGTTGATCTTCACGGGGTTCTACGGCTTCTACGCCGCATGCCTCGTGATCTCGTCGACCGCGTTCCCGGGCTGGGCGAACATCTACCTGAGCCCCACCACGCTCGGCTCGATCACGATGGTGATCACGTTCGGGTTCGCAGGCGGCTTCACCGGTGGCTACTTCGCCTCACGCGGCGAACCGTTCTGGACGGTGTCCGGAGGCCTCGCCGGGGTGATCGCCGTGTCGGCGGGCGCCGACGTCTACGCCCCGAGCGTGGCCTACCTGCTGTCCGCCGCCAGCGCGGCGCTCGTCGTCTACGCCGGCGCCTGGATCGAGCGGAAGATGCGCGTGGACGACGTGGTGGGTGCGGTTGCGGTGCACGGCGTGGCCGGCTTCCTCGGGCTGCTCTGGGTGGGCGTCTTCGCCGCCGGCTACCCCACCGGGCTGAACAACGTGGACAGCTCGATCGGGGGCCAGCTGATGGGCATGGCGACCTTCCTGCCGCTCGGGTTCCTGTCCGGCTGGGTGTCGAGCTTCGTGCTGAAGAAGCTGAACCTGCTGCGGGTGCCGCCGGAGGTCGAGCTCGAGGGACTCGACGTGGCCGAGTACCACGAGGACCTGTTCATGCCCGAGCACGCCAAGGTCGGCGAGACGGTCATCGAGCCGAGCGGCGCGATCGTCCCCGCGGAGCCTGTGCTGCTCGAGTCCGACATGGAGGTGGTGAGGTAGATGCCCGCGCTGATCGACAGCTCGCCCGAGTGCATCGTCTCGAACGAGAAGGCCGAGCCCGATGACGATTCGCTCGACTTCATCCTCCAGGCCAACTACGAGGACTGCGCCGGGATAATGACCTTCGGACCAGGCTCCACCTACGGCGACGAGGGCACGGCGGCCGAGACCGGCTACTACATAGTCACCTGGCTCGGGATCGCCGTCATGCTCGCCTCGCTGGTCGCATGGATGCTCTACGAGAATCGCCAGCTGGTGTCGCATGTGACCCGCATCCGCGGGCGCTCGACCGGTGGCCCGCCGCCCCAGCCGGGTGTGCAGACGGAGTAGGAGGACGAGATGGCTGCCAACGGCAGCGGCAAGCGCCAGATCCAGTTCACCGAGAAGCAGACCCACGTGAGGTCGTTCGAGGTCGCCATGTTGGCGATCTCGGTGATCTGCATGATCATCGTGTTGATGATCTTGCTCTTCACCAACCTCGGGAACGAGTTCCGTCCAACCGCCTGAGCAAGCTCAGCGTCGCCGGATCCCCGTCAGCTGGCCGCGCCTGCTCGTGGTCGTCGGCGTGCTGGTGCTCGCGTTCGTCGCGGCCCAGACCTGCCAGAAGGACCAGGTGCGCGTCTCCAAGGAGCAGGCGATCGCCACCGCCGAGCGCCGGATCGACTTCGAGCCCACACGGACCCAGATCCGATTGCTCCGCCAGGGGCTGAACTCGAAGCCAAACTGGATCGTCTCGATGTCGGTCCCGATCGGCGAGATCGAGTCCGATCGCTTCTCTGAGCTCGCCGTCGTGCGGATCGACGCCAACACCGGCGAGGTGCTGGACGTGCAGATCGAGCGCTGAGGCTCAGCGGCGGAGCCGGCAGTCCGCGCTAGGCGCGATCTCGGCCTTCATGTTGCGCCGCATCATCTCGAGCGCGGCCTCGGAGAGGCTCTCGTGGATGTGGGCCACGCCGTCGAGCGGCACAGTCACGCGGTAGTGGCGCACGTATGCATCGAGCGCGCTGTACAGGATGCACTGCTCGGTGACCTGGCCCGCCAGCACCAGGTGGTCGATCTCGCGCTGGCCGAGCAGGTACTCGAGCGGCGTGCCGTAGAAGATCGAATGGCGTGCCTTGATCACGAAGGCCGAGTCCTCGGGCGGCAGCACCGGCTCGACCAGGTCGGGACGGGCGCCCGCCAGCGCCCGCCGGGCAAGCTCCTCCCGCGAGGAGTTCCAGTCCCCGTAGTTGTCGTTGACGTAGATCACCGCGACGTCCTCGTCGAGGGCGCGTGCGACCAGCCCGCCAAGCGGCTCCACGACCTCGGCAACGCTGGCGCTCAGCCGCTCGGCGTCCTCGTGCTCATAGGGGTTGAGCATGTCGACCACGACCAGCGCGGAGCGTCCGGGCATGATCGCCTAATGCCCCGCGTGCCCGGGGGTGACACGGGAATGCCGCTGCGCACGTCCGCGACCGAGGACGCCGCGAGACGACGGTTTGCAGCCGGCTACTTGTCCTCGGGCGGGGCGTCGGGGACGTCCGGCAGCACCTCGGGCTCGTCCGGCAGCTCGCCGGAGTCGCTCGGCGCGGCCGGGGCCGTTTCGCCGCCCTCGGGCTCGCCCTCGCCGTCGCCCTCGTCGTCACCGCCGCCGGGCCCGCCCACGCCGACGGTCTCGCGCGTGCGCTCCTTGGGTTTGATGATCGTGATCAGGACATCGCGCTCGTCGTCCTCGGGCGCCCTGTCCACCTCGATGGTGGAGCCGGCCGGCATCGACTGGGCGAGCACCTCGTCGGCGAGCGGATCCTCGATGTAGCGCTGGATGGCCCTGCGCAGCGGGCGAGCGCCCATGGCGGGGTCCCAACCCTTCTCGACGAGGAAGTCCGCGGCGCCGACCGACAGGTTGAGCGACAGCTCGCGCTCGGCGAGCGACTCCCTGATCCGCTGCAGCAGGAGCTCCACGATCGACGTGATCTCCTCCCGCGTCAGCTTGTGGAAGACGATCACCTCGTCGATCCGGTTGATGAACTCCGGCCGGAAGACCTTCTTGAGCTCACCCATGATGCGGTTCTTCATGTCGTCGTACGAGAGGCCGGTCTCGTCGCCGACCGTGAAGCCGATGCCGGTGTTCTTCGCGATCTCGGACGCGCCGACGTTCGAGGTCATGATCACGATCGCGTTGCGGAAGTCGACCGTGCGGCCCTGGGCGTCGGTGAGCCGGCCGTCCTCGAGGATCTGCAGCAGGATGTTGAACACGTCGGGGTGCGCCTTCTCGATCTCGTCGAGCAGGAGCACGCTGTACGGCTTGCGCCGCACCGCCTCGGTGAGCTGGCCGCCCTCGTCGTAGCCGATGTAGCCCGGCGGCGATCCCACGAGCCGTGACACGGAGTGCTTCTCCATGTACTCCGACATGTCGATGCGGACCATCGCCTCCTCGTCGCCGAAGAGGAACTCGGCGAGCGTGCGGCCGAGCTCGGTCTTGCCGACCCCGGACGGGCCGAGGAAGATGAACGAGCCGGTGGGGCGCTTGGGGTCCTTTAGCCCCGCCCGCGAGCGGCGGATCGCCTTCGAGACGGCCTCGATGGCGGCGTCCTGGCCGATCACGCGCTTGTGGAGCTCCTCCTCCATCCGCATCAGCTTCTGCGTCTCGGCCTCGGTCAGCTTGAAAACCGGGATGCCGGTCCACATCGAGACGATGTCGGCGATCTCCTCCTCGCCGATCTCCGGACGCTCGCCGGACTCGCCCGAGCGCCACTGCTCCTCGAGCTCCCGCTTCTTGTTGGTGAGCTGGCGCTCCTTGTCGCGCAGGTTGGCCGCCTTCTCGAACTCTTGCGCCTCGATCGCCGCTTCCTTGTCGCGCCGCGTGGTCTCGATCTCCTCCTCGAGGTCGCGGTA
>DASQNF010000137.1:0-2142 GCA_035645115.1 Thermoleophilaceae bacterium | reverse complement strand
AGCTGCTCGTGCACGGAGACGCCGACGAGATCGTGCCGATCGAGCTCGCCCGCCGCTACGCCAAGCGGGCCGCGGACGCGGGCGACGACTGCGAGCTGCTGGAGCTCCCCGGGGTCGGTCACTTCGAACACCTCGATCCATCGTCCGAGGCGTGGCGTGCGGTCGCGGCCTGGCTCGATCGGCGCGGTTAGGGTCGAGGCATGGGAGGCCCCGCCGTCACCGAGCGGTCGCACGCCGAGCGACTCGACCGCGCCGACCCGCTCGCCCACTTCCGCGAGCGCTTCGTGGTCGCCGACCCCGAGCTGATCTACCTCGACGGGAACTCGCTCGGGCGTCTTCCGCTCGCGACCCGCGGGCGGCTACACGGCCTCGTCGACCAATGGGGCAGCGAGCTCGTGTCGGGCTGGCACGAGTGGATCGAGCTGCCACGGCAGGTGGGCGACCTGCTCGCGGAGTCGGCGCTCGGCGCCCGGCCGGGCGAGGTCCTGGCGTGCGACTCGACGACCGTCAACCTCTTCAAGCTCGCGGGCGCCGCGCTCGAGCTCGCGCCGCCCGAGGCGCGGGCGATCGTGACCGACACCGGCAACTTTCCCACCGACCGCTACGTGCTCGAGGGGCTGGCTCGCCAGCGCGGCCTGGAGCTGCGGCTCTTCGAGGCCGATCCGCTCGCCGGCCCCCAGCCAGAGGACATGGAGCGCGCCTGCGCCGGCGACGTGGCGCTCGTGGTCCTCTCGCAGGTGGCATACCGCTCGGGCGCGCTGGCGGACGTCGAGGCGATCAACCGCGCGGCGGCGCCGGCTCGCGTGATCTGGGACGTGTCGCACGCGGCCGGGGCCCTGGCTGTCGAGCTCGAGTCGCGCGGCGTGGAGCTGGCCGTGGGCTGCACCTACAAGTACCTGAACGCCGGGCCGGGTGCGCCCGCGTTCCTATACGTGCGCGAGCCGCTCCAGCCGCTTGTGCGCACGCCGATCCAGGGGTGGTTCGCGCAGCGCGAGCAGTTCGCGATGGAGCGCGCCTTCGATCCCGACCCTGGGATCGGCGGCTTCCTCGCCGGCACGCCGCCGGTGGCCGGCCTGATGGCGGTCGAGGAAGGCGCGCGGTTGACCGCGGAGGCGGGGGTCGAGCGCCTGCACGCCAAGGCGAGCGCGCTGACCGCCCTGATCGTGGAGCTGCACGACGCCTGGCTCGCCCCGCTCGGCTTCGAGCTCGGCTCGCCCCGCGATCCGGCCCGGCGGGGCGCGCACGTGAGCCTGCGCCATCCCGAGGCATGGGCGCTCACGCGCGCTCTGATCGAGCATGCGAAGGTCGTGCCGGACTTCCGCGGCCCCGACTCGATCCGGCTGGGCGTGCCGCCGCTCTACACGCGCTTCGTGGACGTGTACGACTCGCTCGAACGCTTGCGCGCGCTCGTGGAGCGGGGCGAACATCGAACGGTGGACGCCTCGTCACGAGCGGTCACGTAGCCCGGGCCGGGGGCCCGCCGCTCGCCTCACGCGCGGCCGGCCGCCGGCCTCAGAGCGCCACGATCGCGTCGATCTCCACCTGGGCGCCCTTCGGCAGCCCGGCCGCGGCCACGGTCACGCGCGCGGGCGGATCCTCGCTCCCGAAGAACTCCGCATAGACCTCGTTCACACGCGCGAAGTCGGCCATGTCGGCGAGGTAGACGGTGCAGCGGACGGCGTCGGTGAGCGAGGCGCCGGCCGCCTCCACCACCGCGCTCAGGTTCTCGAGGGTACGGCGCACCTGACCCACCACGTCGTCCGCGGCCAGCTCGCCGGAGGCGGGGTCGAGCGCAACCTGCCCCGAGCAGAAGAGCAGGTTTCCAGTGCGAACGGCCTGCGAGTAGGGGCCGATGGCGGCAGGGGCGGAGTCGGTTGAGATGACTTTGCGGTCGGGCATGGGCGGGCACTCTATGCCCTCCGCCGTAGGCCGGCCGCGCGGACGGGGGCTGTGGCCGCGGCGCTCAAGCTCGCCCGACCGCGCCCGGATGGCTATCATCGGCGGTGGACCGTGCTAGGCGGGGAGGTAGCGGTGCCCTGTCACCCGTAATCCGCTCTAGCGGGGCTGAATTCCCGGATGAGGGGCTTCGGCTCTCGGGGTCAGTACGCCGGACAGAGGCGTCGATGGCCGGGTCCCGCGCGG
>DASQNF010000136.1:0-10453 GCA_035645115.1 Thermoleophilaceae bacterium | reverse complement strand
GTCGAGCCGCAACGGCCGCGACTCGAACGCCAAGCGCCTCGGGGTGAAGGTGTTCGCGGGCCAGACCGTGAGCGGCGGCGAGATCATCGTGCGCCAGCGCGGCACCCGCTTCAAGCCGGGCGAGGGCGTGGGCCTCGGGCGGGACGACACGATCTTCGCAACCCGCCCCGGCACCGTGCAGTTCGCGAGCGGACGCCGCGGCCGCGTGATCTCGGTCGAGCCGGCCGAGTAGCCGGGCTCAGGGCCAGGCGCGCTCCGCGCCCTCGGATGGCTGACGCCTCGATCGCGCACCGCCGGCACCCGAGCTCGGGACCGACCGCCTGAGCCGGCATGTTCCACGACCGGGCCACGATCCACGTGAGGGGCGGCGCGGGCGGCAACGGCGTCGTCTCGTTCAGGCGCGAGGCCCACGTCCCGAAGGGCGGCCCGGACGGCGGCGACGGTGGTCGCGGCGGTGATGTGGTGGTGGCCTGCGACCCGTCGTTGCGCGACCTCGCGGTGTTTCGCCGGGGAGCGCACTTCAAGGCCAAGCGCGGCGGACACGGCCAGGGGGCGAACAAGCACGGGGCGACCCCGAGCCCGCTCGAGGTGCGCGTGCCTCCGGGCACGGTCGTCGTTGACCCCGACTCGGGCGACCGCTGGGACCTGCTGCGCGGCGGCCAGCGCGCGCTGGTGGCGCGCGGCGGCAGCGGCGGACGCGGCAACAAGCATTTCGCGACCGCCACCCGCCAGGCGCCCCGCTTCGCCGAGCAGGGCT
The DNA here is from genome assembly GCA_035645115.1 of Thermoleophilaceae bacterium. GTDB lineage: Bacteria > Actinomycetota > Thermoleophilia > Solirubrobacterales > Thermoleophilaceae > JACVRW01. The sequence goes on along the minus strand of DASQNF010000136.1, from coordinate 9,696 downwards.
TGCCCGGCGAGGAGCGAAGGCTCGAGCTGCGCCTCAAGCTGCTCGCGGACGCGGGGCTGGTGGGCCTGCCGAACGCGGGCAAGTCGTCGCTCCTGGCGCGCCTCACGCGGGCGGCGCCGAAGGTCGCCGACTACCCGTTCACCACCGTCGAGCCGGTGCTCGGGACGCTCGAGAGGGACGACCGCCAGCTCGTGCTCGCCGACATCCCCGGCCTGATCGAGGGGGCGAGCGCGGGCGCCGGGCTCGGACACGAGTTCCTGGCTCACGTGGAGCGCTGCCGGGTGCTCGTCCACGTCCTCGACCTGGCGCCGCTCGACGGCTCGGACCCGGAGCGAAACCACGCCACGGTCGAGGCCGAGCTGCGCGAGCACGGCCACGGGCTCGCCGGGCTTCCGCGCATCCTCTGCCTCTCCAAGAGCGATCTCGTGCCGGCGGAGGCGGTCCACACCGCCCTCGCGAACTGGAGGGAGCGGCTCGCGATCCCGGTGCTCGCCACGTCCGCGGCCACCGGCGACGGCCTCGACGCTCTGCGTGACGCGATCTTCGAGCGCGTGCCGGTCGAGGACGCCGAGCCCGAGGCGGCCGAGACTCCCGCGACCCACCGGGTGTACAGGCCGGGGGCCGGCGAGGCGTTCAGCGTCGAGCGCCTGGGCGACGGCGTCTTCCGGGTCGCGGGCGAGCGCGTGGAGCGCCTGGTGGCGCGCCACGACGTGGGCAATGACGAGGCGCTCCGCTACGTGGAGGAGCGCCTGCGCACACTGGGAGTGATCAAGGCGCTCACGGCGGCGGGCTTCGAGCCGGGGGACGACGTCGAGATCGCCGGCATCGTGTTCGAGCTCGACCCCGGGGCGCCGTTTCGCTGACTCGTCCGCTAGAACCCGCGACGGTGGCCCGCCCCGTGTCCGCGCTGCTCGCCCTGCCCGCCGCGATCGCGCTCGCGCTCGGCGGATGCGGCGGCGGTGGCGACGAGAGCGCCGACGCCGAGCGGACGATCCGCGACTTCGTCAAGGCCACGAACGACCGCGACGCCGACGCCTTTTGCGACGAGCTCGTCACCCAGGAGTTCGTGGAGCAGACCACTCTCGCGAAGGGCGACCGCGCGCGCGAGGCGTGCAAGCAGCAGCTGCGCGCCGTACGCGGCATCGAGGTCGAGCTCGTGGAGATCCGCAAGACGGAGATCGACGGGGACAACGCTCGCGTGACCAGCGTGCTGAAGGCCGACGGGCGCAGGCAGCCGCCGCGCGTGCTACGCCTGGAGAAGGAGGACGGCGACTGGAGGATCGCGGGCGGCGGCGGCGGCCGCTGAGCTCGATCGAGATGGCCACCGTGGTCGTGAAGCTGGGCTCGAGCATCGTCGCCGACGCGGCCGGCGAGGTGCGCGAGGGTGTGCTCGCCGCGCTCTGCGACGAGGTCGCGGCGCGCCACCGCGCCGGCGACCGGTTGGTCATCGTGACCTCCGGCGCCATCGCGCGCGGCATGCGCCTGATGGAGCTCCCGATGCGGCCCTCGGCGATGGAGGAGCTGCAGGCCGCCTCGGCGGTCGGGCAGGGCAAGCTCTACCGCCACTACGACGAGCTGCTCCAGGCGCGCGGGCTGCGCTCGGCGCAAGTGCTTCTCACGTTCTTCGACATGTCCGCGCGCACGCACTACCTGAACGCCCGGCACACGCTCGGCACGCTGCTGCGCTGGCGCGTCGTCCCGGTGATCAACGAGAACGACACAACCACGACGGACGAGATCTCGTTCGGCGACAACGACTTCCTCGCCGCGCAGGTGGCGATCCTGATCGGGGCCGACCTGCTCGTGCTGCTCACCGACACCGGCGGGCTCTACAGCGCCGATCCGCGCCGCGACCCCTCCGCCGAGCTGATCGCGGAGGTGCGCGCGCTCGAGGAGCTCGAGCGCTACGAGATCGGGCTGTCGAGCTCGCCGCTCGGGTCGGGTGGGATGCGCTCGAAGGTGGTGGCCGCCGAGATGGCCACCGCCGCCGGCATCCCGGTCACGATCACGAGCGGCGTCGACCGCGCGGCCGTGGCGGCAACGCTCGCCGGCGAGCCGAGCGGCACCCGCTTCCATTCGCAGGAGGGCCGCGTGTCGAGCTTCAAGCTCTGGCTCAAGTACGCGAAGCCCACGGCCGGCCGGCTCGTGGTCGACGAGGGCGCCGAGCGCGCACTGCGCGAGCGCGGCACCAGCCTGCTGCCGGTGGGGGTGGTCGAGGTCGAGGGGGAGTTCGAGGCCGGCGACGCGGTCGAGGTGCGCTGCGAGGCGCGCCCGGTGGGCAAGGGCATCGCCGGCTACTCGGCCGCCGAGCTGCGCCGGATCAAGGGCCTGAAAACGGACGAGGTGCGAGAGCTGCTGCCGCGGGCGACCGAAGAGGCCGTTCACCGCGACTACTTCGTGCTCGAGTGAGGCAATTGCCCGGGTCGGGAGCGCGGATGGCCGAGAACGGTCAGTTGTCGGTGGGCTCGATCCACCCGCGACCGGCCAGTTGGCTGGGGGGTCCGGGGGCGCGAGCCCCCGGCTGCCATCCGTTGAGGGGTCCGGGGGTGTGAGCCCCCGGCTGTCCTCCCCCTACGACCGGGAGATCTTCCGGCTCGCCCTGCCCGCTCTCGGCGCGCTCGCCGCGGAGCCGCTCTACCTGCTGGCCGACACCGCGATGGTCGGCCACCTCGGCACCGAGGAGCTCGCCGCCCTCGCGATCGCGGCCACGCTGCTCACGGGCGCGTTCACGCTCTTCAACTTCCTGACCTACGGCACCACCGCCCAGGTCGCGCGGCTGCACGGCGCGGGCGAGGTGCGGGCGGCCGGCCGGATCGCGGCGCAGGCACTCTGGCTCTCGAGCGGGATCGGGATCGCGCTCAGCTGTCTGCTCGCGGGCTTGGCGGTCCCGCTCGTTGACCTGATGGGCGGCGACGGCCGGACCGGCGAGCTCGCCGTGCTCTACCTGCGGATCGGATCGATCGGGCTGATCTTCGCGTTGATCGCGCTGGCCGGCCAGGGCTACCTGCGCGGTGTCTCGGACCTCCGCACGCCGCTCGTGATCGTGGTGGTGGCGAACGTCGTCAACGTGGTCCTGAACGTGGTGTTCATCTACGGCTTCGGCTGGGGGCTGGCGGGCTCGGCCTGGGCGACCGTGGTGGCGCAGGCGGGCATGGGAGCTGCATTCGTGGTGGCGCTGCTCGGCGCCCCGGCCGACAGCCGCCGGCCGTCGCTCGCATCGATGCGCCCGCTTGCCCGCATCGGGGGCGAGATCTTCGTGCGCACGGCGTCGCTGTACGCGTCCTTCCTCGTGGCGAGCGCGGTGCTGGCACGCGTGGGTGAGGCCTCGCTGGCAGCGCACCAGATCGCCTTCCAGCTGTTTGTGTTCCTGGCGCTCGTGCTCGACTCGATCGCGATCGCCGGGCAGGTGATCGTCGGGCGCTCGCTCGGCGCCGGGGACGCCGAGGGTGCTTACCGCGCGGCGCGGCGGATGATCGAGTGGGCCGTGGTGGCGGGCGCGCTGTTCGCGCTCGGGATGCTGGCCCTCGTCGGGGTACTGCCGCGCGCGTTCACGAGCGACGCGGATGTGATCGAGCGCGCTCGTGAGGTGTGGCCGCTGTTCGCGCTGATGCAGCCCGCGAACGGGGCGGTGTTCGCGCTCGACGGAATCCTGATCGGTGCGGGCGACACCCGATTCCTGATGTGGGGAATGCTCGCCGCCTCGGTCGGCGTGTTCATCCCCGTGGCGCTCGGCTCGCTCGTGCTCGGGCTCGGGATCGTCGGCGTCTGGGCCGGGCTGGTGGGCCTGATCCTGGTGCGGCTCGCGACCTGCACCTGGCGCTTCTCGAGTCGGCGCTGGGCCGTCACGGGCGCGTCCACGCGAGCGACGGCCTGAGGTCGCAGCGCTGACGGAGATCGCGCCGGGCGTCACGGCCCTCGCGGCACCGCCGGGGCGCGGGACGACCGAGTCGGCGTCGAGGGGCCCCCGCGTCGGCGCCGGCGGTCAAATGCTCGTGCCTGGACGGCTGCGGGTTACCCTGCCGCCGTGCCCGACGCCTCAACTCTCCTCGTCTTCACCGCGGCGACTGCGCTGTTCCTGATCGTTCCGGGGCCGAGCGTGATCTACATCGTCACGCGCTCGCTCGAGCAGGGGCAACGCGCCGGGCTCGCCTCGCTCGCGGGCGTGGAGAGCGGCGCGCTCGTGCACGTGGTCGCCGCGACGGTGGGCATCTCGGCCGTGCTGGCGTCGTCTGCCGTGGCGTTCAGCGTCGTCAAGTACGGGGGAGCCGCGTACCTGATCTGGATCGGCATCGGCAAGCTGCGCAGCCGCGGCGAGGCGGCGATCGAGGATCGCCCCCCGGCGCCGCTCGGGAGGCTCTACCGCGACGGCGTGGTGGTGACCGTCCTCAACCCGAAGACGGCGATCTTCTTCCTGGCGTTCCTGCCCCAGTTCGCCGACCCGGATCACGCGATCGCCCCTCAGGTGCTCCTGCTCGGCGCCCTGTTCGTGGCGCTCGCCGCGCTCAGCGACGGCGCCTACGCGCTGCTCGCCGGCCGGCTCGGCGAGCGCCTGCGCCGGAGCGCTCGCTTCCGGGCGAGGATGGACCACCTGAGCGGCGTCTCGTTCATCGGGCTGGGCGCGGTGGCGGCGCTCAGCGGCGAGCGGCACGGTTGAGGCTCGCGGCCGAGGGCGGCAGGTACTCTTGCCGCGATGGCCACCACAGTCCAGTCCGTGGCGGAGGTGTGCGCCGCCGCGGCGCGCGCGGCGCGCGAGCTCGGACGGCTCGACACCGCCACCAAGAACGCCGCGCTGGAGGCGATGGCGGCAGCGCTCGAGCGTCGCTGCGACGAGATCCTCGACGCCAACGCGCTCGACATGGAAGCCGGCCGGGAGGCGGGGCTCCACTCCGGCCTGCTCGACCGGTTGAAGCTCGACGAGCGTCGGCTGGCCGGGATCGCCGCGGACGTTCGCTCGATCGTCGCGCTGCCGGATCCGGTCGGTGAGACGATCGACGGGCATCGACTCGAGAACGGCCTCGAAGTCCGTCGAGTGCGCGTTCCGCTGGGGGTCGTGGCCGTCGTGTACGAGGCCCGCCCGAACGTGACGATCGACTGCTCCGCGCTCTGCCTCAAGTCCGGGAACGCGATCGTCCTGCGCGGCTCCTCGACCGCCGCCCGCTCGAACACCGTGCTCGCGCAGGTGGCCTCGACGGCCGCCCGCGGCGCCGGCGTCCCCGAGGGCGCGATCTCGATCGTGACCGGCGGCGACCGCGATGAGCTGCGCCAGATCGCGACCCAGGACGATTCGCTGGACCTGATCATCCCGCGCGGGGGCGAGGGGCTGAAGGCGGCTTTGAAGGAGCACGCGACCGTCCCGGTGATGTACGCCGCGGCAGGCAACTGCCACGTGTTCGTGGATGCCTCGGCGAACCTCGAGCACGCCCTGGCGATCGCGCTCAACGCGAAGGTGCAGCGGCCCTCGGTCTGCAACGCGGCCGAGACGCTGCTGGTGCACGCGGACGTGGCGGGCGATTTCCTGCCGAGCGCGCTGCGGGAGCTGCGCGAGTCAGGGGTGGAGCTGCGCGTCGACGCCCGCACGCGAGCGCTCGCGGGCGAGCTCGCCGACTCGCTAGGCGAGGCCACGGAGGAAGACTGGTCCACCGAGTACCACGCGCTGATCCTCGCGGTGAAGGTGGTGGACTCGGTGGACGAGGCGGTCGAGCACGTCAACCGCTACGGCTCCGGGCACTCCGAGGCGATCGTTACGGGCTCGACGGCTGCCGCCCGGGTGTTCACCACCGATGTGGACGCGGCCGCGGTCTACGTCAACGCCTCCACCCGATTCACCGACGGCGCCGTCTTCGGCATGGGCGCCGAGATCGGCAACTCGACCCAGAAGCTGCACGCCCGTGGACCGATCGGGATGCGCGAGCTGACCACCTACAAGTTCGTGGTCGAGGGCTCGGGCCAGGTGAGGGAGTAGGTCGTCGGGTCTTGCGCGTAGGCATCCTCGGAGGCGCGTTCAACCCGCCGCACCTCGGACACCTCGTGTGCGCCCAGGAGGCGCTCCTCCAGCTGGAGCTCGACACGGTGGTCTTCGTCCCCACCGGGCAGCCACCGCACCGCGTGCTCGAGGACGACCCGGGCGGTGACCTGCGACTCGAGATGGTGGAGCTGGCGATCGCCGGCGACTCGCGCTTCGCGGCCTCCCGGATCGAGCTCGACCGTCCCGGTCCCTCGTACACCGCCGAGACGCTGGCCGCGATGCGCTCGGCCGAGCCCGACCACGAGCTGTTCCTGATCGTTGGCGGCGACCAGGCGGCGTCGCTTCCAGACTGGCACGAGCCGGAGCAGGTGCTCGCGCAGGCGACGCTCGTGGTCGTGGAGCGGGTGAGCCGCAGCCGCAGCGCGATCGGGCTCCAGCTCGCCCCGCTGCGCGGCGCCGACACGGTGCGCTACCTGGAGACGCCGCTGATCCAGGTGTCCTCGACCATGCTCAGGCGGCGGGTGGCGGGCGGCGAGCCGATCCGCTATCTCGTTCCGGAGCGTGTCGTGAGCCTGATCGGCGCGCGCGGGCTGTACGCGTCCAGCGAGGCCGACGGCGCCGCGCCGCGAGCCGCGCCGGACGCGGAGGTGGCAGGGGCCGCGACCGGAGGGCCGGAGGCAGCGGCGTGAATGCTGCGCACGAGCCGGCCGCGCTGGCCGAGCGGATAGCCGGCATCGCCTCGGACCGCAAGGCGATCGACATCCGGGTGATCGACCTGCGCGGGATCGTCTCCTACACCGACTTCTTCGTGATCTGCTCGGGCAACAGCGAGCGCCAGACGAAGGCGATACATGACGCGATCCTCGAGGACCTGAAGAAAGGCGAGAGCCGCATGCTCCCGCGGCGCACGGAGGGCGATCGCGAAAGCCGCTGGATCCTGCTCGACTACTGGGACGTGGTGGTCCACATCTTCACCCCGGAGGCGCGCGAGTACTACCGGCTCGAGAACCTCTGGGGCGAGGCGCCCGCACGCTCGGTCGGCTGACCTTCCATCCGACCCCTGCACGAACATGTGTTCGTGCTCAGTTCCAACCACAAGGGTGCGATCGCGGAGATGAAGATCGCCACCACGGCCGTCGAGCTCGGCATTCCGATCCTGAAGCCCGTGCAAGAGCACTGCCGCTACGACCTCGGGTTCGAGGTCGGGGGTCGGATCCTGCGCGTGCAGTGCAAGTGGGGCGCGCTCGACGCGAGCGGCAACGTGATCAAGGTCAGCTGCGTCACCTACAGCCTGACCTACAGCCATCACCGTCGCAGTTCCTACACCGCCGACGAGATCGACCTGCTAGCGGTCTACTGCGGGGACCTCGACCAGTGCTACCTTCTGCCGAGCGCGTTGGCCTGTGGGCGGACGGAGGTCTGGCTTCGTCTCACCCCGGCCCGCAACGGAGCGAGCGTGCATTAACCTTGCGGCAGACTTCGAGTTTCGGGGGGCTGTAGCTCAGCTGGAAGAGCGCGACGCTGGCAGCGTTGAGGCCAGGGGTTCGAGTCCCCTCAGCTCCACTCCAACTCCGGACGGCGACCTCGCCGTTCGCGTGGGCTCTCACGAGTTCGCAACCACTTCGGCTACTACCTCGAGCGCGCCGCCGCGGGCGAGGAGATCCACATCAGCCGGCACGGGCGGCCGTTCGCGCGCCTGCTGCCGGCGGAGCAGGCCCGCTCCGACCTGACCTTGCTCACGGCAACCCGCGATGAGGGCGTCCGCATCAACGTGCCCCTCTCGGATGCCGTCGCCTCGCTGCGCGCTGCTCGGGGCGGTTCTCCGATGCGCCCCCTCAGGTGTGCGCTCCGCCGAGCGGCGCGCGCCTCAGGGCGCCTTCGCCGCGGCCGGCTGGCGAAGGCGCCGGCGGGCCTCGGCGAACCGGATCGTCTCGTAGCCGACGACGCCGCTCGTGATCGCGGCGGCTATAGCGAGCGAGACCAGGGCGTCGATCTCGGTGGCCAGCGGGATCAGGGCCAAGCAGACGATCATGGCGAGCAGGCGCTGTCGGTTGAGCGTGCCGACGTTGCGCAACCGGAAGCCGATGTGTCCGGCGTAGTAGAGCGCAACCCCGCCGAACAGGGCGGCCGCCGGCATGTCCTTGAGCGGCTCGTCCACGTCGCCGATCGTCTTCTTGATCCCGAGGGCGATCAAGATGATCCCGGCGATCATCGGCAGGTGGAGGTAGCTGTAGGAGTCGCGAGCGATCTTGACCCGGACGGTCCCGGTGGCCTTGCGAAACCGCCGGCCGGCCACGAGTGCGATCACGTCGAAATACGCCCACCACAGCGAGGCCGCCACCACCACGCCGAGCACGGCGGCCAGGATCACGCCTGCGTCGAGCGCCCCGCTCACCCCGGCGCCCACCGCCACGATCGACTCGCCGAGGGCGATGATCACGATGAGTCCGAAGCGCTCCGCGAAGTGCCCTGCCGACACGCGGAATCCCTCGACACCGAACACGTACGGGCCGGCGAAGTCGATCGCCAGCGCCAGGATCCAGGCCATCGCCTGGTACGGGGGATCGAGGAAGGCCGCCACGATCAGCAGCGCCGGCCCCGGGATGGCCGTGCGCGCGAGCCGCCGGATGGCCATCGCCGCGTCCACGTCGTCGTTCGCCTCGGCGAAGATGAAGATGTGCATCCAACGCGCCACCGCGTACGCGATGCCGAACAGCAGGGCGTCGCCCCCGAACGCGTGGGGTACGGCGAGCGCGGCCACCAGGAACGCGGCCATCACCACGAACAAGAGCAGGCGCTCGACGCCCTCGTCTGCCGCGATGTAGTTGGTGAGCCAGGCGTAGGCGCCCCAAGCCCACCAGAGCGCGGCGAGCACCAGCAGTCCCTGGCCGAGCCCTTCCCACGTCGGGTTGCCCGACATCAGGGCGGTGACCTGCGTGAGCGCGAAGACGAATACCAGGTCGAAGAACAGCTCGAGCGGGGCGACGCTCTTGTCGCTCTCGTCGGGCTCCCCCTCGCGGAGGTCGCCGGGATCCGTGGCTTCGCTCACCACCATCGAGCGCGCCCAAATATGGCAGGCGTTCCGCGATGCCTGGCGGCGGCGACCCGCCCGGCGTCCGCGCCGTGGCCTCCCGGCGCTCGCACGGCGGCCTCCCGGCGTCCGCGCCGCGGCGGCCATGGCGCTCGCACCAGGGCTGAAACCCGCGGCCGATGCCGGATGTCCCCATCGCCTATGCAATGCTTAGGCAATGGCCCGTGACCAGGGACTGCTGTTGGGGGACGCCGCCCGCGCCATCGGAGTCAGCCCCGACACGCTGCGACGCTGGGAGCGGGCCGGCAAGCTCCGCACGCGCCGCGACGGCGCGAACCGTCGGCGCGTCACGCGCCGGGAGATCGCGCGGCTCACGAGCCGCCCAAGCCGCCGGCAGACGGGCGCCGCCCTCTCGGCGCGCAATCGCTTCCAGGGGGTGGTGGCCTCTGTCGAGATCGCCGGTGTGATGGCGCTCGTCGAGATCGAGTCAGGTCCCCACCGCGTCATCGCTGCGATCACCAGGGACGCGGTCGAGGAGCTCGGCCTCGCGCCCGGCGTAGAGGCGGTGGCGGCCGTGAAGGCCACGGACGTGATGGTGGAGCGGGCGTGAGCCCGCAGCCGACGCGGATGCTCCCAGCGGCGGCGGCGGCGCTCGCCCGGCTCGCCGGGGGCACGGTGGCGGCGCCCGCCCGGCCGGCTG
>DASQNF010000135.1:0-14256 GCA_035645115.1 Thermoleophilaceae bacterium | reverse complement strand
GAGATCCACGACGACGAGGAGCTCGAGCGCGCGCTCGAGCTCGACTGCGACGTGATCGGCATCAACAACCGGGACCTCGAGGACTTCTCGGTGGACATCCAACGCACCTTCGACCTGCTGGCCGACGTCCCGGCCGGCAAGGTGGTGGTCTCGGAGTCCGGGATCCGGCACAGGCACCAGATCGAGGAGCTCGAGCAGGTGGGCGTTGACGCCGTGCTGGTCGGGGAGGCGCTGATGCGCGCGCCCGACCCCGAGGCGGCCACGCGTGAGCTGACGCGCTCGGAGGAGCCGACCCAGGCTTAGACGATCGTGTCGCGGCCGTGGAGAACCGCGGGTCCGTGCACGGCGTATCCCTACCATGACGGGACATGGCGACCGCTCCTGAGCTCGACCCGCCCCAGGTTGCCGAGCTCGGCGCGCGTCTGAGGGACAACATCGCCCGCGCTGTGAAGGCGCCGCCGGAGGTTCTGCGGGACGTGCTCGTGGCGCTCTTCGCCGAGGGCCACGTGCTGATCGAGGACTATCCCGGGGTCGGCAAGACCGCCCTCGCCCGCGCGCTCGCCCGCTCGCTCGACGCCGAGTACGCGCGCGTCCAGTGCACCGCCGACCTGCTGCCGGCGGACGTGGTGGGCACGAACGTCTACAACCAGCGCGAGAACCGCTTCGAGTTCCGGCCCGGGCCGGTGTTCGCCAACGTGATCCTGGTGGACGAGGTCAACCGCGCGTCGCCCAAGACCCAGTCGGGACTGCTCGAGTGCATGCAGGAGCGCCACGTGACCGTGGACAAGCACACGCACGAGCTGGCGCGCCCGTTCATCGTGGTCGCCACCCAGAACCCGGTGGAGTACGAGGGCACGTACCCGCTGCCGGAGGCGCAGCTCGACCGCTTCATGGTGCGGGTCTCGCTCGGCTACCCGAACGCCGACCAGGAGTCGCAGATGCTGCTCGACCACGCCGAGAGCGATCGCGTGCTCGAGCTCGAGCACGTGGCGAACGTGGCCGACGTGCTCGCGGCGCAGGTTGCGTCCGGCGCCGTGCACGGCAGCGAGGCGCTGCGGCGCTACGTGGTCGCGGTCCTCGAGGCCACGCGCTCGGACCCGCGCGTGGAGCTCGGCGCCTCGCCGCGGGCGGGGCTGATGCTGTTCCGCGCCGCCAAGGCGTACGCCGCCCTCGACGGGCGCGACCATGCGCTCCCGGACGACGTCCAGAAGCTGGCCGGCTCCGTGTTGAGCCATCGCCTGCTGCTGGCGCCGGGGGCGGGCGTCGACGAGCGCGACGCCGTGGTGCGCGACGCCCTGGAGCGAGTGCCGGCGCTCTGATGGTGCGGCCGGCGGTCACCGCGCTGCTCGGGATCGCGCTCTGCCTGGCCGGCGCAACATTCGACACCGCCTCGCTGTACGTGCCCGGGGTGGGCCTGACCCTGCTCGCCGTCGGGGCCGTGGGCTGGGTGCTGCTGGCGGCGCACGGGGCCACGATCGTGCGCCACCCGGGTCCGCATACCGTGCTCGAGGAGGAGCCCTACCCGCTGCAGGTGGAGATGCACAGCGGCGTGCTCCCCCCGCCGGGCGGTGAGCTCATCGAGCCGCTGCTCGGCTGGCCGGTGCCGGTGGCCGGACGCTGGTCGCGGAAGCTGCGGATCAACGTCCGCTTCGCGCGGCGCGGGCGCCGCCTGCTCGAGCCCGGGCTGCTCGTGGTTCGCGACCCGCTGCGGCTGTTCTCCCGTCAGGTGGTGGGTGAGGGCGGCGAGGAGGTGCTCGTCCTGCCGCGGGTGGAGCCGGTCATGGCGCCGGGAGGCGGCGGCGCCGGCGCCGGCCAGGCCGGCGGGGTCGGTAACGCGCCCGGGCTCTCGGGGCGGCGCCTGGACGCCTCGGTGGCCGAGCTCGAGATCGACGGCTTGCGGCCCTACCGCGAGGGGGCGCCGGCCTCCCGCATCCACTGGCCGTCCGTGGCGCGCCACGGCGAGATGCTCGAGCGCCGGCTCGTGGCCGAGCTCGACTCGGCGCCGCTGATCGTGCTCGACCCGTCCGCGCCCGCCAGCGAGGAGGCGCTCGACAGCGCGGTGCGCGCGGCGGCCTCGCTGTGCGTGTGGCTCGGCCACGAGAGCGGCTGCGCGATCCTGCTGCCCGGCGACCGCCGCCCGATCGAGGTCGGCCACGACCTCGGCGCCTGGCCTGCCGTCCACGTGCGCCTGGCGCTCGTGGAGGAGGGCGCGGCGCCGGCGGGCGCCACGCTCGGACCGCGCGGCGGCGCCGTGATCTGGGTCACGGGCGCCGACCTGCACGCAACACCCAAGGCGCTCGACCGGTTGCCCGCGGGCTCACGTTACGTGGTCTCGCCCGGCCCGCCGCCCGGCGCCCGCCCCTCGTTCGAGGTCGCCGGCTGCACCGGTTGCATGGTCGATCGCACGCGCCGCTTCTCGCGAGCCGGGGTGGCGGCATGAGCTCCGGCACGGTCGTCAGGCCGCCCGCCCCGGCGCCGGAGTCGGCAGCGGCGCCCCGCGGGCTGTCGCCCGCTCCGCCGGGCGCTCCGACCCGCCCGCCGCCCGCGCCCGCCGCGGCCGACGGCGACTCCACACCCGCCCGGCTCGCCGCCTTCGTCGCGCTCGCCGCATTCGGCGCCGCGCACTGGGCGATGCTGGTGGAGGCCGCGCCCGCCGGGCGCACGCTGCTCGTGGTGCTGATCGCCGGCGCCTGCGCGGGCGCCCTGACCATGCTCGCGCGGCTGCCCGAGCGCGTGCCGCGCGGCGCCGTGTACGCCGGCGCCGCGGCGCTCGGCCTCCTCGCGCTAGTGCTCGGGCTCATGGCGGCGGGCCTCGAGCCGCGCCTGCTCCTGCCGAAGCACTGGACCGAGCTCGGCGACGGCCTCGACCGCGGCCTCGGCGGCATCCAGGGAGTGGAGTGGCCCTACAACGGGCCCGACGAGTGGATCGGGCGGACGATCCTGCTCGGGGCGCCGCTGCTGCTCACGCTCGCCGCCACGGCGGCCTTCTGGCCCGCGCGCCGGGCCGCCGCGCCGCTGCGGGCGCTCGGCCTGCTGGTGCTGCTGCTGCTGTACGGAACCGCTGTCACCGAGCACGACCCCGGTCAGCCGCTGCTGCGCGGACTGGTGCTGCTCCTGCTCGTGGCCGCCTGGCTGTGGCTGCCGCGCATGCCTGCGCGCGAGGCGGCGCTCGGCGCGGCCGTGGTCGGCTGCGTGGGCGTGCTCGCGCTACCGCTGGCGGCTGGGCTCGACGGCGAGCGGCCCTGGTGGGACTACCGCGCCTGGAACCTCTTCGGCGGCGGCAAGACAGTCAGCTTCGACTGGAGCCACCAGTACGGCCCGCTCGACTGGCCGCGCAAGGGGACCACGCTCCTGAACGTGGTGGCGGACCGCCCTCACTACTGGAAGGCGCAAACGCTCGACACCTTCGACGGCCTGCGCTGGATCCGCTCGCGCAACAACGACAACCTCGACACCGGCGCGGAGTTCCCCTTCAAGAGCCGGCGCTTCGATCCCCCCTGGGACTACTTCGAGTTCAACCCCAGGTGGAACGAGCGCATCACGTTCACGGTGCGCTCGCTCTCGAGCGATCTCGTGGTCGGCGCCGGGCTCACCTACGACATCGAGGGTTTGGCCGCGCGGCCCGGGGCCGACGGCACCACGCGGCTGCTCGGCGACGTGCTCGAGCGCGGCGACTCGTACACGATCGAGGCCTACGCGCCCGACCCGAGCGCGGACCAGATGCGGCTCGCTCAGGACGGCTACGCCGACGATCTCGGCAAGTACACCGCCATCTTCCTGCCGGCGCCCGGCGACAGCGCGATCGAGGGCGTTGGGCTGTCGGGCGACGCCGCGCGCGAGCAGGCGCTCTTGAATCGCCGGCCCGTGTACGTGCCCCTTCGCGGCGACCCCGAGAGCGGAGACGGGCCGGCCGGCGTGCGCGCGGTGGCGAGCTCGCGCTACGAGCGGATGTACGAGCTGACCCGCCGGCTGACCGCCGGAGAGCCCACGGCCTACGACGCGGTCAAGGCGATCGAGCGCCATCTCCAGCGCAGCTACGTCTACCAGGAGCGGGTCCCGACCCGGGAGCTCCCGCTGAACGGCTTCCTGTTCCAGGAGAAGCGCGGCTACTGCCAGCAGTTCTCGGGCGCGATGGCGCTGATGCTGCGGATGTCCGGCATCCCCGCGCGGGTGGCGGCCGGCTTCTCGCCCGGTTCCTACAACAAGGACACCAAGGAGTACCGCGTGCGCGACCTCGACGCCCACTCCTGGGTCGAGGTGTGGTTCACCGGCATCGGCTGGGTCCCGTTCGACCCGACGCCGGCCGCCGCGCCGGCGCAGTCGCAGTCGAGCGCGTTCGCCACGAGCGCAGCAGCCGCGGACGCCGGCGAGGTCCGCTCGCGGCCGGGCGTGGCGGCTGAGCGCGGCACCGACACGGGCACGACGCCGGACGAGGGCGGCGGCGGCACGAGCCCGCTGCTGGGGGCGCTGGCGCTGCTCGTGCTGGGCCTCGCGGCAGCCGCCGCGCTGCTGGCCACGCTGCGCTTCCGGCGGCTGCGCTCGCTCGGACCGCGAGAGCTCGCCGAGGCGCAGCTCGCGGAGCTGCGCCGGGCGCTCGAGCGGCTCGGCTGGAAGCTGCCACCGTCCACGACCCTGCTGGGCCTCGAGCGCCGCCTCGGCCGCTTCGCGGGGCCGGCCTCCGAGGCCTACGCGCACGCGCTGCGCGCCCACCGCTACGACCCGCGTGCCCCTACCGCCCCGAGCCTGAGCGCCCGCCGCGCGCTTCGCCGCGAGCTCACGCGCGGCAGCCTCGCGGAGCGCCTGAAGGGGCTCGTGGCGATCCCGCCGGTCGGCCCGCGCGTCTAACCGGGCGCGCCAGTGCGCCATTGCCCGGCGTCGCGCAAGGTCGCCCATGCGTGCGAGGGCACCGTGGAGCAAGCGCGCCAGCTTTACCCGACTCTAAGGTTGACCGTCCACACTGGCCGGCATGACCAATCCGATCACGAACCTCCTCTCCGGGCTGCTCGGCGGCCTGCTCGTGCTGATAGCCGGCGCGATCCTGATCTCCACCGACGTGATCGAGACAGGCGACTCGAGGACCGTGGTCCAGCGCCAGTCGCCGACAACGCAGCCCAGCTCGGACGAGGGCGGGCGGACCGTCCGCGACATCTACGCCGAGGAGGGCCGCGGGGTCGTCTTCATCTCCGCGCAGGGCGTCAGCGACTCCAACCCGCTCTTCGGCGCCCCGCAGGAGGGCACCGCCACTGGCTCGGGCTTCGTCGTTGACGACGACGGAACGATCCTCACGAACGCCCACGTCGTCGAGGACGCCGACCAGGTGACCGTGAGCTTCGAGGAGGGCGGCGAGGAGATCGAGGCCGAGGTCAAGGGCGTGGATCCCTCCACCGACCTGGCCGCGCTCAAGGTCGACCCGTCCGACGTGGAGGACCTCCACGTACTGCGGCTCGGCGACTCCTCGAAGCTCGAGGTCGGCGACCCCTTGATCGCGATCGGCAACCCCTTCGGCTTCAGCCGCACCGTCACCACGGGCATCGTCTCGGCGCTGCAGCGCGACATCCCCGCGCCGGACGGCTTCCGGATCTCGGGTGCGATCCAGACCGACGCCTCCATCAACCCCGGCAACTCGGGTGGGCCCCTGCTCGACGCCGAGGGGCGGGTGATCGGCATCAACTCGCAGATTGCCACCGGCGGTGGCCGGGGCTCGGTGGGCATCGGCTTCGCGGTTCCGGTGAACACCGCCAAGCAGCTGCTCCCGCAGCTCCGCAAGGGCGGCGAGATCGAGCGCGCCTACCTCGGCATCCAGATGTCCGACGTGAACGAGCAGGTGGCCGAGGAGCTCGACCTCCCCGTCGATCAGGGCGCCCTGGTCGTGGAGGCAACCGAGGGCGGGCCCGCGGAAGAGGCCGGCATGCGTGGCGGCGAGCCGCCGACGGGCGAGGGCGGAGACGTCCTCGTGAAGGTCGACGGCAAGGAGATCTCGAGCGCCGACGATGTGGCGGCCGCGATCGCGGACAACCAGCCCGGCGACGAGATCGAGGTCGAGCTCTACCGGGACGGCGACAAGGAGACCGTCCCCGTCGAGCTCGGCAAGCGCCCGGAGTCGTTCGAACAGCCGATGCTCCCCGAGCAGCCCGATGAGGACGACGACGGCGGGCTGCTCCCGCTGCCGTAGTCGCAAGCGCCTGCGACCATTGGCGGGGCGATGACCCGCGTGAAGATCTGTGGGATAACCGGCCCGGCGGACGCTCGCCGGGCCGTCGAGCTGGGCGCCTGGGCGCTTGGCATGGTCTTCTGGCCGGGCAGCCCCCGGGCCTGCCCGATCGAGGAGGCCGAGCGGGTCGGTGCGGAGCTCCACCGCCGGGTGCTGCTCACCGGCGTGTTCGTGAACGCGCCGCTCGACGAGCTCGCGCGGGTGGCCGAGCGCTGCCGACTCGGAATGCTGCAGCTGCACGGCGACGAGGGCCCCGCCTACTGCCGCGAGGCTGCCCGGCGCACCGGCTGCAAGGTGATGAAGGCCGCGCGCGTGCGGGACGCCGCGCAGGTGCGGGCGCTCAAAGCATTCCCCGCGACCGACTACCACCTGCTCGACGCCTACTCGAGACGCGCGCCGGGTGGCAGCGGGGAGAGCTTCGACTGGGAGCTCGCGCGCCTTCACCCCGGCAGCCCGCCGCTCGGGCTGGCCGGCGGGCTGACCCCCGAGAACGTGGGCGAGGCGATCGAGCGGGCGCTCCCGTTCGCCGTCGACACCGCGAGCGGCACCGACTCCGAGCCCGGCCGCAAGGACCACGCGAAGGTCGAGGCCTTCTTCGGCGCGGTGGCGGCGGCAGACGCCAGGCTGGCGCCGGCGCCGGCGGCATGAGCGGCGCGCCGGCATGAGCGCCCCCGCCGTGGAGCGCCGCTTCGGCCCCTACGGCGGCCGCTACGTGCCGGAGACCCTGATCCCCGCGCTCGACGAGCTCGAGCGCGCCTGGGTCGCCGCCCGCTCCGATCCCGGGTTCGGCGAAGAGCTCGACGCCCTGCTGCGCCACTACGTCGGCCGCCCGACCGCGCTCTACCACGCGCGCCGACTCTCGGAGCTGACCGGCGGCGAGCTGTGGCTGAAGCGAGAGGACCTCACCCACACCGGCTCGCACAAGATCAACAACGCGCTCGGGCAGGCGCTGCTCGCGAGGCGAATGGGCAAGCCGCGGGCGATCGCCGAGACGGGCGCCGGCCAGCACGGGGTGGCGGCGGCCACGGCGTGCGCGCTGCTGGGGCTCGACTGCGTGGTGTACATGGGCACCGAGGACATGCGCCGCCAGCAGTCGAACGTCCAGCGCATGCGCCTGCTCGGCGCGGAGGTGGTGGCGGTGGAGGCGGGCGCGCGGACGCTCAAGGAGGCCGTCTCGTCCGCGATCCGCGACTGGGTGGCCAACGCTGGGTCGACGCACTACATCATCGGCTCCTGCGTTGGCCCGGCGCCCTATCCGGCGCTCGTGCGTGACCTCCAGCGCCGCATCGGCGACGAGGCGCGCGCCGAGCTGCTCGAGCGAACCGGCCGGCTGCCGAGCCGGGCGATCGCGTGCGTGGGCGGCGGCTCGAACGCGATCGGCACCTTCATCCCGTTCGTGGAGGACTCCGAGGTGGAGCTGATCGGGGTGGAGGCGGCCGGCGAGGGGCTCGACACGCTCCGCCACTCGGCGCCGCTGACCACGGGGGCGCGCGGCGTGCTCCACGGAGCGATGTCCGCGGTATTGCAGGACGAGCAGGGCCAGATCCTCGAGGCCCACTCGATCTCGGCGGGGCTCGACTACCCGGGGGTGGGGCCCGAGCACGCCTGGCTGCGCGACTCGGGGCGAGTGCGCTACGTGGCCGTGCCGGATGGCGCGGCGCTCACCGCATTTCGCACGGTGGCGGAGCGGGAGGGGATCCTGCCGGCGCTCGAGTCCTCGCATGCGGTGGCCTGGGTGCTCGCGAACCCGGGGCCCGGCCTCGACCTGATCACGCTCTCGGGGCGCGGCGACAAGGACTTGGCGGAGGTGCTCGCGCTCGAGGCGGACGCGCCGTGAGCATCGCGGCCACCGGCATCGACCGGATCGCGGGGGCCTTTCGGGCCCACGGCAAGCAGGCCGCGCTGATGCCGTACCTGATGGGCGGGTACCCGGACCTCGACACCTCGATCGCCGCCGGACTGGCTGCGGCCGACGCCGGCGCCGACATGATCGAGCTCGGTGTCCCCTTCTCGGACCCGCTCGCCGACGGCCCGGTGATCCACGCCGCGGCCACGGCCGCCCTCGCCGCCGGCGCCACCCCCCACGGCGTCCTGCGTGCCTGCGAGCGCCTGGCGGAGCGGCTGCCGGTGGTGCTGATGGTGTATGCGAACTTGGTCCTCACCGCCGGGGTGGAGGCCTTCGCCCTGCGCGCCGCCTCGGCGGGCGCCGCCGGCCTGATCGTGCCCGACCTGCCCCACGACGAGGCGGGCGAGCTGCGGTCCGCGTGCGACTCGGAGGGCCTTGCGCTCGTGCCGCTGGCGGCGCCCACGACCACGCCCGAGCGGGTGGCCGAGATCGGCCGCGACGCGCGCGGGTTCGTGTACACGGTCGCCCTCACAGGCACCACCGGCGAGCGTGCCGAGCTCACGCCCGGGCTCGCGGACACGGTCGGTCGGGTACGGGCCGCGGGCGAGCTGCCCGTGGCGGTCGGGTTCGGCATCTCCACCGGGGCCCAGGCGCGGGCGGTGGCGCAGATCGCCGACGGGGTCATCGTTGGTAGCCGCGTCGTGCGCGCCACCGGCGAGGGCGGGGCGGAGGCGGTGGGGCGGCTCACCCACGAGCTCGCCGGCGCCCTCGCCCTCCCGCCCGAAACCGCCTGAACCCCGCCCTGGGCGCGGGATCGTTGGTAGGGTGGCCGCCATGGCCCAAGCAGAGCCATTCGCCGGCGGGGTAGAGGAAGCCAAGCCCCCGCGCAAGCGGATCTCGAAGCGCAAGGCCGTGGAGCTCCACCTGCGCAGCTACTACGAGGCCATGTCCCGCCGCGACGTCGCGGCGATGGCCGAGCACTGGCGCGAGGACGGCGTGGAGGACATTGTTCCAATCGGCGTGCTGCGCGGCCGCGGCGAGATCAAGGCCTTCTTCGACGAGACCTTCGCTGCGATGCCGGACGCGGAGACGACGGTCGGACGGCTGGTGGCGGGCGAGCGCTCCGCCGCCGTCGAGTGGCGGATGGCGGGCCACTTCAGCGGCGCGCCCTTCCTCGGCCTCGATCCCAACGGCAAGCGGGTGGAAATCCGCGGCCTCGACCTCTTCGAGGTCGAGGACGACGCGATCGTGAGCAACACCGCCTACTACGACGGGGCGAGCTTCGCTCGCCAGATAGGCGTGCTGCCGTCCGAGGGGTCGGGCGCCGAGCGCGCGCTGAAGGGCGCCTTCAACGCGGTCACGAAGCTCCGCCGCAAGGTCGCAGAGCGCACCGGCGGCTGATGGCGGTCCTCGTCACGTTCACTGTCGGCCTGATCTGGTGGGTTGTCGCGTGGTCGTTCGGGATCAAGCCGTTCGACGCGTTCCTGCTCACCGTGGCGATGACAGTCGCCGCGGCGGCCGCGGTGATGCTGGCGCCGTTCGTCAACCAGCTGCTCGGCAAGGAGAGCGCCTCGGCGGACGAGCGCGGCGGCGCGCTCTAGCCGAAGAACGTCTCGGCCGCCTCGTAGTCCTCAGCCGGGACCGTGCGCAGCTCGGCCACGGCCTCCGAGAGCGCCACGAGCACGATGCGCGTGCCGCGCAGCGCCGGCATGGTCCCCCAGCGGCCGGCGCCCGCCGCGTCGACCGCCGCAAGCCCGAGTCGGGTGGCCAGCACGCGGTCGAAGGCCGTGGGGGTGCCGCCGCGCTGGATGTGGCCGAGCACGGTCGCGCGCGACTCGAACCCGGTGCGTGACTCGATCTCCCGCTCGAGCCGCTGCCCGATGCCGCCGAGGCGAGCGTGGCCGAACTCGTCGGTCTCGCCCTCCACCGTCTCCATCGTCCCCTCCCGCGGGATCGCGCCTTCCGCCACGACCACGATCGAGAAGAAGCGCCCGCGGGAGTGCCGGCGCCGGATCAGGCGGCAGACCTCCTCGACGTCGAAGGGCCGCTCCGGGATCAGGATCACGTCGGCGCCGCCCGCCAGCCCCGAGTGGAGGGCGATCCAGCCGGCGTGCCGGCCCATCACCTCGACGATCATCACGCGGTTGTGCGACTCCGCTGTGGTGTGCAGGCGGTCGATCGCGTCGCTCGCGATCTGCACCGCCGTGTCGAAGCCGAAGGTCATGTCGGTGCCGCCGAGGTCGTTGTCGATCGTCTTCGGCACGCCGATCACCGGCAGCCCGTGCTCGCCGTGCAGCTTGGCGGCCGCCCCGAGCGTGTCCTCGCCGCCGATCGCGATCAGACCGTCGAGGTTGAGCGTCTCGAGCTTCTCACGGATGAGCTCCACGCCGTCCGCGCGCTTGAAGGGGTTGGTGCGAGAGCTGCGCAGGATCGTCCCGCCGCGCGGCAGGATGCCCCGAGTGGACTCGATCGTGAGCTCGTCGTAGGCGTTCTCGATCGGGCCGAGCCAGCCGTCCCGAAAGCCCACGATCGCGTGCCCGTGGCCGTCGATTCCCCGGCGCACGATCGCCCTGATCACGGCATTCAGCCCCGGGCAGTCGCCTCCGCCGGTGAGCACGCCGATGCGCACCGGCGGCACGATACCCCGCTCGTCACAATCCTCGGCCGTGGGCGCTGAGCCGAGATCTCGAGGCGCTCGCCGGCGCGCGCGACACGCGCTCAGGCGTCCAGCCCCGGCGCTCCTGCCGCTCGCCTGCGCGCTCGCCCTGCCCGGTTGCCTGGGCGCGGCGAGCGAGCCGGAGCGCACGCTGGTCGAGGGCGAGCGTGCGACGGTGCTCGCGAGCCTTCCGCGCCACGGCGTGTCCGCGGACGCCGCCCGGGCGGTGGAGGCGGGAGCCCGGCTCGCGCTCGCCGAGGCGGGCGGCAGGGCGGGCGGCCTGCGGGTCCGGCTCCTGACCCGCAGCTCCACGGAGCGCGCGGAGCTGCTGTGGGACCCCGACCTGGTGAGCGCGAACGCCGAGTGGGCAGCGAACGACCCGACGACGATCGCCTACTTGGGCGAGCTCGACTACGGAGCGTCGGCGGTCTCGCTGCCGATCACGAACGAGGCCCGCATCCTGCAGGTCTCACCGGCGGACGGGCTCACGAGCCTCACGCGCACGCCACCGGGCAGGCCGCGCTCCAGCCCCGTCCGCCTGCGCCCGTCGGGCAGGCGCAGCTTCGTGCGCCTCACCCCGAACGACCTGTTGCAGGCCGAGACGCTGCTCGCGCTGCTACGGGCGGAGGGCGCGACCCGGCTCGCGATCGTCTTCGACCAGGAGGTCTATGGGCGCGAGCTCGCCGCGATGCTGGTGGCCCGCGGGCGGCGCGACGGCCCGGCGCCGGTTCGCGACGAGGAGTACCGCGGGGAGGTGCACGAGATCCCGGACATCGCTCGCAGCCTCGCCGATGCCCAGCCCGACGCCGTGGTCTACGCCGGTGTGGCCGGCCCAGGAACCGGACGCATGCTCGCGGCAATCGACTCGCGGATGCCGGGCGTGCCGGTGTACGGCACCAGTGGGATGCTCGCGCGCAGCCCGGAGGCGCCGGTACCGGCCGCTCCGGCGCGCGTGCACGCGCTCACGCCGCTCCTTCCCGCGTCGCGACTCGGCGCCGCCGCGCGTCGCGTGCGAGCGCGAATGCGCGCGGCCGCCGGCGCGGCAGCCGCAGCGCGGCCCGAGGCGCTCTACGGCTACGAGGCGATGCGCCTGGTGCTCGACGCGGTGGCGGAGGGCGGTCGCGACCGCGAGCAAGTCATCCGCGCCGCGCTTCGAATCCGCGAGCGCGACTCGTCGCTCGGAGCGCTCCGGATCCGCGCTACGGGCGACGTCGAGAACGACCGCTTCGCGCTCCACTCGCTCTCCGACGGCCGCTTCGAGCTCGACCGGCTCGTCCCCTGAGCGGACCCGCGGCGCGACCGCGGCTCCCACCAGAACGCGCTCGCCGGCGCGGTTTCGCGCGTGTGAACGGACATGTTCTCCGCGTTAAGGAAGCTCCGCGGCGCGCACGGCGCCCGTCCTGGTGCTTAGGATGCCCGGCAGGTTGGAGCCATCTTTTAGGAGGGACGTTTTGCGAGTACGTTGGCTGGCAGTTTTCGCTTGCCTGCTCGGCGCCTTCGCCATGGGCATGACCGCCTGCGGCGACGACGACGACGAAGGCGGCGGCGGTGGAGGAGATAGTGGCGGCGGCGGAGGCGGTGGTACCGTCAACGTCTATTCGTCGCTTCCGCTTCAAGGCGCGTCGCGGCCTCAGACGACCGCCATGGTCGAGGGCATCAAGCTCGCGCTCGAGCAGCGCAAGGGCAAGGCCGGCGAGACGACGGTGAAGTACACGTCGCTCGACGCCTCGACCGCCCAGGCCGGCACCTGGACGCCGGAGGCAACCTCTGCGAACGCCCGCAAGGTCGCGCAGGACGATGCCGCGGTGGCCTACATCGGCGAGTTCAACTCGGGAGCGAGCGCGATCTCGATCCCGATCCTGAACGAGGTGCCGATCGCCCAGGTCAGCCCGGCAAACACCGCCGTGGGCCTGACCTCGGACGAGCCCGGTGCGGACAAGGGCGAGCCCGACAAGTATTACCCGACCGGGGAGCGCCACTACCTGCGCATCGTGCCCAAGGACACGATCCAGGGCGCCGCGCTCGCCACGGTCATGGCGAAGGACGGCTGCACGAGCGCGTACATCCTCAACGACAAGGAGGTGTACGGCGCGGGCCTGTCGCGCAACATCGAGATCTCTGCGAAGGAGCAGGGCCTCGAGATCGCGGCCAACGAGGGCATCGATCCGAAGGCTCCGAACTTCAGGTCGCAGGCCGCCTCGATCAAGAGCTCGGGCGCGGACTGCTTCGTGTTCTCGGGCATCACCGCGAACGGCGCGGTCCAGCTGTACAAGGACGTGTCGGCCGCGGTGCCGGACGCCAAGCTCTACGGGCCTGACGGCGTGGCCGAGTCCGGCTTCGCCGACCCGAAGGAGGGCGGCATCCCGGCAGACGTCGCAGCCAAGGTGAAGGTCTCGGTGGCCACCCTGTCGCCCGACGAGTACCCCCCGGAGGGCCAGAAGTTCTTCGAGGACTACGAGGCGAAGTACGGCGAGCCGAACCCCGACCCGTACGCCGTCTACGGCTACGAGGCGATGGATCTCGTGCTCGACACGTGCGAGGAGCTCGGTCCCGACTGCTCCGACAAGCAGGCGATGATCGACGCTCTGTTCAACACGAAGGGTCGCGAGTCGGTGCTCGGGGCCTACGACATCGACGAGAACGGCGACACGACGCTCACCGACTACGGGATCTACACGATCAAGGACGGCGAGCTGGTGTTCGAGGAGACGGTGAAGGCCGAAGGCGCCTGATCCAGATCGCCGGATGAACGGATGCGGGGGGCGGGCCTACTTGTGGTCCGCCCCCCGTTTCTGATTGGATCCCGATAGAGGGGGATCTTGGAGGCAAGCACCGAAGCCGCCCGCCTGCCCGTGCAGGCCAGCACCGGAGACCGTGTCCGCAAGTTCATGGGGGACTACGGGCTGATCGCGCTGCTGCTCGTGATGCCGGTCGTCTACGGCATCCAGGACATCTCCGACGACGGCAGCCTCGCCCGGCTAGGCAACAACGTCGTAGACGGGCTCTCCAACGGGGCCATTTGGGCGCTCGTGGCGCTCGGCTACACGCTCGTCTACGGAATCATCGAGCTGATCAACTTCGCCCACGGCGATGTGTTCATGCTCGGCTCGCTCACGTCGGCCGGCTTCTTCGGCACGCTCGGCCTCACCGCGGCCACCGGCATTGTTGGCCTGATACTCGGGCTGTTGGTCACGTTGCTGCTCGCGATGTTCGCGTGTGCCTCTCTGAACGTGATGATCGAGCGGGTGGCCTACCGGCCGCTGAGAACGGCGCCCAAGCTGGCGCCGCTGATCACGGCGGTCGGGTTCAGCTTCATCCTCCAGAACGTCGGGATCCTCTGGATCGGCGGCTCGCCCGAGGGCATCGTCGACCTCGTGCGGGCGCAGAAGGAGATCGTGAACGTCCTCGGCGTCTCGATCTCGCAGGGCGACGTGCTCTCCGTAGCCGCCACTGTCCCGCTCGTCTTCCTTCTCGTGGGCTTCATCACCCAGAGCCGGCTCGGCAAGGCGATGCGCGCAACCGCGCAGGACCCGGAGGCAGCCC
>DASQNF010000134.1:0-8798 GCA_035645115.1 Thermoleophilaceae bacterium | reverse complement strand
CTTCATGGGCCTGATCGCGGTGGTGCTGATCATGACGCTGCGCTACATGCCGCGCACCAAGCCTCAGGAGATCAAGCCGCAGTCCTCGAGCTCGGTGCGCTGGCAGGACGTGGCGGGCGCCGACGAGGCCAAGGACGAGCTACGCGAGGTCGTGGAGTTCCTGCGCGACCCGAAGCGCTTCCAGAAGCTCGGCGCGAAGGTGCCGAAGGGCATCCTGCTGCACGGGCCGCCCGGCACCGGCAAGACCCTGCTGGCCAAGGCGGTGGCCAACGAGGCCGAGGCGAAGTTCTTCGCGCAATCGGCGTCCTCGTTCGTGGAGATGTTCGCGGGGCTCGGCGCCGCCCGCATCCGCCGCCTGTTTCGCCAAGCGCGCAAGGAGGCGCCTGCGATCGTGTTCATCGACGAGCTCGACGCCGTGGGGGCCACGCGCGGCAAGGACATCTCGGGCGAGAAGGACCAGACGCTCAACCAGCTGCTCGTGGAGCTCGACGGCTTCGGCTCCGCCGACAACGTCGTCGTGATCGCCGCCTCCAACCTGCTCGAGAAGCTCGACACCGCGCTGCTCCGGCCCGGCCGCTTCGACCGCCAGATCCTCGTGAGCGCGCCGGACCTGAAGGGCAGGCGCGCGATCCTCGACGTGCACACGCGCGGCAAGCCGCTCGAGGACGGGGTGGACCTCGACCTGATCGCCCGCCAGACCAGCAACCTCACCGGCGCCGACCTCGCAAACATCTGCAACGAGGCAGCGATATTCGCCGGTCGCGAGCACCGGACGGCGATCCGCACCAAGGACTTCCAGGCCGCGCTCGAGCGGGTCATCGCCGGCATGCAGTCGCGCCGCGTGATCACCCACCACGAGAAGCGCGTGGTGGCCTACCACGAGGCGGGCCACGCGCTCTGCTCCGAGCTCCTGCCCTCGGTGGAGAAGGTGCACCGCATCTCGATCATCCCGCGCGGGCGAGCGCTCGGCTACACGCTCAACCTGCCCGAGGAGGACCGCTACCTGAAGACGCGCGACGAGCTGCTCGACTACATGGTCGTGCTGCTCGGCGGCCGCGTGACCGAGCACATCGTCTTCGGCCAGATCACCACGGGGGCGTCGGACGACCTGCGAAAGGTGCACGACATCAGCCGCTCGATGATCACGGTGTACGGCATGGGCACCGAGCTGCGCTCGAAGCAGCTTCCCGCGGACGACTACGCGATGTCCGACCACACGCGCCGCACGATCGACGAGGAGCAGCAGTACCTGACCGACTTGGCGCACCGGCGCGCGGCGCGGCTCGTGGCCGAGAATCGGCCGCTGCTCGAGGCGTTCACATCGACGCTGCTCGAGAACGAGGTGCTCGAGCGCGATGACATCGAGCGGATAGTCGCGTCCTACAAGGGCGGGCTGGCGGCGGGAGAGGGCGACGCCCCCGAGCTCGCCGCGCTCGAGCCGGGCCCCGCGACGGTGGCGGCGGCCGAGCGGCTCCAGGATTCGCCGGACGCGGACTTGCCCTCCTAGCACCCCCTATCCTCACGTGCCGTGTTCGAGCGCATCGATCACATCGGCGTGGCCGTCGACGATCTCGAGGCCGCCCTGGTCCTCTATGAGGAGCGGCTCGGCATGCCGCTCCAGCACCGCGAGACGGTCGAGGAGCAGGGCCTCGAGGCCGTGCTGCTCGGAATCGGCGAGGGCCACGTGGAGCTGCTGCGGCCGCTAGGCCCCGACACGGCGGTCGGGCGCTTTCTCGAGCGCCACGGGCCCGGCCTGCACCATGTGGCATACGCCACCGAGGACATCGAGTCGGCGCTCGAGGCGGTGCGGTCGGCCGGCCTACGCCTGATCGACGAGCGGCCGCGGACCGGCATCCGGCGGAGCCGCGTGGCGTTCGTCCACCCGAAGTCGACCGGCGGGGTACTCACCGAGCTCGTGGAGGCGGCACACTGATGGCAGAGGAGACGAGGCGGATCGACATCGGCTTCCAGGGCGGGCAGGTTCTTCCGGCGCGCGTGAAGCAGGCCGCCTACGACGCGCTGAGCAAGGCCCTCGTCGACGGCGGCGCGCCGCGCTGGCACGAGCTCGAGACGCAGGACTCGAAGGTCTCGATCGACCTGTCGCAGGTCGTGTACGTGCGGATCGACACCGAAGAGCAGCGGGTCGGCTTCTAGCCGCGCGGTGCTGAGCGCGCTCGACGTCCGGCTGCTGCGCCTGATGCGCACGCGCGGCCACTGGCCGGGGCTCGAGAAGGCCGCGATCGGGCTGGCACGCAGCGGCGAGAGCGGCCTGCTCTGGCACGGGCTGGCGGCGGGCGGCGCGCTTCTGCAGCGCTCGCGGCGGGCGGAGCACATGCGGGCCATGAGGATCGTGCTCGTCACGCTCGTGGCGAACAGTCTCGTCAAGCAGGCGGTGCGCCGGACACGGCCCGTGCTCGAGGAGGAGCTGCCGGCTCTCGTGCCGGTGCTGTCCGGGCGCTCGTACCCGTCGGCCCACTCCTCTACCTCGTTCGCCGGCGCCCGCGCCCTGTCCGCCGCGCTGCCGGCGCCGCCGCTGTACGCGCTCGCCCTCTCGATGGCGCTCACGCGGCCGTACCTGGGCGTGCACTACCCGTCGGACATCGTGGCCGGCGCGCTGCTCGGCGACGCCCTGGCCCGCCTCATGACTCCATGAAGATCGGCATAGTCGGCATGCCGAACGCCGGCAAGTCCTCGCTCTTCAACGCGCTCACGCGCGCCGGGGCGCCGGCCGCCAACTACCCGTTCACGACGCTCGAGCCGAACGTGGCAGTGGTTGGCGTCCCGGACGAGCGGCTCGAGCGCGTGGCCGCCACCGTGGGGGCCGGCTCGATTGTGCACGAGACGATCCAGTTCCACGACATCGCCGGCCTGGTGCGGGGGGCGCACCAGGGCGAGGGGCTCGGCAACCAGTTCCTCGCGAACATCCGCGAGACCGACGCGATCCTGCACGTGGTGCGCGTGCACGGGGACGCGCACGTGGTTCACCCCGAGGGTCGGGTCGACCCGCTGCGCGACGTCGAGACGGTGGAGACCGAGCTGCTGTTCGCGGACCTCGAGCAGGCCGAGCGCCGGCTCGAGCGCGTGGCCAAGCAGGCGAAGTCGCTGGACAGGCTCGCCGTGGCCGAGGAGCGCTGGCTGCGCGCCGTGGTCGACGCGCTGCGCGCCGGCCGCACGGTGCGCACCGTCCCGGAGCCGGCCGACGTGCCGGGCGCGGGTGTGCGGCTGGCGTCTCTGACGGCGAAGCCGGTGCTCTACGTGGCGAACGTGGCCGAGGGCGAGCCGCTCGAGCCGCCCGCTGCGCTCGTGGCGCACGCCGAGGCGCGCCGGGCGCGCGCGGCGGCCGTGAGCGCTCGACTCGACTCGGAGCTCTCAGAGCTCGAGGACGAGGAGGCGGCGGCGATGCGCGACGAGCTGGGGGTCGAGGAGTCGGGGCTCGCGACGGTCGTGCGCGAGGCCTTCGCGCTGCTCGACCTGGTGCAGTTCTTCACCGCCGGCCAGGACACGGAGGCGCGCGCCTGGGCGATCCGGCGCGGCACCCGCGCGCGCCAGGCCGCCGGCACCGTCCACACCGACATGGAGCGGGGCTTCGTGGCGGCGGAGATCACGCCCTGGGAGGAGCTCGTGGAGGCCGGCGGCTACACCCGGGCGCGCGAGCTCGCGCTGCAGCGGGTGGAGGGGCGCGACTACGTGATGCGCGACGGCGACGTGGCCACCTTCCGCTTCACGCCGTGAGCGCCGCCCCGATGGCGCCGGGCGCTCGCCCCGGGCGGAGCGGCCGACGGGCCGCCGCCGCGATCAGAGGAACTGCGTGTACCGGTGCCTCACGACCTTGCCGCTGCGCGCGCACCTCACCCGCGAGTCGAAGGAGAGGGCGGACTTGTTGAAGCGATACTCGCTGCAGGAGTAGCCCCAGACGCTCGCACAGCGCCCGCGGGGGCCCTGCCGGCAGCGGTGGAAGGCGCGCACGAGGTCCTTCGCGCGCGCGCAGCGCACGTACCTGGTGGTGATCGAGAGCACGTAGGTCGTGCCGTAGCTGGTGGACCTGCCGACGTCGCAGGTGCGCGACGCCTCCGCGGTGGGAGCGGCGGCGGCGCTGCTCGGGGCGGCGAGGGCCGCGAGCAGCAGCAGCACGGGCAGCGAGCGGCGGATGGCTAGGCGCATGAGATCAGATCCTCCGAGGATGGTGGGCCGGGTCTAAGGTAGCGGCGGATCGCCGCGGGCGCGACCGCTAGCCCCCGAAATCCCGGCGCACCGCCGCCAGCACGGCCGCGGCGGCCAGGCCCGATCCGCGCGCGTTCAGGTGGATGCCGTCGGGCTCGCGCACGATCTGGCGGCGCCCGTCCACCGTCATCGCGTCGCGGTAGCGCCCGCCCGGGGTGAACAGCGCCTCCATGTCGACCACCCGCACGTGCGCGCGGTAGGGCTGCGCGGCCACCTCGATCGCGGCATTAACCGCACGGGCGACCTCCTGGCGGTCCTCCGCGCGTGGCGCCGGCAGCGTGAGCCAGTACACGCGCGCCCGGCCCCCGCGCCTATAGGTGTTCATCATGCGCCGGACGCGGTAGGCGTACTCGGCAGCCCACTCCGGCCCGCAGCACTCCACCTGCCCCCCACCCGGCGCGGGCAGCTCGAATCCCTCGTTCGCCCCGATGAAGACCACCACCGCGTCCGCCTCGTGCTCGGCGGTCTGCTCTGTGGAGAGCCGTCCCCAGTCCACGAGGCCGGTCTTCGAGATGCCGGTGCCCACGTGTGGATCGCGCTCCACCTCGACGTCGCCGGTGTCGGCCAGGCGCCGCGCCAGCTCGAGGTCGAGCGGCATCGAGAGCGAGTCGCCCGTCACGAGCAGCGTGTCGAGCTCGCCGAGCGGCGGCGGCTCCATCCCGAGCTCGCCGGGGTCGAAGGACGAGGGCGGCACCGGCGGCACGCCCCGCCCGGTGCCGGCGCCGGAGGCGGCGGACTGGAACGCTCCGGCCGCCCCCACGTCCTCGTCCTCGAGGAAGGCCAGGGCGTCGTCCGTCCAGTCCTCGAAGGGCAGCAGGTCGGATACCCAGCCCGTCGGCTCCCCGATCGCGAGGGTGAGCTCGCGCCCGAGGCCCGGGTCCATCTCCTCACCGGCGTCGCGGATCGAGGACCCCTCGAAGAGCACGAGCAGCAGCGCGGCGAGGAACACGACCACGAGGGCGCTGCGCGCGCTCGTGCGGCGGCCCTTGGGCGCCGGCGGCACGGGCGGCTCGGGGCTCGATGGGTAGTAGGGCTCGCTCAAAACTGGAAGTAGATGAAGGGCGGCACGCCCTGGCTCGGCACGGTAGCGCCGACGAGCGCCACCACCAGCGCGAGCGCCGTGCCGAGGGCCGGGGCCGGCAGGGCCGTCAAGCGCTCGCGCAGGCGCTCGATCGGATCCGGGGGCAACAGCTGGAAGCCGATCACGACCAGCACGGCCGCGAGCGTGGCGGGCGTCCACAGCGTGGCCGCTCCGGGCTCGGCGAGCTGCGCTATGAACGTCCCCGCCAGGTCGAGGCTCTCCGCACGGAACAGGATCCAGCCGAGCACGACGAGGTGGAAGACGAGCGCCCAGCGCAGCCAGGCCGGGGGCGCCTTCACGCCGCGGCCGCGCATCACGTGCTCCGCCACGAGGCAGACGCCGTGCAGCGCGCCCCAGAGCACGAAGCCCCAGGCGGCCCCGTGCCAGAGACCGCCGAGCACCATCGTGATCATCAGGTTGCGCGCGGTCCGCAGCCTGCCGCCGCGGTTCCCGCCGAGCGGCACGTAGAGGAAGTCGCGCAGGAAGCGCGAGAGCGTCATGTGCCAGCGCCGCCAGAAGTCGCGGAAGCTCGTGGCGCGGTAGGGATTGTTGAAGTTCTGGGGGAAGACGAAGCCCATCAGGAGCGCCACCCCGATCGCGATGTCCGTGTAGCCGGAGAAGTCGCAGTAGATCTGCGCCGCGTAGGCGTACGCCGCGAGCGCCACGTCCGGCGCCGCGTAGGCCTCGGGCACGCCGAACACCGGGTCCACCGCCTCGCGCGCCAAGTAGTCGGCGATCGCGACCTTCTTGACGAGCCCGGTGGCGATCAGCACCACGCCGGCGCCCACGGCCACGTTGCGCGGGTCGCGCGGCGTCGCGAGCTGCGGGATGAACTCTCGCGCCCGCACGATCGGGCCGGCCACCACGTGCGGGAAGAACGACAGGTAGAGCGCGAAGTCGATCGTGGCAGCCGGCGTCAGAATGCCGCGCTTGACGTCCACCACGTAGGAGATCGCCTGGAAGGTGATGAACGAGAGCCCGATGGGCAGGGCCAGCGTCAGCAGGGGAAGCGGCATCCCGAGGCCGAGCGAGTCGAGGAAGCTGCCGATCTCCCCCGCGAAGAAGCCGTAGTACTTGAACAGCCCGAGGACGCCGAGGTCGACGACCACCGTGGCGGTCATGATCCGCCTGCGGGAGCGCTCGTCCGAGCTGCGACCCACCAGTACCGCCCCGAGCTGGTTGGCGAGGGTCACCCCCGCCAGCAGGAGGGCGTAGCCTGGGCTCGCCGCCGCGTAGAAGACGTAGCTCGCGGCCAGGACGAAGGGCTTCCAGAGACGCTGACGGGGCATGAGCGCCCACGAAAGGGCCAGCACGACCGGGAAGAAGAATGCGAATTCGTAGGAAGGGAAGACCACTGCGCCGGACGGCGATGTTATGCGCGGCGGCGCTGCTTGCGGGTCACACGGCCGCGGCCGACGCGTCGCCGCGGGCCGCCGGCTGCGGCGGAGTCGAGCGCTACCGGCCGCTGCAGCAGCGCGTCGAGGGGCGCCCGCCGCTCGCGGTGGGGGACTCGATCATGCTCGGCGCCATCGAGCCGCTTCGGCGCGCCGGCTTCGAGCTCGACCTGCGCGGCTGCCGCCAGTTCTCGGAGGGCCTGTCCGTGCTGCGCGCGAGGGTGGCCGCGGGCTCCCTGCCGAGCATCGTGGTCGTGGCGCTCGGGACGAACTGGACGGTTACCACGACCCAGATACGCGCCGCTCTGCGGATCGTGGGTCGCGAGCGGGTGCTCGGGCTGGTCACGCCGCGCGAGACCGGCGGCGTTGCGAGCTCCGACCAGGTCGTGATCCGGGCGGCGGGCCGCCGCTGGCCACGGCGGGTGAAGGTGCTCGACTGGGTCGCCCATTCCGCCGGCCGCTCGGACTGGTTCTGGAGCGACGGCCTGCACCTGCAGCCGCGCGGTGCGCGGGCGCTGGCGCGGCTGGTGAGCCAGGCCTTCAGCTGGCCGCTGCCTACGCTGGAGGCGGTCTGGAGCCGGGTCTACGCGGGCGCCGGCGGCGAGGACTCGCTGCACGCCTCGCTCAGCGGAGGATCCGCTCCCGCCGGAGCGTCCTGACCACGATCGACGCCGCCAGCGACGCGCCCGCGCTGCTCAGGTGCACGCCGTCCGCCTGGCGCACGCCCACGAGCCGGCCGCCGATCCTCATCGCGGAGCGGTAGCGCCCGCCGGGTGTGAACACGCGCCCGAGGTCGATCACCCTCACGTCGCGACGTGCTCGCGCGGCAGCGCGCCGGATCCCCGCGTTGACGGCGGGGAAGCTCCGCCGGAAGAACCCGCCGCGCGGCGTTGGCAGCAGCAGCCAGTAGACGCGCGTGCGCCCGCCGCGGCCGTAGGCGGCCATCATGCGGCGCGCCCGGCGCGCGTACTCCTGTATCCAGGCCGCGCCGCAGCAGGGCGCCCCGGCCATCGGGAAGCCGTCGTTGGCGCCCAGGAACATCACCACCACGTCGGGGCGCGAGCGCGCCTGGCGGCGCGCATGCGCCTGCCAGTCGAGCAGCGAGGGCTTCGAGATGCCCGTGGAGATGTGAGCGTCGCTGCGCACGCGCACGCCCCGAGGGCGCAGGCGCTGCTTCAGGTAGGAGTCCACGATCTGGATCATCGAGTCGCCGGTGGCGAGCAGGCTCAGGCGCCCGCTCGCTCGGACCGAGCGCCGCGCGCTGCCGCCTGGGATCGACGCGCGCAGGAGCCAGCCGCCGGGCCGCAGCGCACGGAAGCTCGAGCTCGCGCCCAGCGGCCCGACGGCCCGGCGCTCGCAACGCGGCGGGCCGCCGGGCGGCTCCACGCAGACGCGGGCGCGCAGATCGCCGAGGCGCCAGCGGTCGAGCACCCGGAACGCCACCCGGTTCCCGGCGCGGGTACGGCGTGGGGAGGCGATCCGCAGCCGGCGCGCGCACGACGGCGTGCGCACCTGCGCCGCTGCGCTGCGGCCCTGGGAGTCGGTGGCCACAAAGCTGCGCCCGCGGCGATCGCAGCGCCAGGCCACGGCTCGCTCGAGCGTCGTGTCGGCAGCGGCGGGGGTGAGCTCGCGAACCGGCACCGCCTGCCCGCCGGGCGTCGCTTCCACGATCCTCACCGGCACCCCCGCGCTCGCGTGCAGGCGCAGCTGCACGTAGCCGGTCTCCACCGACTCCGCGCGAAGCGAGAGCCCGTGCCCGGCGGCGCGTGCGGCGTCCCCGCCGGCCGCGGGCGCGGCCAGGGCGAGGGCGGCCAGCGCCACCAGCGCGAGGGCGCACCGGACCATCGGCCTCACGGGGGTCGGCTCGACCGGGCGCAGCGCGGGCGAAGGACGCCGCCGCACCGGCTTCAGCGCACGCGTACCGCGGGTCCGGTGACGCCGGCAGCGCGCACGCGGTAGACGCCCGCCCGCTCGAGCGCCAGCCGATATTCGCCGCCGGCGCTCGTCCGGGTGGTGGCCGCGTGGCGCCAGCGCTCGCGCACGCGCCGCTCGACCACGAGCCGCCCGCGTGGGGCCGGCCAGAACTCTCCGGCGAGGGCGAG
>DASQNF010000133.1:0-12281 GCA_035645115.1 Thermoleophilaceae bacterium | reverse complement strand
CGCGCTAGGCGCCGAACCAGGGCGTGCCGAGCCAGCGCTTGAGCGTGTGGTAGCTCGCGCGCGGCTCGCCGTTGGCCTTCAGGAGGCCGGCATCGAAGCGGTTGGCGAACGCGTCCTGGCGCCAGTTGTACACGTACACGCGCTCGATCCGGCTGCGGTACTGCCGCGCGAGCCGGAACAGCCTGCCGATCGCGGCGTTGGCGCGCTGCTCGCTGTACGGGAACAGCGTGCGCCCGTCGGGCAGCACGAACTTGACGATGCCGCCGGTCTCGGTGAGCCAGACCTTGCCGGGCACGGTCTGCAGCAGCGTCCTCGTGCCGCCGTAGCGCTGGCCGCGGCGCGGGTTGGTGTCGCGGTAGTTGTGGAGCCCCCAGAGCCGGGCGCCGCGCGCCACCGCGCGGAAGCGCTGCAGCCAGCGGACCATGTTGCGGTCGTCGATCACGTCAGCGGCCACGATCCGGCAGGTCCGGCAGGCCTTGCGAAGCTCGAGGTAGTACTGCGCGGCGCGCTCGGGGCTTCGGAAGGTCGGCTGGCTGCGGTGGTTCGCCTCGTTCCAGACCCCGAGTGTCCGGATCTCGGGCCAGCGGCGCCGGAAGGCGCGCATGGCCCTGCGGAAGGTCGCAAGCGAGGGCAGGGTGCACGGACGGGCGGGGCAGCGCGTGCGGTAGGCGGCACCGAAGCTCACGAACGGCTCGATGCCGTTGTCCTGTGCGGCGCGCAACCAGTCGTCGAGGCTGCGACGGTCGCCGGGCCGGAGCGCAGCGTTCCAGGGCACGATCTTGCGCGCCCGGTTGAGACCGAGGGCGCCGAAGCGCGGGTCGCCGAAGGCGCCGTAGGAGTGGTCGCCGAGTCCCACGCTCACGGCGGGCGCGGCCGTGGCGCCGGCGGGAGCGCCGGCCACTGCGGCCAGCGCGAGGCTGAGGGTGAGGATCGTCGTGCGAAGAATCATGTGTACGTCTCTAAGCCCCTTCGGCAGGAGGCTTGCGAGCTTGAGCGCCGGGACCTACCCGGCGGCGCCCAGGACCGGCTCCGGCGGGGCCATGCCAGCGGCCTGGCGGGCGTCCCTGCCCGCGGCCGAGAGTAGCTGAGCGGCGCTGCGGGCGGCGCTCCGGAGCGCCGCTAGCGGGGCCGGGGTGGGGAGCTCGGGGCCGGGCACCTCCACGGGCGGCGCCGGCTTCGGGCGCGGAGGCGGCGGCGGTTCGGGCCTGGCGGAGGGCGCCGGGATGCCGGCGGGGTCGGAGGCGCCGCGATCGGAGCAGGCCGCCACGGCGTCGGCCAGCAGCCGGGCGCGGAGGGCGTAGCCCTGCGGGCGCGCGTGGTAGCCGTCCCCGTAGAGCAGGCCCGGCGTGCCGGTCGCCGCCCCGTACCAGTCGGCCACCTGCACGTTCCCGTCCTCCGCGGCGAAGCGCTCCACCGCTCTCGTCAGGCCGTCCGGGCCGGTGCCGGCGTAATCGGGGCGCAGGATCGTGGCGAGCACCATGCAACGCTCCCCGGCGATCGCGCGCGCCGCGACGAGGTTCGAGTAGAGCGACTCCGGCCGGCGCGGATCGTCGTTGGTGCCGAGGTCGAAGATCACGATCGTGTGCTCGAGGCCGAGACGCAGGCGCAGCCGCTCGAGCCCCGCGGCGCTGCCGCGGCCGTTGCGGTAGTCGAACTCGACCGGCAGGGCGGCCAGCTCCCGCTCCAGGTAGGGCCCGGTGCCTGTCTGCAGGCTGTCCCCGATCACGAGCACCGACTCGCTGCTCCCCTGCGCTCCGGCCTGGGAGTCGAGCACGAGTGTGACTGCCGCCGCGACAGCCAGAATCCCCGCCGTGAGCTTCCCGACGATCGAGTTCGCGGCCTTCTTCGTGGTCGTGTTCATCCTGTCCTGGGCGCTCATGCCGCACCCCCGGGCCTGGCGACCGTTCATCCTGGTCGCCTCCTACCTCTTCTACGGCTGGGTCGATTGGCGCTGGGTCCTGCTGCTGATCGCCTCGAGCGTCGTGAACACGTTCGCCGCGCAGGTGATCGCCCGTTCACCCTCGCAGCTGGTGCGAAAGCGGGCGCTGACCGCGGCGATCGTCTTCGACCTCGGGCTGCTCTGCACATTCAAGTACTTCGGTTTCTTCGTGTCCGAGGTCGATGGTGCGCTCAACTCGATCGGGCTCGGCTCACCGCTTCCGCTGGTGCAGATCGTGCTGCCAATCGGGATCTCGTTCTTCACCTTCCAGGCGATCTCCTACGTGGTGGATGTGTACCGCGGCGAGACGCGCGCCGCCTCGCTCGTGGAGGTGGCGATCCTGCAGGCGTTCTTCCCGCATCTCGTGGCCGGGCCGATCGTGCGCGCGAACGAGCTGCTGCCGCAGCTCCGCACCCCGCGCGACCCGCGCGCGGTGCTCGCGGGGCCGGGACTGCTGCTGATCGCAGGAGGCCTCGTGAAGAAGACGGTGGTGGCCGACGAGCTCGCCCGGCGCGTGGTCGACCCCGTCTACAACGACCCGGCGGCGCACTCGAGCGCCGAGATCACGCTCGCCTTTTATGCGTTCGCAGCGCAGATCTACTGCGACTTCTCGGGCTACACGGACATGGCGATCGGTTTGGCGCTGCTGCTCGGCTTCCAGCTCCCGCAGAACTTCAACCGCCCCTACATGGCGCTGTCGCTGCAGGAGTTCTGGCGGCGCTGGCACATGACGCTCTCGCGCTGGCTGCGCGACTACCTGTACGTCCCGCTCGGGGGCAACCGCGGCGGGCCGCGCCGCACCTACCGCAACCTGATGGTCACGATGCTGCTCGGCGGCCTCTGGCACGGGGCCGCCTGGACGTTCGTGCTCTGGGGCGGCATCCACGGTGCGGCGCTGTCCGCGGAGCGCTGGGCGCGCTCGCGCTTCGCGGGCTTCCGCTTGCCCGCGTGGGCGGCCTGGCTCGCCACGTTCCACGTGGTCTGCGTGGCCTGGGTGTTCTTCCGCGCGCCGGACCTCGGCACGGCGTTCGAGGTGCTGGGCGGGATCGGCCTGTCGGGCCCGTCCGGGCTCGTGACGCTGCCGCTGGTGTTCCTGGTGCTGGCGGCGATCGCCGCGCAGGCGCTCCCCGAGGGCTGGTGGCGCGGCGCCGAGGCGTGGATCGTGGCTCGCCCGGTGGCGGCCCAGGGGGTGGCCTTCGGCGTGCTCCTGGTGGTTGCCGACGCCGCCGTCGGCCAGCAGGGCGTGGCCCCGTTCATCTACTTCCAGTTCTGACCGTGGAGCCGCGGCGCAACAGATCGCTCACGATGCCGGCCGGCCGGGTGCTCGGGGTGATCGTGATCGCGCTCGGGTTCGCGGCGCTCTTCAACTCGGAGGCGATCGTGCGCGCGGGCGAGGGGATGGAGCCCGGGTTCACGCGCGACGCTGTGCTCTCGCTGGGTCGCCCGCTCGACGACGCGGCCGGCGCGGTGGGCCTCCACCTCCCGCGTGAGGGCCTCGACCTCGCCTTCGGCCAGGAGGACAGGACCGCGTCGGGCACCGTGCTCGAGGAGGGCTCGACCGCGATCCTGAGGCGCGGCCGCCGCGAGGCGGCCACGAAGCTGAGCTTCCGCCAGCCCACGCCGGCGGACCCTCTCGAGGTGCTCGTGACCGGTGACTCCGAGGCCGAGTTCCTGGGCCAGCGGCTTACCGACCAGTCGCCCCCCGGGCTGCTCCGAGTGGAGACGGTGGCGCGCAACGCCACCGGGCTCACCAACCCCGACTTCTTCAACTGGGAGCTGAACGCGCGACAGGAGGTGGAGGCCCGCGACCCGGACGCCGTCGTGATGGCGATCGGCGGCAACGACGGCTTCAACGTCGAAGCCGGCGGCGTGCTCTACGGCCCGCAGGACCCCGAGTGGCAGACCGAGTTCGCCCGGCGGGTGGCGGTGGTCTCGAGCGTGCTGTCCGGACGCGGCGAGCGACCCGTGTACTGGGTGCCGCCGGCCACGGCACGCGACCCCGACTTCGACGAGATCTACGCCGCCCAGAACCGCGCCGTGGAGCAGGCGGAGCCGGCCGTCCCGGGCCTGCGCTACGTGGACATCTACACGACGCTCGGGAACGGGAGGTACTCGGACTCGCTCAGGATCGACGGCCGCCGCGTGCTCGCCCGCCAGCCCGACGGGGTGCACTTCACGCGCGACGGCGCGGTGGCCCCGGCGCGGCTGATTCTGCGGGAGATGGCCAAGGACTTCCCGGTGCTCGCCCCCGAAGGGGGCGGATGAGGCTCGTCAGTTGAGCGAGGGGTCCGCCGGCATCGTGGCGAGCAGGCGGTAGCGGCCGCCCCGGCGGCGCAGCGCCTCCGACCAGATGTCGCCCTCCCGGAACGGGTCGCCCGGGTCCGCGGCGACCACGATCCAGGCCTCCTCCTCGAGCTCGCCGTCGAGCTGCCCAGGTCCCCAGCCCGCGTAGCCGGCGTACACCCGCATCCGCCGCAGCGACTCGTTGGCGCCGTCCGGGTCGAGCGTTCCGAGCGTGCCGCAGACATGTGTGCCGGCCTCGTCCGGGTGCTCGAAGTCGCCGAGCGCTACCACGGCACCCGGCGCCACCGGGCCGCCGACCTGGACCGGGTCGCCGGCGCCCGGCAGCTCGGCCAGCGCCGGCACCGCGTCCGCCACACGCGTCTCGGACGCGCGCCCCAGCACCACACCCATCGCGCCCTCGGGCGTGTGCTCTATCACGAGGATCACGCTGCGCCGGAAATAGTCGAACAGCGAGGGCGCCGCCACCAGCAGCTGTCCACGAACACTCTCGGCCACTCACTAGATTCTGCCGTCTGCGCGTCCTTACGTTCGTCCACCACCGAAACGCCGCCGCGGGAGTGTTCGCCGACTCCGCCGCGGCCGCCGGCTGCGAGCTCGTCGAGTGGCTGCCCCACGAGCAGCCGCCGCCCGCGCTCGACGGCTTCGGGGCGGCGATCGTGTTCGGCGGCGCGGCCCAGGTGGACGAGGAGCACGCGCACCCCTGGCTGCGCCCCGAGAAGGAGCTGCTGGGCGAGCTGCTCGAGCGGCGGATCCCGACGCTGGGGGTCTGCCTCGGCTCGCAGCTGATCGCGCAGGCCGCCGGCGGGGGCGCCCGCCGGGCGGCCACGTCCGAGATCGGCTGGTACCCGATCGAGCTCACCGAGGCCGGACGCGCGGATCCGCTCCTGGGCGCGCTTCCCGACCGCTTCGAGGGCTTCCAGTACCACCACTACGAGTGGCTGTTGCCGCCGGAGGCCACCGTGCTCGCGCGCAGCACGGCCTGCCTACAGGCCTTTCGCGTCGATGGCCGCCCCGCGTGGGGCGTGCAGTTCCATCCCGAGGTGACCCTTGCCGATCTCAGCTCCTGGCTCGTGACCTGGGAGGACGACGCGCTGGCCGTGGAGACCGGGCTCGACCCTCAGGCGATCCGCGCCGAGAGCTCGGTCAAGATCAGTGCCTGGAACGAGGTCGGCCGCGGGCTCTCGGCGCGCTTCTTGGCGCAGGCGGCTGCGCTCACTCCGGCGTGACGTAGGCCCCCGAGAGCCCGCCGTCCACCAGAAAGGTCTGGGCGGTGACGTAGGAGGACTCGTCGCTGGCCAGGAAGAGCGCCCCGTTGGCGATCTCGCGCGGCTCCGCGAAGCGGCCCATGGGCAGGTGCACGAGCCGCCGGGCGGCCTTCTCCGGATCCTTGGCGAACAGCTCCTGCAGGAGCGGCGTGTTCACCGGCCCCGGGCAGAGCGCGTTCACCCGCACGCCGCGGCGCGCTAGCTCCACCCCGAGCTCGCGGCTGAGCGCGAGCACTCCTCCCTTCGAGGCCGTGTAGGAGATCTGCGAGGTGGCCGCCCCCATCACCGCCACGAACGACGCCGTGTTGATCACCGATCCGCCGCCGGCGTCGAGCAGGTGAGGGATCCCGTACTTGCAGCAGAGGAAGACCGACTTGAGGTTCACGTCCTGGACCCGCTGCCAGGCCTCGAGCGTGGTGTCGAGCACGGAGGCGTCGTCGTTCGGGGAGATGCCCGCGTTGTTGAAGAGCACATCGACGTGGCCGAAGCGCTCGCGCGCCTGCGCGTAGACGTCCTTGACCTGCTGCTCGTCGGTCACGTCGGCCTGGATAGCCAGGTCGGCGCCGGCGTCCGCCGTCAGGTCCACGCCCACCACCTGGGCGCCCTCGGCCCGGAACAGCGCGGCGGTCTCGGCGCCGATGCCGCTCGCCGAGCCGGTTATCACGCAGACCTTCCCGTCCAACCTGCCGGCCACTCAGCTCTCCTCCGTCGCGTAGTAGACATTCTTCAGCTCGGTGTAGTGGTCTAGCGCGTGCGGGCCGAGCTCGCGCCCGAAGCCGGACTGCTTGAAGCCGCCGAACGGCGTGGTCACCCGCACCGAGCTGTTCGAGTTGATCGAGAGCACGCCAGTGTCGATCGCCCTGGCCACGCGGAACGCCTTGGCGCCGTCGCGCGTCCAGATCGAGCCCGAGAGCCCGTAGATCGTGTCGTTGGCGAGCCGGACCGCCTCGGCCTCGTCGCGGAACGGGATCACGCAGGCCACCGGCCCGAAGATCTCCTCGCGGGCGGCGCGGTCGTGGTTCGCCACGGGCGCGAGCACCGTGGGCGGGAACCAGTAGCCCTTGCCCTCGGGAACGCTGCCGCGGATCGCCACCGGCGCCTCGCCGTTCACGTACGACGAGACCGTGTCGCGCTGGCCGGCCGACACGAGCGGACCCATCTCGGTGGCGTCGTCGAGCGGGTCGCCCACCCTGATCGCCTCAACGGACTCCTCGAGCGCCTCCATGAAGCGGTCCATGGCCGCGCGCTCGACGAGGATGCGCGAGCGCGCGCAGCAGTCCTGTCCGGCGTTCCCGAACACCGCGCCGGGCGCCGAGCGCGCGGCCTTCTCGATGTCGGCGTCGGCGAAGATGACGTTCGCGGACTTGCCGCCCAGCTCTAGCGTCACGCGCTTGATCGTCTCGCCGGCGAGCGCCTGGATGCGCCGCCCCACGGCGGTCGAGCCCGTGAACGCCACCTTCGCGACGTCGGGGTGCTCTGTGATGCGCTCGCCGACCGTGCGTCCGGGGCCCACGACCACGTTCAGCACGCCCTCGGGCAGGCCCGCGCCGAGGGCGATCCGCTCGAGCTCGAGCGCCGTCAGCGGTGTCAGCTCGGCCGGCTTCAGCACCACCGTGTTGCCGGCCGCGAGCGCCGGACCGATCTTCCAGGACGCGATCGCGAGCGGGAAGTTCCAGGGGGTGATCAGCCCGACCACGCCGAGCGGCTCGCGGAACGTGACGTCCACGCCGCCGGCCACGGGGATCGAGTCGCCCAGCAGTCGCTCCGGGGCGCCGGCGTAGTAGTCGAAGACGTCGGCCACCATCCCCACCTCGGCGTGTGCGTCCGAGATCGGCTTGCCGACGTTGCGCGCCTCGAGCCGGGCGAGCTCCTCCGCGTGGTCGCGGACAGCCGCCGCGATCCTCCGCAGCAGGGCCGCCCGCTCGCCGGGGGCCACCGCGCGCCAGGCGGGGAACGCCGCCTTCGCCTTCGCGATTGCCGCGTCAGCCTCGTCGGGGCCCGCCTGGGGAACCTCGGTCATGACCTCTTCCGTAGCCGGCTCGAGGACCTTGAGCATGGACGACACGACTCGACCTCCTTGGGCGCGCGCTGGGAGGGGTCCGGGGCCGCGGGCGCCGGCGCCGCCTGCGCCCGCCCGGCGCCCGGGCGGTCGCGCGGCCCCCGGTGCGCCCTCCGCGCCCGGATGAAAAGGATTGCCGGCAAGACCTTTACACTCGTGCGCGGGCGATGTCAAGCGGACCCGTCATCGGCATCTGCGCAGTGCGCGAGCGCGCCAGCTGGGCCTTCTGGAGCCAGACGGCCCACCTCGTAGCCGACACCTACGTGCAGGCCCTGCAGGACACGGGCGTCCTGCCGGTGATCCTGCCGGTGGACACCCGTGGCTCCACCGCCATCCTCGGGCGCCTCGACGGCCTGCTCGCGATCGGCGGCGCCGACGTGGACCCGACCTCCTACGGCGCCGAGCGCCAACCGGACACCGAGGCCACCTATCCCGAGCGCGACCGCTTCGAGATCGCCCTGATCCGGGCCGCCGTCGAGCGTGAGCTTCCTTTCCTCGGCATCTGCCGCGGAATGCAGATCCTGAACGTCGCGCTCGGCGGGACGCTCGTCCAGAGCCTGGCAGGGCCGGATGGCGCCAATCCGCACCGGCGGGAGGTCGGCACCTTCGATGTCCAGGAGAACGCGGTCGAGCTCGAGCCCGGCTCCCTCGCCGCGCGCGCGGTGGGCGCCGAGCTCCACTCCGTCCCCTGCCATCACCACCAATGCGTCGGCGATCTCGGCGAGGGCCTGCGGGTGACCGGCCGGGCGCAGCTCGACGGCGTGCCCGAGGCGATCGAGGCGCCCGCGAGCCGCTTCGTGCTGGGCGTCCAGTGGCACCCGGAGGCCACCGAGAAGCGCGAGCTCTTCGGCGTGTTCGCGGAGGCCGCACGGGCCACGAGCGCTACGCCCCTGTGACGCTGCCGCCGCGCCCGGCCGCGCGGCCCGGGCCGGCCGGGTGCCCCGCCGCATCGCGACCACCCGCCACCCGCCGCGTGCGCGCCTCGTCCACCAGCGCCCCGATCACCCGCGAGCGCTCGTCCTCCTCGGGGTGCCAGAGCACCCCGAGCGCGAAGCGCCTCGCCGGCAGCTCGATCGCCTCGACCACCTCGTCGCCCTCGGACCAGCCGCTCGCCTCCACTCCCTCGCCGAGCTCGGCCACCCCCTGATGGTGGTGGGACTTGACCGCAGTGCTCGCCTCGCCAACCACGCGCGCCGCCAGCGAGCCCTTGGAGAGCCGCACCGAGTGGTCGGCGAACACGCCCGGGGTGTGCCGGTGGGTGGCTTGCCCGACGCTGTCAGGTAGGTGCTGGTCGAGCGTGCCGCCGGCCGCCACGTTGAGCATCTGCATGCCGCGGCAGACCCCCAGCAGCGGCATGTCGCGCTCGAGCGCCCGATGGCCGAGGGCGAGCTCGAAGCGGTCGCGCTCCGGCCAGCCGCCGGTGGTGGCGGAATGCGGGCGCGCCCCGTAGGAGGCCGGATCGATGTCGGAGCCGCCCGCCAGCACGAGCCCGTCCAGCAGGTCGAGCAGCTGGTCAGGCCACTCGGCGACGAGATCGTCCGGCGCCAGCAGGATCGCAACCCCGCCCGCCCTCTGCACGGCCAGCGAGTACGTGCGCGGCGATAGGTTGCAGACCACCTCCCAGGCCCCCCAGCCGGCGCGCTCGACCGCGCAGCAGATCCCGATTACGGGGCGCTCGCTCAAGCGTCAGAGCCGCTCGAAGCCGCGGTACTTCTCCCAGTCGGTCACGGCCGCCTCGAACGCCTCGAGCTCGATCCGCGCCCTGTTGAGGTAGTGGTCGACGACCTCCTGGCCGAACGCCTCGCGCGCCACCTGCGAGCCCGAGAACAGGTCGCGCGCCGCGTACATCGTGTGCGGCACGTGCGGCTTGTCCGACTCGTAGGCGTTGCCCTCGAACGCCGGCTCCAGCTCGAGCTCGGCGTCGATCCCGTGCAGGCCCGCCGCGATCATCGCGGCCAGCGCCAGGTACGGGTTCACGTCGGCGCCCGGCAGGCGGTTCTCCACCCGCAGGCCCTGGCCGTGGCCCACGACGCGCATCGAGCAGGTGCGGTTGTCCTTGCCCCAGGCCACGGCCGTGGGGGCGAACGAGCCGGGCACGAAGCGCTTGTAGGAGTTCACGTGCGGCGCGAAGAACAGGGTCAGCTCCGCCAGGCAGGCGAGCTGCCCCGCCACGAAGCGCCGGAAGGTCCCCTCATCTTCGGCGAACACGTTGCCGCCCTGCTCGTGGGCGAGCGAGCAGTGGATGTGGCAAGAGTTGCCCTCGCGCTCGTCGAGCTTCGCCATGTAGGTGATCGACATGCCCTGCTGGGCTGCGATCTCCTTCGCGCCGTTCTTGTAGATCGCGTGCGCGTCGGCGCTGGCGAGCGCCTCGTCGTAGCGGAAGTTGATCTCGTGCTGGCCGAAGTTGCACTCGCCCTTCGAGTTCTCCACCTGCAGGCCCGCGCCCGTCATCGAGTTGCGGATCCGCCGGATCAGCGGCTCGACGCGCGAGGTGCCGAGCATCGAGTAGTCGACGTTGTAGAGGTTGGCGGGGTCGAGGTCGCGGTAGCCCCTGCGCCAGGCCTCCTCGTAGCTGTCCCGGAAGACGATGAACTCGAGCTCGGTGGCCGCGGTGGCCCGCCACCCGCGCTCCGCCAGCCGCGCGAGCTGTCGCCGCAGGATCTGGCGCGGGGAGGCCACCACGTCAGAGCCGTCCTCCCAGACGAGGTCGGCCATCAGCAGCACCGTGCCCTCGTGCCACGGGATCGGACGCAGCGTGTCGAGGTCCGGCTTCATGACGAAGTCGCCGTAGCCGCGCTCCCAGCTCGACATCGAGTAGCCGGACACGGTGTTCATGTCCACGTCCACTGCCAGCAGGTAGTTGCAGCCCTCCGCGTTGTGCTCAACCACCTCCCCGAGGAAGTGCTCGGCCGTCAGGCGCTTGCCCTGCAGCCGGCCCTCCATGTCGGCGATCACGAGCAGGACGGTGTCGACCGCGCCCGCCTCGGCAGAATCTCTGAGCTCTTCTAGCGTCAAAGCCCGGCCGTGACCTCGTCCTCCTCCAGGGTCCGCACCGGGCCCTGGTAGGAGTCCTTCGCGGATACCAGGTACCAGATGCCGAAGATCAGCGGGACCACGATCGCCAGCGGCGTGTAGTTCACGACGCTGGTGTCGAAGCCGTCGTTCCAGGGCAGGCCCGTGGGGGTGTACGGCAGGTTCAGCGCGTACACGACCACCACCACGAAGGCGATGGCGAGCGTGTTGACGAGCTTGTAGCGTCCGCCGAGGTTCCACGGCCCCGGCTCGAACGCGGCTCCCTTCCGGAGGCGCAGATAGACGGGGATGATGTAGGCCAGGTACAGGCCGACGGTGCAGATCCCGGTGATCGCGAAGAACGCGAACGGGATGTTGTTCTCGCCGAACAGGGCCGGGATCGCGATCACGAGCGAGAAGAACGAGACCCCCATCACGGCGTTGAAGGGCACCTTGTCGCGGTTGACGCGGCGGAACAGCGCCCAGCCGGGCATGCCGCGGTCGCGCGAGAACGCGTACCAGGTTCGGGAGGCGCTGGTGAGCCCGGCCGCTCCGCAGAAGAGCTGCCCCACCGTGGCTATGAGGATCACGAGCTTGGCCGCCCAAGAGTCCAGCACGCTCGTGAAGATCGCGCCGACGAAGCCCCCGCCGTCGCTGACCGCCTTGACGTCGGTGGCCGCGAACAAGAACGCAAGCAGCACGAGCCAGCCGATCAGTGCCGAGAAGAAGACCGAGCGCCAGACGCCCTGCGCGGCGGTGACCGCCGCGTTGCGGGTCTCCTCGGCGGTGTGCGCCGAGGCGTCGTAGCCCGTTTGCGTGTACATCGTGAGCAGGAAGCCGATCGGCAGCACGAGGAGCCAGAAGCCGAGGCTGCTGGTGGAGCCCTCGTGCAGCCCGGAGTTGTTGATGCGCTCGCCGAAGACGAAGCTGGCGCTCTGGTGATCGGCGGGCACGAACACCAGGATGCCGATGATCACCGCAACTCCGAGCAGGTGCCAGCCCACCGAGATGTTGTTCATCAGCGCCAGGACGCGGTCGGCGAAGATGTTCACGAGCGTGTAGAAGACGAGGATCAGGAAGAACAGCAGCCAGGTCTCGGCGAGGATGTGCTCGCCGTCGCCGAAGTTGATGCTGAAGACGTTGAGTCCGTAGAGGCCGAGCAGGGCGTTCAGGAACGTGGCGGCGCCGTAGGCGACCGACGCCACGATCCCGATCAGGCCGACGATGTTGAACCAGCCGGTCATCCAGCTCCAGCCCTTGCCGCCCAGGTCGTGGGCCCACCAGTAGGGCCCGCCCGCCGTCGGGTACCTCGAGGTGAGCTCGGCCATCGAGAACGCCACCATCAGCACGAACGCGCAGATCACCGGCCACCCGATCGAGGCCGCGATCGGGCCCCCGTTCTGCCACGCGAAGGCGAAGGTCGTGAACGTCCCGGCGAGGACCGAGATGATCGTGAACGAGATCGCGAAGTTGGTGAACCCCGACCACGCGCGTGAG
Source organism: Thermoleophilaceae bacterium (assembly GCA_035645115.1). GTDB lineage: Bacteria > Actinomycetota > Thermoleophilia > Solirubrobacterales > Thermoleophilaceae > JACVRW01. The sequence goes on along the minus strand of DASQNF010000133.1, from coordinate 205 downwards.
AGCTCCTGCTTGTAGCCGAGCTCTCCCAGTCGTTGCTCGTCAGAGCCCGTCACGGCCTCGGTGCGCTCACTGCCCGCCATCCGCAACCTCCGTCTTTAGTCCGCGCCCAATGGTGCGATCATCCAACCTATGCCGGAGTTCGCGACGTTAACCCCCTGCACGGATGGAGTCAACAGGTGAGCCGCTTGCTGCTGGGCATCGACGA
>DASQNF010000132.1:0-8794 GCA_035645115.1 Thermoleophilaceae bacterium | reverse complement strand
TCGAGCGCGCGCCAGTCGCCGCTGCAGAGCTTGAGCACCGCCACCGCCTCGTCGATCCCGCCCAGCACCGAGTCGTGCTTCTGGAACACCTGCATCGTCACCCGCGGGCGGCGCCCGGTCTCCTCGAGCAGGGCGCGCGTGAAGTTGAAGTACGCGTCCGTGTAGTGGCCCTGGCGGATTTTCTCGACGGGGAGCCGGAACACGTCCGGTTCGAGCCGCGCGCGAGGGCGGGCCTCGGTGGCCATCAGCCAATGGTAGGGCGCTAGGGCTGCTCGCCCTCGACCCTGAGGATCTCCGCGAGCGCCGCCTCGCCCACCTCGAGCTGCTCGGGCGTGGGCTCGCGGGTGCCCACCGCGCGCTGGATCTCGTGGCCGGGCCTGCGCAGCAGCCGCGTCAACCGGGTGTCCGGGTGGCGCTCTCCCCAGGCGAAGACCTCGACCGCGAGCGCCGCACTGCCGAGCCCCACCGCCAGCTCGGCCGCCGGCCCGCGCATCCCCGCGCGACGCACCGCCACGTTGCCGAGCGCGGCGGCGGTGAGCATAGGGGCCACCAGATGGGAGCCGCAGCGGTCGTGCTCCTTGTCGGCGTCCGCGGCCTGGCCGTCCTCCTCGTAGGCGGCGATCGACTTGTGCTCGACGCCGTGGTAGGCCGCGAGGTCGCCGCTGCGCAACGCGAGCATGGCGGGCATCATCGAGACGAACGCGACCGCCGTCTCGCGTCCCAACGTGCGCGTGCCGGCCGCGCGGATCGCCTGCGCGCCGACGGCGGCGGCGCCCATCGAGCCGAGCGTGCGCCCGTCCTGCATCGGCAGCAGCGCCTCTGGAAGCGCGCGCTTGACGAGCGGGATCACCGCCAGGGCCTCGGCGAGCTTGACCATGCCGCGCACGCCGGGAAGGCGCTCCGCGGCCTTGCCGCCGAGGTCCGGCTTTCGCCCCGAGGCCACCTTCACCGCACCGGCCTCCGTGCGCACGGCCGCGGCCCAGTGCGTCGGCCCGTGGACCAGCAGCCCGTTGCGCAGGGCCATGCCGCCGAGCCGCAGCTTGTCCTCGGGGACAGGCGCGGTCATCTCTGCCTTTCGTGCGTCGTCATCTGAGCGTCTCCTCGACCAACCCAGCGTAGAAGCTCGCCGCCAGGCCGAGGTCCTCCACCGCGATGCGCTCGTCCGCGCCGTGGATCAGCGGGGCGCACTCGAGCACGTCCATCGCGCTCTGCGGAAAGAACCCGTAGGCCACGCATTCGGGGAAGGCCTCCCGCCACCAGTGCGAGTCCGAGAAGCCCTGCATGATCAGCGGCGCGGTGGCGGCGCCCGGGTCGGTGCGATCCACGAACGCACTGATCCTCTCCATCAGCGGCGTCTCGATCGGCGAGCGGTTGCCCACCACCTGCTCGGCGAACACGAGCTCTAGGCCGTCGTCGACCACCCCCTCGAGCGCCGCGCGCACCGCGGCCTCTCCGTGCTCGGGCGGCACCCGGCAGTCCACCCGGAGCTCGGCTCGGGCGGGGATCACGTTGATCTTGGTCGAGCCCGAGGCCATCGTCGGCGCCAGGGTCACGCCGAGCATCGGCTCCACCAGCACGGCGAGCTCCGGGTCGCGCGCCTCGAGCGCCCGCAGGGCGGTGCCCGGCTCGCGGCCGTCGTAGCCGAGCGCGGAGAGCAGCTCCTCGGCCTCGGGCGAGCCCACGAACGGCGGGCGGACGTCGCGCAGGGCCGCGAGCACCGGAGCGAGCTTCACGAGCGCGTTGTCGCCGATCCGCGGCACCGAGGCGTGGCCTGCGCGGCCATGCGCGACCAGCGAGAAGCGGAACACGCCCTTCTCCGCCACGCAGACGCCGTACACCCGCCGTCCGTCGTGGCGGATCACCACGCCGGCGCCCTCGTTCACGACCATGTCCGCGCGCACCTTGTCCGCGTGCTCGGAGCACAGCCACTGCGCGCCGTGCAGCGCACCCGCCTCCTCGTCGCAGGTGAACACGAGCTTGAGCTCACCCGCCTCGGGCCGCCAGCCCTCGTGGGCGAGCGCGGTCGCGGCGGCCACCTCGGCCGCCACCTGGCTCTTCATGTCGATCGCGCCGCGGCCCCAGACGTAGCCGTCGCGCAGCTCGGCCGACCAGGGGTCCACGCTCCACTCGACCGGATCGGCCAGCACGGTGTCCACGTGCCCGAGCAGGCAGAGCACGGGCCCGTCGGCCGCGGCCGGCATGCGCGCCACCAGGTTCGGCCTGCCCGGCACGTCCGCGAGCAGCTCGCAGTCGAACCCGGCCGCCTCGAGCTGCACCGTCAGAAACTCCTGCGCGGCGGCCTCGGCGCCGGGCGGGTTGACTGTGTTGAAGCGGATCAGGCGACGGAGCAGGTCGGTGGCGCGACGCTCGAGATCGCCCCGGGTTGGCACGTGAGCGAGTATAGGAACCGCCCCCGGGACGGACGCGGCTGCGGCGCTCACCGAGTTCCGCCAGCGGCCGTTGCGGCAGCCGCCGGCGACATGCGGGCCTGCGATCATCGGGATGTGGAGCGGCTGTTCGACCTGGACGAGGGCGGCGATCGCGCCGGGCTGCCGCTCGCAGCACGCATGCGGCCGGCCTCGCTCGGCGAGTTCGTGGGGCAGGAGCACCTGCTCGGCCGCGGGTCGGCGCTGCGCACGGCGATCGAGGAGGGCCGCCCGCACGCGATGATCCTCTACGGGCCGCCCGGCACCGGGAAGACGACGCTCGCCCGGATGCTGGCCGTGAACGCGCGCGCGGCGTTCGAGGAGGAGTCCGCTGTGAGGGCCGGCCGCGCCGAGGTGCGCCAAGTGCTCGAGCGCGCCGAGCACCGGCGGGCCACGAGCGGCGAGCGCACGATCTTCTTCCTGGACGAGATCCATCGCTTCAACAAGGCTCAGCAGGACACGCTGCTGCCGGCGGTCGAGGACGGCCTCATCGTGCTCGTGGGCGCCACCACGGAGAACCCGTACTTCGAGGTCAACTCGGCGCTGCTGTCGCGCTGCCGGGTCTACGAGCTGCACGGCCTGGCGGACGAGCACGTGCTGGCGCTCCTGCGACGAGCGCTCGGCCACGAGCGCGGCATCGCCGAGGCGCCGCGCGTGGAGGACGAGGCGCTCGAGTTCCTGGCCGCCCGCGCCGGCGGCGACGCCCGCACCGCTCTGGCCGCGCTCGAGCTCGCCTGCGAGACCGTGGGGCCCACCGGCGCCGTCACGCTCGCGGTGGCCGAGGACGCGCTCCAGCGCCGCGCCGTCCTCTACGACAAGGGCGGCGACCGCCACTACGACCTGATCTCCGCCTGGATCAAGTCCACGCGCGGCTCCGACCCGGATGCCTCGCTGCTCTACCTGGCCGCGATGCTCGAGGGCGGCGAGGACGCGCGCTTCATCGCCCGGCGCATGATCGTGCTCGCGAGCGAGGACGTGGGCAACGCCGACCCGCGCGCGCTGCAGGTGGCCGTGGCGGCGGCGCAGGCCGTGGAGCACGTGGGCCTGCCCGAGGCGGCGCTCAACCTGGCCCAGGCAGCCGTCTACCTCGCGCTCGCGCCCAAGTCGAATGCCTCGTACAAGGGCATCGGCCGAGCGCGCGCGTGGGTCCGCGAGCACGGCTCGCCGGTGCCGCCGCCCCACCTCCAGGACGCCCACTATCCCGGCGCCAAGAAGCTCGGCCGCGGGCAGGGGTACGAATACCCGCACGACCTCCCCGAGGGCGTCTCGGCCCAGGAGCTGATGCCTCCGGAGGCGATCGGCGAGCGCTTCCTCGAGCTCACCGAGTACGGCGAGGAGGCCGCGCTGCGCGATCGCCTGCAACGGCTCCTGGAGGCGCGGGGCCGCGGTTGACCCTTCACGATCCGCAGCCATGGAGGCTGCGTTGAGGCCGGCCGCCGCCGAGCTCGAGTCGTTCAGCCCGCTAGACGGGCGCCGGCTGGGGGCGGTGCCCGCGCTCGCGCCGGCGGACGTGCAGTCGGTGGTCGACGACGTGGCGGGCGTGCAGCCCTTCTGGGCGCAGCTCCCGCTGGCCGACCGGGCTCGCTACATGCGCCGGGCGGGGCAGGTCGTCATCGACAGCCTCGAGGATCTGGCCGAGCTGCTCACGCGCGAGCAGGGCAAGCCGCTGAACGAGTCGTACCTGATGGAGCTGCTCCCGACGATCGACTCGCTGCGCTGGCTGGCCGAGGCCGGCCCCGGGATCCTCGAGGACGAGCGCGTGGGGTTGCCGGTCGTCCTTCGGCCGAAGCGCGCTCGGCTGACCTACGAGCCGCTCGGCGTGGTCGGCGTGATCGCGCCCTGGAACCACCCGTGGTCGATCCCGTTGGTTGAGGCGGCGGTGGCGCTGATGGCGGGCAACGGGGTGGTGGTCAAGCCGGCGTCGCTCACCCCGCTGGTGGGACGGCGCATCCAGGAGGCGTTCGAGCGCGCCGGCCTGCCGGAGGGGCTCGTGCGCACCGTGCACGGGGGCGGCGAGGTCGGGCAGGCGCTCGTGGAGTCGAGCGTCGCCAAGGTCTTCTTCACCGGATCGGTCGAGGTCGGGCGGGGCGTGGGCGTGGAATGCGCGCGGCGCGTGAAGGGCTCCGTGCTCGAGCTCGGCGGCAAGGACGCGATGATCGTCTGCGCCGACGCGAACCTCCCGAACGCGGTCTCCGGCTGCCTCTGGGGCGGATTCGCGAACTCGGGCCAGACCTGCTCGGGGATCGAGCGCGTGTACGTGGCGGAGGAGGTGGCCGAGCGGTTCGTGCAAGGCGTGGTCGAGGGGGCGCGGCGGCTGCGCGTCGGCGACCCGCTCGACTGGGACACGGAGATCGGTCCGATGGTCTCGCCGGAGCAGCTCGGGCTCGTTGAGGAGCTTGTCGACGACGCGGTCGCGGGCGGCGCCACGCTCCATTGCGGGGGCGCCGAGCCCCCGTACTTCCGTCCGGCCGTGCTCACGGGCGTGGATCCCGGGATGCGGCTGATGCGCGAGGAGGTCTTCGGTCCCGTGGTCCCGATCGTCAGCGTGGCGTCAGAGGACGAGGCGATCGCGCTGGCGAACGACTCCGAGTTCGGCCTGGGAGCATCGGTCTGGACCACCAACAGAGCCAAGGGCGAGCGGATGGCCCGCCGGATCGAGTCGGGGATGGTGTGGGTGAACGACCACATGTGGAGCCACGGCGCCTGCTCGTGCTCCTGGGGCGGGGTGAAGAGCTCGGGACTGGGGCGCTCCCACTCGAAGTTCGGCCTGTACGAGTGCGTGAACGTCAAGCTCGTTAGCTGGGACCCCTCCCGCACGCGCGACTTCTGGTGGCACCCGTACGACGAGGACCTGGGCCGCTCCCTGCAGGCCGCGTCCAAGCTGCTCTACGGGCGCGACGCCGACAAGCCCGCGGCGCTGCGCCGCGGCGCGCTGCCGCTCGCCCGGCTCGGCCGGAAGGCGCTGCGCGACGTGCTCCGGAAGTAGCGGGGCGGCGCCCAGGGAGCGCCGGCGCGGCCGGCCAGGCGCCATGGGGGGTCCGGGGGCGCGAGCCCCAGAAGGCCTGCCGCGGCCGGCCAGGCGCCATGGGGGGTCCGGGGGGCGCGAGCCCCCCGTCTTTATCCTCCCTTCGGTGCCCGCCCAGGCCTATGCCGGCAAGCAGTGCGTCTGCCAGCTGCGCAGGGGCACCTGCGACCAGAGCTGCGTGCAGGGGATGCTCGACACCCCCTTCTACATCGCCTGCCTGAGGCTGACCGGGCGCCGTTGCCTCGTGATCGGCGGCGGCGAGGTGGGGCTCGAGAAGGTCGAGGGCCTGCTGGCGTGCGACGGCGAGGTCACGCTGATCGCGCCCGACGCGGTGGAGCCGCTGCGCGAGCTCGCGGCCGAGGGCTCGATCCGCTGGGAGCGCCGCCAGTACGCGGGGGCCAGCGATCTGGAGGGCGTGTTCCTGGCGATCGCGGCCACTGACGACACGGACGTGAACATCGCCGTCTACGACGACGCCGAGCGCCGAGCGATGCTCGTGAACGTCGTGGACGTTCCGCCGCTCTGCAACTTCATCCTGCCCGCGATCGTGCGCAGCGGGCCGCTGGCGATCGCGATCTCGACCGCGGGCGCCTCGCCGGCGCTCGCCAAGCGCATCAGGAGCGAGATCGCCGACGAGTACGGCGAGCCCTACGCGCGGCTGGCGATCCTGCTGAACGACGTGCGCGGCTGGGCGAAGGGGACGCTGCCCACCTACCAGGACCGCAAGGCGTTCTTCGAGTCGATCGTGAACGGCGAGCCCGACCCGGTGGAGCTGCTGCGCCGCGGCGACGAGCGGGCCGTGCGCGACCTTATCGCCGCCGCTCAGCGCACACACCAGCGAGCCTCCGCGTAAGCGGTGGCCGGCGAGGAGCGCAGCGAGTGCCCGACGAGCTGACCCACACCGACGACGCGGGCAACGCCCGGATGGTCGACGTGGGCGGCAAGCCGGTGACCGAGCGGCGCGCGCTGGCGCGCGCGGTGGTGCGGATGGCGCCCGAGACCGTGGCGGCGGTACGCCGCGGGGACGCGCCGAAGGGCGACGTGCTCGGCACGGCCCGGATCGCGGGGATCCAGGCGGCCAAGCGCACGGCCGAGCTCGTGCCGCTCTGCCATCCGCTGCCGCTCTCGTTCGTGGACGTGCGTGCGAGCGTGCTCGACGACCGCGTGGAGATCGAGGCCGAGGCGCGCACCAGCGGTCGCACGGGGGTGGAGATGGAGGCGATGACCGCCGCCTGCGTGGCCGCGCTGACGGTCTACGACATGGTCAAGGGGATCGAGCGCGGCGTGGAGATAGCCGAGGTCGTCCTGCTCGAGAAGTCCGGCGGCCGCCACGACTGGACCCGCCCCGGCCGGTGAGGGCCGCCGTTCTGACCATCTCGACCTCGCTCGCCGCGGGCGAGGGCGAGGACGTGTCGGGACCGGCGCTCGTGCGACTCTGCGAGCAGGCCGGGCTCGAGGTCACGCACGAGTTGGTGTCCGACGCCCGCGGCGAGATCGCCGCCGCGCTGGAGCGGCTGGCCGATGTCGAGGGCGTTCGCTTCGTGTTCACCACCGGGGGCACCGGCCTGACGATGGACGACGTGACCCCCGAGGCCACCCGCGACGCGATGGACCGCGAGGCGCCCGGCTACGCCGAGGCGATCCGGGCTGACTCGCGCGAGCACACGCCGCTCGGGATCCTCACCAGGGGCATCTCGGGCGTCCGCGGGCGGACGCTGATAGTCAACTTCCCGGGCAACCCGAAGGCGATCGAGCAGTCGTGGCCGATCGTCGAGCCCACGCTGCGACACGCCGCCGCGACGCTCCAGCGCGGGGCCTGACCCGCGTGAAGCCGGCGGTCGAGCTGGACGGCTTAGAGCGCCGCTACGGCGAGCGCGTCGCGCTCACGGGGGTGAGCGTGAGCGTGCCCGCCGGCGCCACGCTTGCGGTGCTCGGCGGCAACGGGGCCGGCAAGACGACCCTGCTGCGGGTGCTCGCCGGGCTGCTGCGCCCACACGCCGGGCGCGCGCTCGTGCTCGGCGCGGAGCTCCCGCGCGAGCGCTGGAAGCTGCCGGGGAAGGTCGGCTACATGGGCCACGAGCCGCTTCTCTACCGCGAGCTGTCCGGGCGCGAGAATCTGAGCTATCACGCCCGGCTGCACGGCGTGAGCCAGGCGCGCGTCGAGCAGCTGCTCGCGGCCGTCGGGATGGAGGAGCGGGCCGGCGACCCGGTGCGCGACCTCTCGAAGGGGATGGTCCAGCGCCTGGCGGCCGCCCGCGCGGTGCTGCACGACCCGCCGCTGCTGCTGCTCGACGAGCCGCGCGCGAACCTCGACCCCGCCGCGACCGAGCTGCTCGAGCCGCTGATCGGGCGCGGGTCGGGGCGCACGCGGGTGCTCGTGAGCCACGACCTCGACTGGGCGCTCGCCGAGGCCGACCTCTCGCTCGGGCTCAAAGACGGCCGGCCGGCCCCCGCCGGCAGGGAGCTATACCGGTGATCGTGGCGGCGCGGACGATCCTGCGCAAGGACCTGCGCATCGAGCTGCGCTCGAAGGAGTCCGTGCCGGCGATGACGCTGTTCGCGCTCACGGTCTACGTGCTCTTCCACTTCGGGCTCGACCGCGACACGCTCGAGGGCGGGCTCGCGGCCGGCGTGCTCTGGGTCACGCTGCTGCTCGCGGCGGTGATCGGCGTGGCGCGCCTGTTCGCGGCCGAGCGCGAGCAGGGCGGCATCGACGGCCTGCTGCTCGCCCCGGTCGACCGCACCTCGCTGTTCGTGGCAAAGGCCGCGGCGCTGTTCCTGTTCCTGGTGGTGGTGGAGCTCGTGGCGGTGCCGGCGTTCGCCCTGCTGCTGCTCGGCCCCGGCCTGGGCGGCGCGCTGCCGGAGCTGCTCGCGATCCTGCTGCTCGGAGACCTCGGGGTGGCGGCGGTGGGCGCGCTCGTGGCCGCGATCGCGTCCGAGACCCGGGCCCGCGAGCTGATCGTGCCGCTGCTCCTGCTGCCGCTGCTCGTCCCGCTGTTGATCGCCTGCGCTCAGGCCACCGAGCCGCTCCTGCGCCGGGACGGCGGACCGGAGGAACTTGGGCGCTGGCTCGCTCTGCTCAGTCTTTACGATGTTGTGTTCGTGCTTCTGTCCATCGCAGTCTTCGACTTCCTGCTCGAGGACTGATGTACTCGAAGGGCCTCGTCCCGCTCGCGTGGGCCACCGCCGTGACGATCACGACGGCGATGGCGCTCGTCTTCTTCTACGCGCCGCTCGACGCCGATCAGGGCTTCGTGCAGAAGATCTTCTACGTGCACGTGCCGATGGCGATCGTGGCCCTCTGCGGGTTCGTCGCAGGGGGCGTGTTCGCGATCCGGCACCT
>DASQNF010000131.1:0-8992 GCA_035645115.1 Thermoleophilaceae bacterium | reverse complement strand
AGGCGGATCACCTCGTCCTGCATGTCGCGCCGGATCAGCGGGTCGAGCGCGCTGAACGGCTCGTCGTAGAGCATCAGCTTGGGACCGACGGCGAACGCGCGCGCCAGCCCGACGCGCTGCTGCATGCCCCCCGAGAGCTGGTCGGGAAACTGGTTGGCGGCATCCTCGAGCCCGACCAGGCTGAGGATCTCGTTCGCGCGCGCGAGCCGCTCGAGCTTCGGCACGCCCTGGATCTCGAGCCCGAACGCCACGTTGTCGATCACGCGCCGGTGGGCAAGCAGGCCGAAGTGCTGGAACACCATCGAGACCGTGTGGCGGCGCAGCTCACGCAGCTCCCGGGGATCGGCGGCCATGACGTCCCGGCCGGTGATATCGATGCTGCCGGCGCTCGGCTCGATCAGGCGGATCAGCGTCCGGATCAAGGTCGACTTGCCCGAGCCGGACAGCCCCATCACCACGAACACCTCGCCGGGGTCGACCTGGATCGATACGTCGCGCACGGCCACCACGCAGCCGGTCTTCTCGCGCAGCTCGGCGCGCGAGAGCTCCGCGTCTGGCGTGCCGACGATGCGATCGCCGCCCGGCCCGAACACCTTCCAGACGCCCTCGGCGCGCACGACCGGCCGGCCGTCGGCCTCGGTGGATTGGGGCAAGTCGATGGTAGGGACGGCGGCCGGGCCGCCAGCGTCACTCATCTGCGCGCCATGATATATCAGGGCGCAAAGCCGCAGGCAGAGCTACATCATCGCCTAATCATCACGGTCTGGAGCTCGGTTAGGGTGTCCATCGGATAGGGGCCGCCCACGCGCCCGATCCCGCTCTCGGATCGCGCCCGCCCGCCCCAGGGGAGGTGCGGCTCCCAGTAGTTGGTGGTCTCGTTTACGTTTACGAGGCCCATGTGGACCGAGTCGGCGTAGCGCATGCCGGCGGCCAGGTCGGACGTGAAGATCGCCGCCATCAGCCCGAAGCTCTGGGCGTTGGTCTGCTCGATCGCCTCCTCGAGCGAGCCGATCGAGACGATCGGCGCGATCGGGCCGAAGGTCTCCTGGGTCACCGCGATCGAGTCCCTGGGCACCCGGTCGAGCACCGTCGGCTGCCAGTAGAGCCGAGTGGGGTAACCGTCGGCGCGCGCGCCGCCGGTGACCACGGTGGCGCCGCGCTCCACGGCGTCGGCCACGTGCGCGTCCATCTTCGCCGCGCCGGGCTCGTTGTTAACCGGCCCCATCGTGGTGGAGTCCGCGAGCGGGTCGCCGAGCCGCACCTCGCGCTCGACCTCGGAGGCGAGCAGCGCCACGAACTCCTCGCGCACGGCCTCGTGTACGAGCAGGCGCTCCGCCGCCGAGCAGCTCTGGCCGGCGCCGAGGAAGGCGGCCACGCGGGCGGCGTCCGCAGCGGCCGGGAGGTCGGCGTCGTCCAGCACCACGAACGGGCCGTTGCCGCCCATCTCGAGCAGCTGCACCTTGCCGGCCGCCTGCCGCGCCACGGTGAGCCCCGTGGGGGTCGAGCCGGTGAAGGCCACCGCCTGGGTCCCGGGGTTCACCGCCAGCTCGTCGCCGACCTCCGGCCCGGGGCCGAGCACGAGGTTGAACACGCCCGGCGGGAGGTCGGCGGCGGCGATGCATTCGGCGAGCACGCCGGAGCAGACGGCGGTCGAGGGAGCGGGCGTCCAGACCACCGTGCAGCCGCACGCGAGCGCAGGGGCGAGCACCTCTGCGGGCATCGTGTAGGGCCAGTTCCAGGGCGTGATCAGCCCGAGCACGCCCACCGGCCGGCGCAGCAGCAACACGCGCCGGCCCGGCGCCGCGCTCTCCGGGATCGCGCCCTGGACGCGCTTGCCGTCCTCGGCCGCCATCCGGAAGAACTCCACGAGCTCGCCCACCTCGCCCTCGGCCTCCGCCTTGAGCGGCTTGCCCTGGTCGAGCGTGAGCACCCGCGCCAGCTCGTCCGCACGGCGCTCGCACTCGTCGGCCACCCGGTGCAGGAAGGCCGCGCGCTCGAACCCGGTGCGCGCCGCCCAGGCCGGGAATGCCGCGTTGGCAGCGGCGATCGCGCGACGGGCGTCCTCGCGCCCGCCCTCGGCCACCCGCCCGAGCGACTCGCCGGTGGCGGGGCTCGTGGCGTCGACGCTCGCGCCTCCGGCGGCGTCGCGCCAGTCGCCGTCGATGAACATCCGGGTTGTCACGCCTGTACTACTCGGGCGAGCCCCCGCCCGCGGCGGCCGGCTGGGCCGGCCCCGCCGGCACAGCCTCCGACGCCGCCTGGAAGCGGTGCGACTCGAGCACGCCGGTCTTGTGACGCTGCACGAACCAGCAGTAGGCGAGCCCGCCGAAGAACACCACGTAGAAGAGCTGGAAGGTGCCGGTGAGGATCGAGATGTAGCTGACCCCGGCCGCGAAGCTGGCGAACTTTCCGATGCTGCGGTCGAGCTCCTGCTTGTAGCCGAACTCCTCGAGTTCGTCAGAGTGTTCGCCGGCAGTACTGGCCGCCACGTTCGCTCCTCAAGTTGGTTGGCCCACTCGCGGGCGCGAATATGCCAGCGCCGGAGGGGCCGTGTCAATCGCCGTGTACGTCAGCCCCGGCTGAACGCCGCCAGGATCTCGCGCTGGAACTCGAGCACGTGCTCGCGCATGATCGCTCGCGCGCCGGCGGCGTCGCTGTCCAGGAGCGTCTCGAGCAGGCGCGTCTGGTCGTGGACCGAGTGGCCGAGCCCGGGCACGCGGTCGAGCACCATGTACCAGATCCGCAGCGAGTGGGTGAAGTAGCGCTCGAGGGTTCCGGCCAGGTAGGGGTTCTCCGTCGCCTCCCAGGTGAAGCGGTGGATGCGCTCGTCGAAGCGCATCAGCCGGTGCTGGTCGTGCGGCCCGGTCAGGTCCTCCACCTCGCGCAGCAGCGCCCCGGCGGCCTCGCGCCCGGCCTCGCCCATGCGCGTCGCGGCGAGCTCGGCCGCGTAGCCCTCGAGCTCCGAGCGCACCTCGGTGATGTTCACGATGTCGGTCGCCTCGACCGCCGTCACGAACGTGCCGCGGCGCGGCTGCACGGCCACGAGATCCTCGAGCGCGAGTCGCTTGACCGCCTCGCGCAGCGGGGTCCGCCCGATCTCGAGCTCGCGCATGAGCTCGTCCTCCCGCAGGACCGTGCCAGGCGCGAGGCCGAGCGTGACGATCCGGTCGCGCAGCTCGAGGTAGGCGCGCTCGGCCACCAGGCCGGCGGCGGGCGAATAGACGGCCATTGGGCCGCAATGGTACTCTGATATATCAGTGATGGGCGCAGCAGCGGCTCTCGACGGCTCGTCGGTCGTGGCCGAGCTCCTGCGGCGGCCGCGCTTCGAGGTGCTGCCGCTCGACGGAGTCGAGGACGAGGTGCGCGCCCACCTGCCGGCCCAAGCGCGGGTGACCGTCACCGCCTCGCCGCGCAAGGGGCTCGAGGCCACGCTCGAGCTGAGCGAGCGCCTCGCCCGGGCCGGCTACAACACCGTTCCGCATCTCTCCGCCCGCTTGGTGCGCGATGCCGCCCACCTCCACGAGGTGCTCACGCGCCTGCGCGAGGCCGGCGTGCGCGAGCTGTTCGTGCCCGCCGGCGACGCCACCGACGCCGCCGGGGAGTTCGACGGCGCGGCGGACCTGCTCGCCGCGATGGGGCCGCTGCGCACCGACTTCGACGAGGTCGGGATCACGGGCTACCCGGAGAGCCACCACCTGATCCCAGACGACGAGACGATCCGCGCCATGTTCGCCAAGGCGCCGCTCGCCACCTGCATCATCAGCCAGATCTGCTTCGACGCCGCCACGATCGGCGGCTGGATCGGCGCCGTCCGCGCGCGCGGCACTGAGCTCCCGATCTGGATCGGCCTGCCGGGAGCGGTGGACTACCGCAAGCTGATGCGCGTGTCGATGAAGATCGGGATCGGCGAGTCGGCGCGCTTCCTGGGGCGCCAGAGCGGCTGGGTCTCGCGCCTCGTCACGCGCCAGTTCAAGCCCGACCGGCTGCTGCGGGACCTGGCCCCCCACCTGGCCGATCCCGCCGCGAACGTGGCCGGCTTCCACATGTACACCTTCAACGAGGTGGGCCGGACCGAGCGCTGGCGGCGGCGGACGCTGGAGCGCCTGGCGGCGGGCTAGCGCGTCAGGGAGCGCGCTCGCCGTCCCGCGGCGGCTCGGCGCCCGGCTCGAGCGACTCGGCCAGCAGCGTCGACACGTCCACCACGCGCAGATCGTCGCCGTTCGCGCGCACGCCGTCGTCCAGCATCACGGTGCAGAACGGGCAGGCCACCGCGAGCGTCTCGGCCCCGGTCGCGGCCGCCTCGCGCGCGCGCTCCTCGTTGATCAGGCCGGCGCGTTCCTCCATCCACATGTGAGCGCCGCCCGCCCCGCAGCAGAAGGTGCGCTCGCCGCTTCGCTCCATCTCCACCGGCTTGCCCACCGCCTGCACGAGCTCGCGCGGGTCGGCGCGAACGTCGTTGTGGCGGGCCAGGTAGCAGGAGTCGTGGTAGGTGATCTCGCCCCCGCCGCCCTTGGCCGCGAGCCGCCCGTCGCGCACCAGCTCGGCGAGCAGCTCGGTGTGGTGCATCACCTCGTACTCGCCGCCGAAGTCCGGGTACTCGTTCGCGAGCGTGTTGAAGCAGTGCGGGCAGCTCGCCACGACCTTGGTCACCCCCGCGTCGTTCAGGGTGCTCACGTTCTGCTCGGCGTGAGCCTGGAAGAGGTACTCGTTGCCAATGCGCCGGGCCGGGTCGCCGGTGCACGACTCGCGCGGGCCGAGGATCGCGAAGTCCACGCCGGCCGCCTGCAGCAGCCTCGCCGTCGACTCGGCCGCCGTGCGCGCTCGCTCGTCGAACGACGCCGCGCAGCCAACCCAGTAGAGGACCTCGGGCGCCGGGTCGCCCGGCTCGAGCACGCGCACGCCGAGCTCGGCGGCCCAGTCGACGCGCTCGGTCTGCGCCTTGCCCCACGGGTTCGAGGCGCGCTCGACGTCGCGCAGCATCTGCTCCGACTCGCTCGGGAAGCGGGCGTCCACCATCACCAGGTGCCGGCGGAGGTCGATGATGTGGTCCACGTGCTCGATCGACACCGGGCACTCGCGCACGCACGCGCCGCAGGTGACGCAGTCCCAGACCACGTTGTCGGTGACCGCGTTCGGCACGAGCGGCGATGGCTCGAAGCCCTCCTCGCCGCGGACGAGCGCGGGCCCCTCCTCGAACACCTGGTCGCGCAGGGCCATGATCAGCAGCTTCGGCGAGAGCTCCTTGCCGGTGTTCCAGGCCGGGCAGACGTCCTGACAACGCCCGCACTCGGTGCACGAGAACGTGTCGAGCGTCTGCTTCCAGGTGAGGTCAGCCACCGTGCCGGCGCCGAAGCGCATCTCCTCCTCCGGGCCGTCGAAGCGCAGCGGCTCGATCCGCCCGCGGGCGCGGGTGCGCCCGAAGTAGACGTTCGCCGCCGCGGTGGCGATGTGCAGGTGCTTCGAGTGCGGCAGGTAGGCGAGGAACGACAGGATGATCAGCACGTGCGCCCACACGAAGACGCGCTCGAGCGCGTCGGTTGCGCCGCCGTCCCCGAAGGGGCCGGACAGCGCGTCGGAGACCGGCGACCACGAGGCCGGCCACTCGTTCAACCCGAGCGCGATCCGCGACGCGTGCCAGAGCAGCAGCGTCATCACGATCCCGGCAATCATCGCCAGGATCAGGTCCGCCTCGCCGAGGTGGCTGCCCTCGAAGCGCGCCGGGCGCTGGATCTTGCGGATCGCGGCGGCCGCGATCACGCCCGCCAGCACGAGCACCGCGAACACGTCCACCATCAGCCCGAACCAGCCCTGGTGCCCGAGCCAGGGCAGCGTGGCCTCGCGGTCGACCGCGCCGATCATCGCGATCACGATCGTGGGGAACAGCACGACGAAGCCCCAGAAGATCGCGGCGTGCACGAGCCCCGGCACGAGCCTCTGCAGCAGCTTTCGCTGTCCGACCACGATCACCGCCTCGTTGCGCAGCCGCTGCGGCACGTTGTCGAAGCGCTCCGCCGGCTTGCCGAGCCTGACGAGCTCCACGAGCAGCTTGGCGCGCCGCGCGAACAGGAAGCCGGAGACGGCGAGCGCCGCCGCGAGCGCGAGCGCCCCGATCAGGACGTCCATCGCGCCCCCGGTCGCCGGGTCACTGGGAGGAGCGCGCCTTTCGCAGCTCGGCCGTGATCGCCGGCACGATCTCGGTGAGGTCGCCGATCACGGCGTAGTCGGCGCTCGCCAGGATCGGCGCCTCCGCGTCCGAGTTGATCGCGAGGATCTTCTTCGCTCCCTTGCAGCCCGCGACGTGCTGGGTGGCGCCGCTGATGCCGCACGCAATGTAGAGGTCGGGGGCGACCTTGGTGCCGGTCTGGCCCACCTGGTCGGTGTGGGGGCGCCAGCCCGCGCTCGTGACGACGCGCGAGCAGCCGACTGCCGCCTCGAGCTGCTCGGCCAGCTCCTCGAGGATCGCGAACCCGTCCGCCGAGCCCACGCCGCGGCCGCCGCTCACCACCACCTTGGCCTCGGCGAGCGAGATGCCCGCCGTCACCGTGTCCACGTGCTCGGCCACCTGCACCAGCAGGTCGGGCTCCTCGAGCTCGGGCGAGAACGGCTCGACGGTCGGGGCGCCCGCCCCGTTGGCGCTCGCCGCGGCCAGCGCATGCGGGGCCACGCTGAGCAGCGCCGGCGCGCCCTCGAGACGCGCCTCCTCGAGCAGGCTGCCGCCCCAGCGCACGCGCACGAGCTCGATGCCCCCGGCGGCGACGGCTTCGCCGCCCGCGCTCCCGCCCCGCAGCTCCGTCACGTTGGCGGCGAACGGCAGGTCCAGGCGCGCCGCCACGTGAGCGAGCACCTCGTTGCCGCGGTTCGTGCCGGCGGCGAGCACCGCATCCGGCCCGAGCCGCTCGATGAGGTCGAGCAAGCAGCGCGCCCACGCCGCCGGGGCGTAGGCGGCGAGCCGCTCGTCCTCCGCCACGTGCGCGCTCGCGACTCCGTAGGCGCCGAGCAGCCCCGCGGCCTCACGGCCGCCATCGCCCACCAGCAGGGCGTTCACGGTCTCGCCGCCGGCGAGCTCGCGGGCGAGCGTGAGCGCCTGCAGCGAGAGCTCGTCGAGCGCGCCCGCCTCGTGCTCTGCCAGCAGCAGGACGCCGGCCACTAAGTCACCCCCAGCTCGCGCATGACCTCGACCACCGCAGGCGCCGCCTCTGGCCCTTCGCCGAGGATCTGGGCCTGCTTGCCGTGACCCGCCGGCGCCACCAGGCGGAGCTTCGCGAGCCTCGGGGCGGGACGCTCGGGCGCGCTTCGCTCGATCGGCTTCTGGCGCGCGCGCAGCTTGGCCGGAACCGAGGGGTAGCGCGGCAGGTTGATGCCCTCGAGCACGCTCACCACGGCTGGCAGCGCCACCAGGTACACGTCGCGCCCGCCGGCCACCTCCTGCTCGCAGCGCGCGCGCCCGTCCTCCACCGACAGCCCCTTGAGCCCCGTCACCACCGGCCGGCCGAGCGCATACGCCACGCGGACGCCCACCTGGAAGTTGCCGGAGTCGGCCGACTCGTTGCCGAACACGATCAGGTCGAAGGCGCCGTTGGCCGCCTCGTCGGCACGAATCGCATCGAGGATCGCGGCGCTCGTGCCCTGCGGGTCCCACTCGTCAGGGCCGCTCTCGAGCAGGATGCCGCGGTGGGCGCCCATCGCGAGCGTCTCGCGCACCTGCTCCTCGGCCTCGGGCGGGCCGAGCGTGAGCACGGTCACCTCGCCGCCGTGCTGCTCGGCGATCCGCACCGCCTCCTCCACGCCGCACTCCTCGTGCGGGCTGATCGTGAAGCCGAGGTGGCGGGTCTCGAGCGCCTGCTCGTCGGCGGTCAGGACCATCTTGCCGCCGGTGAGCGGCACGCGCTTGACGCAGACGAGCAGCCTCACGACCGGATCCGCTCGTTGGCGGGGTCGAACACCGGCGTGGAGTCGGCGCTCGCCACGGTCACGGGATAGCGCTCGGTCATGTACTCCACGCCCAGCTCCGCGCCCACGCTCGCGTGCTCGGGCGGCAGGTAGGACATCAGGATGTGCTTGCCGATGGAGGGACCCGCGCCGGCGCTCGTGACGAACGAGCGGCGGCCCTTCGCGTCGGTGAGCGGGCGCCCGTCCCGCGTGACCACCGGCTCGCCGCCCAGCATGTAGCGCGGCGGCCCGCCGTTGGGCGAGTGGTCGTCCACTGTCAGCGCGCACATCACGGTGGCCGGCTCCGACTCGCGCTGGCGCACGTGCGCCTCCTTGCCGATGAAGTCCTGCTCCTTCACCTTGCCCCAGGCCATGCCCGCTTCGACCACGTCGTACTCGCCGTCGAGTTCGAAGCCGAAAGCGCGATAGCACTTCTCGAGGCGCCCGGTTGTGCCGTAGACGCCGATGCCGGCGGGCAGGACGCCGTGCGGCTCGCCCGCCTCCCACACCGTGTCCCAGAGCTTCGCGCCCTGCTCGATCGGCACGTAGAGCTCCCAGCCGAGGTCGCCGACGTAGGAGATGCGCGAGGCGAGCACGCGCAGCGAGCCCACCTCGATCGTGCGGCAGCTCGCGAACGGGAAGCCCTCGTTCGAGATGTCGGCGCTCGTGGTGGCGGCGAGGATGTCGCGTGCGCGCGGCCCCCAGAGCCCGAGCGTGCACCAGCTCGAGGTGAGGTCCACCACCTGCGCCTCCGGGCCGGTGTGGTCGGCGTACCACTTCAGGTCGGCCATGCCGTGGGCGCCTCCCGTGACGACCCGGAAGTGCTCGTCGCCCAGGCGCATCACCGTGAGGTCGGAGCGAAAGCCCCCGCGCGGGGTGAGCACCGGCGTGTAGACCACGCGGCCGAGCTTCACGTCCATCTGGCGCATCGAGACGCTCTGCACGCACTCGAGCGCACCCGGGCCGACGACGTCGAACACGCAGAACGCGGTCAGGTCGAAGATCGCGGCGCGGTCGCGCATCGCAAGATGCTCGGCGTTGATGATCGGCGACCACCAGCGCG
>DASQNF010000130.1:0-5697 GCA_035645115.1 Thermoleophilaceae bacterium | reverse complement strand
GCTCGTCCAACTCGACAACCCGACCGAGACGCGCAGCTTCGAGAAGGGCCGCTTCGAGGTCTATCGGGTCGGCCCGATGACGCTCGGGCGCGCCACCTACGAGCCGGGCTGGAAGTGGTCGCAGCACGTGGGCGCCGCCGCCGGGGCCGAGCTCTGCCAGGTCGAGCACGTCGGCCTCGTGCTGGAGGGACAGGCCGCCGTCAGGATGGCCGACGGCAGCGAGCGCGTCATGCGTGCGGGCGAGCTCTTCTACGTCCCGCCGGGCCACGACAGCTGGGTCGTGGGCCACGAGCCGTACGTCTCGCTCCACGTGTTGGGCAGCGAGAGCTACGCTGGCACGGACTGACGGGCCGCCGCGAGGTCCGCTCCTGGGCATGGGCGGCGTTCTCGTCGAGACCCGCGGCGCGCAGCAGCGGCTTCCGGACCAGGCGCTGTCAGTCGGGGAAGCTCTCGGGATCCTGGACGGCGCGCCGGTGGAGGTCGTCTTCGATGTTGCGCCCGGTCACGATCAGCACGGTCTGACCGTCGGCGGGCCCTAGCGCCTCGTGGCCCGCCAGTGCTGCGGCCGCCGAGCCCTCCACGCGGATGCCGGCGGCCGCGAAGGCGCCAACGGAGCGTGCGATCGCCCGCTCCGACACGGACACCATCGGCACCCGCAGGCCTACGAGCTCGTCCACGGCCAGCGGGACGGCCACGCGCACCGCCATGCCGTCGGCGAACGTCGCACTCTGCGCGCATTCCACCGGCCGGCCGGCGGCCACGCTCAGCTCCATCACGGGCGCCTCCTTGGCCACCACCCCGACGGCCGCGGCCCCCACGGCGCGGGCCACCCCGATCAGGAGCGCGCCGTTGCCCACCGGCGCCACCACGCGCGCCGGCTGCTCGCCGAGCTGGGCGAGCAGCTCACGGCCGATCTCCGCATAGCCCTCGAACTGCGCCGGCTCGGCGCCGTCCTCGAAGAAGGGCAGGTCGCGCTCCGCCGCCCAGGCGCGCCCTCGCTCCTTCGCCTCGTCGAGGTCCGCACCGACCAGGTGCAGCTCCGCGCCGAGCCGCTCGAGCAGCGCGAGCTTGGCCGCGCTCGCGCCCTCGGGAGCGAAGACCACCGCGCGGATCCCGACTCGCTCGGCCGCCCACGCGCTCGCCGCACCGTGGTTGCCCGTGGAGGCCGTGACCACCGCGTCCGCTCCCCGTGAGCGGTACTCGGCGAGGGCCGGCAGCGCCCCGCGCCACTTGAACGCGCCGAGCTCGTGCACGTCCTCGCGCTTCAGGAACAGCGGCCTGGACCCGCCGATCGGGGCGGGCGCTTCCTCGAGCGGAGTCGGCGCGGGCATGGCGACATACTGACGGCATGACGGACCCCGACACGCAGCCGTCATCATCCTCTGACCCGTGAGCGTCGACGCCGCACTCGACCAGGCCGGATGGGACCTCGAGCCGCTCGTGGGCGGGCGGGGCGCCACAGGGGTGGAAGCCATGCTGTCCGAGGCGCGCGAGCGCGCCTCGGCGTTCGCCGAGCGCCACCGCGGCCGGGTGGCCGAGCTCGACCGGGACGGCCTGGCCGGCGCGATGCGCGAGCTTGCCGCGATCCACGACCTCGCCGGCCGCGCCGGCTCCTACGCGTACCTGAGCTTCTCCCTCGACACCGCTGACCCCCAGCGCGGCGCGCTCCTGCAGCGGGCCCGCGAGCTCGGCGCCGCGATCGAGACCGAGCTGCTCTTCTTCGAGCTCGAGTGGAACCTGGCGCCGGACGAGCGCGCCGCGGAGCTGCTCGAGGCGCCCGAGCTCGAGTTCTGCGCCCACCACCTGCGCACGCTGCGCCGCTACCGCCCCCACCAGCTCTCCGAGCCCGAGGAGCGCGTGCTCACCGAGACCGAGGTGACCGGGCCCGCCGCCTTCCGGCGGCTGTTCACCGAGCAGGCTTCGGCGCTCGAGGTGCGCCTGCCCGACCGCGAGGAGCTTGCCTCGCTCGAGGAGGCGCTCTCGCTCCTGCAGGACCCCGACCGCACGCGCCGGGCCGAGGCCGCGCAGGCGATCACCGCCGCGCTCGGGCCGGGCCTGCGCACGCGCGCGTACGTGTTCAACACACTGCTCGCCGACAAGGCCACGAAGGACCGCCTGCGCAGCTATCCGCACTGGCTCGCGTCCCGCAACCTCGCCAACGAGGCGAGCGACGAGTCCGTGGACGCGCTGATCGCCGCGGTGCAGGGCCGTTACGACCTCGCCCGGGGCTGGTACGCGCTCAAGGCGCGCCTGCTCGGACTCGAGCGGCTCGGCTACTACGACCGCATGGCTCCGGTGTCGGACTCCGACGAGCGGATCCCCTATGACGAGGCGCGGGAGATCGTGCTCGACTGCTATTCGAGCTTCTCGCCCGAGCTCGGCGCGGCGGCCGGCGCGTTCTTCGCGGACGGCCACATCGACGGCCCCCCGCGCCCGGGCAAGCGCGGCGGCGCGTTCTGCTCGTACACGGTGCCCTCGGCCCACCCCTACGTGCTGCTCAACTACACCTCGCGCCCCCACGACGTGCTGACGATGGCCCACGAGCTCGGCCACGGGGTGCACGCCTCGCTCGCCCGCCCGCAGGGCATCTACCACTTCACTACGCCGCTCACGCTCGCCGAGACCGCCTCGATCTTCGGAGAGACGATCGTGCTCGAGGCCCTGCTCGAGCGCGCGCCGGGCGCCGGCGAGCGGCTCGACCTGCTGGCCGGCGCGCTCGACGGCGCCGTGGCGGCGGTGTTCCGCCAGGTCGCGATGAACCGCTTCGAGCACGCGATCCACAGCGAGCGCCGCGAGGCGGGCGAGCTCTCGGTGGAGCGCTTGGGCGAGCTCTGGCTCTCCACCCAGTCCGAGCTGCTGGGCGACAGCGTCGAGCTCGACGACGACTACGGCCTCTGGTGGTCGTACGTGTGGCACTTCGTGGACGCGCCCGGCTACGTCTACGCGTACGCGTACGGGCACCTCCTGGCGCTGTCGGTGTACCGGCGCTACGAGGAGAGCGGCCACGAGTTCGTCGGCTCGTACCTCGACCTGCTGCGCGCCGGCGGCTCGCGGCCACCCGAGGAGCTCGGCGCGATAGTCGGCGTGGACCTCGCCGATCCGGGCTTCTGGAGCTCGGGCCTCGAGCTGATCGAGCGCCAGCTGGACGCGGCCGAGGCGGCCGCGCGGGAGGCCGGACGGCTGGAGTAGAGCATCGCCGCGAGACCGGTCCGGCCGGGGGCCCGGGCGCGCCCGAGACCGTCGCGGAGCTGATCCCGCTGCCCGGCGGGGAGCTCGAGCTGGTACGCCCGCGCGACTCGGAGTCGCTGCTCAGCGAGGAGGAGTTCGAGGCCGACGAGTTCCTTCCCTACTGGGCCGAGCTGTGGTCGAGCGCGATCGCGCTCGCGCACGACCTGTCGCTGCGCTCGCTGCGGGGCAAGCGCACGCTCGAGCTCGGCTGCGGGCTGGGGTTGCCGAGCATCGCCGCGGCGCGCTCCGGCGGCCGAGTGCTCGCCACGGACTGGTCGGCCGACGCCGTGCTCGCCACTCGCGCGAACGCGGAGCGCAACCAGGTCAGGCTCGAGGCGATCGTCTGCGCCTGGGGCGCGCCGGGGCGGATCGTGGGGCGCGCCCCGTGGGACCTCGTGCTCGGATCCGACCTGCTCTACGAGCGGCGCAACGGCGAGCTGCTGCTGGGGCTGCTGCCCCGGCTCGTGGACGAGCGCGGGCAGGTGCTGATCGCGGACCCGGGCCGGGCGGCGGCCGAAGGCTTCCTCACCCGGGCGGCGGCGGAGGGCTGGGCCGTGCGCACGACGGCGAGCCCGCGCTCGCCGCGGGTGTCGATTCACCGCCTGCGCCGCGAGATCTGAGCGTCCCGGTCGCGGCCCCCCCGGCAGGAGAGCTCAGGCCGCTGCCGGAAGCGCGGCCAGCTCGCGGTACAGCTCGCGGGCCGAGGCTTCCCCGAGCCGCAGGCTCTCGAGCCGGTAGCTCTCGTCGGGCGCGTGGATCGCGTCGTCGGGGAGCACGAAGCCGGTCACGATCGTGGGGATCCCCTGCTCGGCCAAGAGCGCCAGCAACGGCAGCGTGCCACCCAGCCGCACGAGCGCGGGCGCCACGCCGCAGGCGCGCTCGATCGCCTCCGCGCCGAGGCGCAGCGCCGGGTCGGCGGGGTCGAACAGCGCGGGGTCGGCCAGCTTGGTGTCGAGCCTCAGCTCGGCGCCGGCTGGCGCCGCCGCACGCAGCAGCCGCTCGAGCTCCGCCCCCATCGCCGCGGCCCTCTGTCCAGGGGCGAGCCGCAGGCTCGCGTACGCGCGCGCCCGGGACGGCACGATCGTGCGCGGCTCCCCGAGCTCCACCATGTTCACGTCCAGGGCGGGCGCCCCGCCGGTGCGCTCGTAGAGCTCGTCCGCCGCCTCCGGGGCCACCGGCCGTCCGCCCACGGCGGCCAGCGCAGCCGCGCCCGGCGCGAGCCGCGCCCAGGACTCGCGCTCGGCGTCCGTCACGGGCGCCACTCCGGCGGCCAGCTCCGAGCGCACCCGCCCGGACGCGTCCGGCATCACCGCGCGCAGCGCGTCCACGAGCACGTGCCCGGCGTTCAGGACCGCCCCGCCGTAGAGCCCCGAATGCAGGTCGCGCTCGCCCGTTCGTACCTCGATCGCCGTCTGGACGAGCCCGCGCGCGCCGACCGAGATCGCGGGGGTGCGCTCGTCCGCCATCAGCGAGTCGAACACGATCGCGCAGTCGGCCCGCAGCTCGCCTGCGCCCAGATGACGCAGCACCGAGCCGCTGCCGACCTCCTCCTCGCCCTCGACCAGGAAGCGCACGTTCACCGGCAGCCGGCCCGCGCGGGCGAGCTCGCACGCCACGTGCAGGAGCGGGAGGAAGTTCCCCTTGTCGTCCGCGGCGCCGCGCGCGTATAGGCGCCCGCCGCGTTCGGTGGGCTCGAACGGCGGGCTCGTCCACGCCTCGAGCGGGCCCGGATCCTGGACGTCGTAGTGCCCGTACGCCAGCACCGTGGGCGCTTGGTCGTGCCGGAGGGAGGCGCGCAGCTCTCCGGTGGCCATCGGATGCCCGCCGTCGAGCGAGATGGCCTCGGCGGTTCCGCCGGCCGCCTCGATCCGCTCGAGCACCCAGTCGCAGGCCGCGCGCAGGGCGGCGGCGTCGCCGCCGCCCGTGGACACCGAGGGGATGCGCAGCCAGTCGACGAGCTCTTCGAGGAGGGTGGCCATGCGCGCCTATTGTGCCGGGCTGCGGTCCCGCGCCGTGCCGCCACCCGCCGGCTTGGCCGGCGGCGTGCGGTTGCGCTTAACCTCGCGGCATGCGTCGCCTGTTCTGGCTCGTCGCGGCGGTGGTGCTCGTGGACACGATGTTCTTCGCTGCGGTGGCCCCGCTGCTGCCGGTGTACTCGGACGAGCTCGGCCTGTCGAAGACCGGCGCTGGGCTCCTGACGGCCGCCTACCCGGCCGGCACGTTCGCCGGCGCGTTGCCGGCCGGCTGGTTGGCCACCCGCTGGGGCGTCAAGCCCACGCTGATGCTCGGCCTCGGGATGCTGTGCGCCACCAGCATCGCGTTCGCTTTTGCGGAGGAGATCGTGCTGCTCGACTCGGCGCGCTTCGTCCAGGGCATCGGCGGCGCCTGCATGTGGGCGTCCGGCATGGCCTGGCTCGTGTCGGCCTCGCCCGCCGAGCGTCGCGGCGAGCTGATCGGCGCCGCCCTCAG